>JAISLT010000049.1 GCA_031277165.1 Spirochaetaceae bacterium
TACGCCCAATTCGCCGTGGGGAATACCGTCTATGTGGCGGCCAAAACCGTAAAGGTCAAATCCTCCACGGGGTTTTTTGCCGGAACCCGGGGAACCCTCAACTACGGGGCCCAGGTGCGGATTTTGCAGCTCAAGGGGAAGTGGTCGGAGATCCAATCCCTGGCCGGAAATTCCATGGCCGGGTGGGTAAACACCTCAAACCTTACCGCTAAACGGATCGTTTCCTCCGGCGCGGGAACATCCGCTTCGGCAAGGGAAGTAGCCCTGGCCGGAAAGGGCTTTAACGAAGAGGTGGAGAAGGCCTATAAGACGGAGGCCCGTCTTAATTATGCCGGGGTAAACGCGGTGGAGGCCATTACGGTATCCGAAAGGGATCTCTATAATTTTCTGCAGGAAGGCCATCTTGCCATGGGGGATAACGAATGAACAGACCTTTCACCATGCTATCCGTTCTGGCCGCAGGGGCGGGGATCCTCCTGGGTTCCTGCGCCGGTGTTGCCACCGCCGCCGGAACCGGGGCGCAGGTGGCGAGCGCCCTGGGGATGATAGATCAGGGTACTGCCGATGCCATCACCCGGTCGGGGGAGGCCATCGGCAGGGCGGCGGAGGAAATAACCCCGGAGCAGGAATATTATATCGGCCGGGCGGTGGGGGCAAATATCCTGGCGGCCTATAAGGGCTATACCGGAAATCCGGGATTGTCGAATTACCTTAACCGGATCTGCGGCGCCCTGGTGATCAATTCTCCAAAACCGGATATCTACAACGGTTATCATGTGATGATCCTGGACAGCGGCGAGATCAACGCCTTTGCTACTTCGGGGGGGCATATTTTTATTACCCGGGGGCTCCTGAACTGCGCCGGTTCCGAAGACGCCCTGGCGGCGGTTATTGCCCACGAAATCGCCCATATTCAGCTTCAACACAGCATTAAAGCCATAAGGACCAGCAGGATAACCCAGGCTATTATGGTAACCGGAACCTCCGCGGCGGAAATCGCCGCCGCCCAAAACACCAGTCTGAAGGATCTGACGGATATCTTTGACGAATCGGTGGGGGAAATTGTAGGCACCCTGATCAATAACGGTTATTCCCAGGAACAGGAATTCGAGGCCGATACCTTGGCCCTCTTCCTGATGGCCTCCGCCGGTTACGAGCCTTCAAGCCTCATTGATATGCTCAGGGCCCTGGAACAAAATCAGCCCCGTTCCTCCGGCGGGTTTAACAAAACCCATCCCGCCCCGGCCCAGCGGATAGCCAACGCGGAAAAAAGCGTAAAAAAATATTCGGTACCGGATACCCGGCAGTTCCGCCGGCAGCGTTATAATTCCCTGCGCTAAGTCCGCCCGAAGCAGAGGGGGATCAAACCATGAAGCGGAATTCCGGCGGAGTTAAAAAAAGATTTGCCGCCCTTTTTATGGTGCTTTCCGTGGGGGCGCTTATTTTTGCCGCCCATTTTGCGGGACTATTTGAGTATTGGGAATATAAAACCTACGACTTCCGGGTCCGCCTCTTTGCGGAGGCCGCCGCTCCGTCGGAGGATATTATTTTGGTCCTCCTGGATCAGGCAAGCATTGACTGGGCCCAGAAGGAACGGGGCTGGTCCTGGCCCTGGCCCCGGCGGGCCTACGCCGAATTCGTGGATTATATGAACCTGGCCGGCGCCGGGTCGGTAACCTTTGACGTTATCTTTTCTGAACCTTCGGTCTACGGCCCCGGGGACGACGCCGAATTTGTCCGGGCCTCCGCGGATTTTGGCCGGGTGGTCCAAACCGTTTTTTTTAGTTCCCAGACGGGAAACACCTTTTCCTGGCTCCCCAATGCGGATGTCCCCCTTTTGGAACCCGAGGGTTTCGGCCCCCTGCTGGAAAAGTACCGCCTCTCCGCCGGCGATGTATCCGGCGGCCAAATCGGTGCCCAGTTCCCCATTCCGGGACTCCGGGAAACCGCGGGGGCCATGGGCAATATTACGGGGATCCACGATTCCGATAACACCCTCCGCCGGGGCAGCCTCTTTTACCTTTTCGACGGCAAGGCCGTACCGGGTCTTTCGGCGGCCTCCATCCTCGTCCGGGGCGGGGACAGGCGGATTGTCTACGACCGGGAAAAACAGGCCCTCCGCTGGGGAGCCTACACTATCCCGGTGGACAGGGAGGGGAAAAGCCTCCTCAATTTCCGGGGGAATCTGGGACGGTACATTCCCTACAGTGCCGGGGAAATTCTGCAAAGCGCCGGGGCCCTGAAGCAGGGACAGCCGCCCCTCCTTCCCCCGGAGGATTTCGCCGGAAAGTATGTTTTCTTTGGGTATTATGCCCCGGGGCTTTTTGATATCTTCAACACCCCCATCTCATCGGTCTATCCCGGGGTGGGGATGCATATCACCATGCTGGACAATATCCTCCGCCAGGACTTTATCCGGGAAAGCCCCCTCTGGGGGGACCTTCTCTTTATCGCCCTACCCCTCATCCTGATTATCCTCATAACCCTTTTTACCAGCCGTATTCCCCTGGCGGTGGGGAGCGCCTTCGTTGTTTTTATCCTCATCATCGGCCTGGGCGCGGGGGCCTATTACGCTTTAAATATGAAGGTCCCCCTGGCGGCTCCCCTGACCGGGATCCTCACCGCCTTTCTGGCGTCGGTGATCTATAATTACGCAACCGAAGGCAGCCAGAAACGGTTTATCAAAACCGCCTTTAGCCAGTACTTAAGCCCCACGGTGATTGATCAACTGCTGGCAAACCCGGAACGGCTTTCCCTGGGAGGGGAGCGCCGGGAGATCAGCATCTTTTTTTCCGATGTCCAGGGTTTTACCACCATATCCGAAAAACTGGACCCCTCAAAACTTACGGAACTGTTAAATGATTATCTTTCCTTTATGACCGACACCATCCTGGATTCCGGGGGCACCATTGATAAATATGAAGGGGACGCCATCATCGCCTTTTGGAACGCTCCGGTAGATTATGATGATCATGCCGCCCGGGCTTTGGAAGCCTCCATGTTGTGCCAGGAAAAACTGGAGAAGCGCCAGGAATTTTTTAATGAAAAATACGGCTGCCGTCTTTTAACCCGGATTGGGTTGAACACGGGGTACGCCGTGGTGGGGAACATGGGTTCCGCCAAACGTTTTGATTATACCATGCTGGGGGATTCGGTGAACCTTGCCGCCCGGCTTGAGGGCTTAAACAAACAATTCGGTACCTACCTTATGTGTACCGAAGCGACCTTTAATCAGGCGGTCCGGGCCCGGCCTTTTTTCGGACGCAAACTGGCCCAGGTCGCGGTGGTGGGAAAAAAGGAAGCGGTTGTCGTTTTTGAGCCCATGCCCGAAAGGGTCTTCCAGGGTAAAGCGGATATCCTAAAAAAATTCGACGCCGCCCGGGACCGGTTTTATCAGGGCGACTTTGCCGGGGCCCTCCCCCGCTTTGAGGCCCTGGCCGAAACAGATAAACCCAGTTTTTTTTACGCCGAACAGTGCCGTTACTACCGGGACCATCCCGCCGAATGGAAGGGCCATTGGCAGGCCATGAGCAAGTAACTACCAGGGCATTAAAAAAGCCCTTCCGGCCTGGCCGGAAGGGCGCCTTCCCGACAAAACCGCAGTACGGTTTTGCTTAGGAGTTTCTCCGTTGAGAAACTCCGGAAACGTCTCTGTAGAAGTTGTTCCCGGCCTGGGCCGCCCGGCTTATGTCTGTTATGACGCAGATAATTTATCCATGCGGCGGCTTTGACCGGTATTAAAACTACTGCAGAAGCTGGAGTACTGTCTGCCCTTTCTGATTGGCCTGGGCCAGCATCGCGGTTCCGGCCTGGTTGAGGATCTGGTTCTTGGTATAAGTAACCATCTCGTTCGCCATGTTGGTATCCCGGATGCGGGATTCGGAGGCTTGCAGATTTTCTGCCCCAATATCGAGGCCGCGGACAGCGTGTTCCAGGCGGTTCTGGTAGGAGCCAAGATCAGCTCTTTGTTTGTTGATCTTTTTCAGCGCTTCGTCGAGGGTTCCAATGGCACGGTTGGCGCTGTCCGGTTCGGACAGCGAAAGAATAGTATCGTCCCCTACATTACGGACTCCAAGTCCCTTGGCAGTCATGGTTCCGATAAACACCTGCTCCCGCTGATCCATGTTTGCACCAATATGGAACCACATGGAAGCGGTAACCACATTCTCGCCGCCCATGCGGCCAAACCGTCCGGTCAGCATATTCATACCGTTAAACTGGGCGTGGGAGGCAATCCGGTCTACTTCGTCAATTAAGGCGGAGACTTCGACCTGAATGTACATCCGGTCCTCAGCGGTATAGATACCGTTCGCTGACTGTACGGCCAGTTCGCGGATACGCTGCATGATGTCCTGGGTTTCCTGAAGATAACCTTCCGTGGTTTGAATGAATGAAATACCATTCTGGGCATTAAAAGATGCCATGTTCAAACCCCGAATCTGGCTGCGCATTTTTTCGGAAACAGCAAGCCCCGAAGCATCATCACCGGCGCGGTTAATGCGTAATCCGCTCGACAGTTTCTCCATATTTTTGTCCAAATACGTCTGAGTAACCTTGAGAGACCTGTCGGCAAACATCGCACTTAAGTTGTGATTAATAATCATATACACTCCTTTGGCTTTTCCGGCGCCAAACCGTCCGTCCAATATTTAATAACCCTCACCATATCAACGGCTGTGGTCATGGACAGTTTCAGACGCCGCGGCATCCTTGCCGTGGATCTTACGATCCCGGCCCAAAAACCCGGGACTCTCCCGAATTCTTAAGGCCAAAACAACAACCCCCAGCATCAACGACACCGGGCATTCTTGTTTCAGGAATCTCCCATTGGAAAATTCCCTTCAGAAATTGTGCCATGAAGTTTTTCCAACGGAAAAACCCCGAACCCTCAACCCGCCCGTTCCCGAAAGGGTGAGGGGGAACCGCAGGTTACAAAACCATAGGTTCCGAGCCGGATTTTAGGGACCGCAAAACCCAACGGGTTCCACGGCCTTTATCCGGTTTCATTATAAGTATCGGATTAATAAAAAATGGCTTTAGAGAAATTTACC
>JAISLT010000043.1 GCA_031277165.1 Spirochaetaceae bacterium
AGCACGACCCTTTCTGCGAAAGACAGCGGCTGGACCATCGACGAAGTAATTTCCTATGACCTGGGGGCCATCGATGTGGGAGCCAAATTCTGGCAGTTCATCAACCTGCCCAATTTTGGGGCCGTTGGAACTGAATTGAAGAAACAGCTTAAGAAATATGGTCTTGGCGGTGCTGAAACATGGGAATACTACAAGGTTGGTATCAAGGGAAACCTCTGGGGATCCTACACCTTTGGGGCCTTTGTCCCTAAGTTCGAAGTTTACGGCGGGTATGGTGGTATTAGCAAAGACGCCGATAAGACCGATCTTGTTCTTAAGGATGACGTATCCATTTTCTACATTGGCGGCAAGCCGAGCATTACCTGGAACATAGCCGAAGGCGCTAAAGTCGTGGCGGCCTATAACTTGGAGTGGGCCAAGGCTAAGCTTGAGCCGAAGGCGGTAACTGGTGTGGGGGTTCTAGGGCCGGCTTCAGAGCCCACGGCTCTTTCCCACAAGGTCTATGTAGACTTTGTCTGGAGCTTCTAAGCCTAAACAAGCCGATTAACGGCACCAAGACTAAAAAGGCCCGGTTATCCAAGGATGGCCGGGCCTTTTTTCGCGGCGCACTTTTTTCCCGGTAGAAACACTGGCCTTAGCGGATCCATTGGTAGGTATAAATTCGGATAATTCTTTATTCGAAAGTCTGGTTTAATACCCCGGAGCTCTGCTCCGGGGAGGCTCATTTAGATAATCTGTTTTTCCTGCCACCTGCCGCCGATCCAGCGTTTTAGGTAGAAGGTCCCCCGGACAAGGAAATCAAGCCCCATGGAAATCCAGACCCCCAGGGGACCGGCCTTAAAGGTAAAGGTTATAAGGTAGGCAAAGGTAACCCGTACCGCAAACATGGAAAGGGAGGCGCAGATCATCACATACCGCACATCCCCCGCGGCCCGCAGGGCGTTGGGGAGCGCAAAGCTAAAGGTCCACCCCACCGCCATGGAGATACAGTGGACCTGTAAAAAACTTTTTGCCATGCCGTGGGCCTCCGGGCTAAGGCGGAATAGGCCTATGAGGGGTTCCAGAAAAATAAAAATCAGGGCGCTTAAAATAAGCAGGGTGGCCCAGCTGAGTTTTATGATCCTGCGGGTATTTTCCTTTGCCCCCGGATAATCCCCCGCCCCTATGCACTGGCCCACCACGGTAAGGAGTCCCATCCCATAGGCCATTCCGGGCATAAACGAAAAGGAGTTAATAACCGAGGCAATGGCATTACCGGCGATGGCGGCGGTTCCAAAGCGGGTAAAAATGCGCTGGGTTAAGAGCCGCCCCGCCTGGAACATGGAACCTTCCAGGCCGCTGGGGAGGCCCACCTGAAGGATCCGTCCGGTCATGGCCCGGTTCATACAAACCCGGTGGAGCCCCCTTAGGCTGCAGGGCCCCCGGCTGCGCACCAGCATTATGGTAAGGACCCCCGCGGCAATGATGCGGCTTATGAGGGTTGCCACCGCCGCCCCCTTGGCCCCCATGCCAAAATAAAAGATAAAGAGGCTGTTCCCCCCAATGTTGGTACAGTTAACCATCAGGGCAATGCGCATGGGGACCTTGCTGTTCCCCGCGGCCCGGAACAGGGCGGCGCAGCCATTGTAGATCCCCAAAAAAGGATAGGAACCGGCGGTAATAAAAAAATACACCGCCGCGGTGTCCATCACGGCCTGTTCCACCGCTCCGTACAAAAAACCGATAATCAGCCGCCGCCAGATCATGATGGGGATCATCACCAGCACCGCCGCCAGAATTACCACATAGTAGAGCTGGCGGGATGCGGCGCGGGCACTGTCCGTGTCGCCCCGGCCTATATACTGGCTTACGATGACGGTTCCGCCGGTACAAAGGGAAACAAAGGCAATGATAAAAAAATTATTGATATTGTCGATGATATTTACCGCCGACACCGCCGCTTCCCCTGCGGAACTGACCATGATCGTGTCGGCGGCCCCCATGGTTACCGCCAGGATCTGCTCCACCACCAAGGGCCAGAGAAGCCGTAATAAACTTCGGCGGTCCCAGATCACGCTGTTACGGCTCTACCCGCCGGCGATCCCTGGGGAAAAGGCTGGCTTCCTTTACATTGGCAAGGCCCAGAATACGGGCGGTAAGCCGTTCGCACCCAATGGCAAAACCCCCATGGGGAGGGCAGCCGGACTGGAGCAGGCTCGCATAGTTTTGCATGTTTTCAAGCTTAAGGCCAAAACGGGGCAGGGCCTCCACAAAGGCCTCGTAGCTGTGCAGGCGCTTTCCCCCGGTGGTTATTTCCAGGCCCCGGAATAGGGCGTCGAAGCTCATGGTCCGGTTGGCGCCGGAGGGGAAGGTATAGAAGGGCCGGTAACGGCGGGGGAATTCGTTGACAAACACCAGGTCGCTGCCGTATTCCCCGGCGGACCATTCGCAGAGGAACCGCTCTGCCTCGGGGTTGATGTCGAAAATTCTGCCCCCCCCGGTTTTGGCGGACATGTCCGAGGCAAGCTTTACCGCATCTTCGTATCCAATAACAGGGGCCTTTTCCGCCGCCGCCGGATCCGGTCCGGGGACCTTCCACAGGGCAAGCTCCGCGGAATTCCGCCGGGCCACTGCTTCAAAAATATGGGCCAAAAGTTCCCGTTCCAGATCGATCAGATCCTTTTCCGATTCAATAAAGCCCATTTCCACATCCATGGAAACATATTCGTTAAGGTGCCGCGGGGTGTCGTGCTTTTCCGCCCGGTACGCCGGGGCAACCTCGAAGACCCGTTCCATGCCGGCGGCCACCATGGCCTCTTTGTAGAACTGGGGCGACTGGGCCAGACAGACCCTTCGGTCAAAGTACTCCACTTCAAAAAGTTCCGTCCCCCCCTCGGTACCGCCCCAGACAAGCTTGCTGGTTTTAATTTCGGTAAAATCCCTGGAACGAAGGTAGGCACAAAAGGCTTCGATAATAACCGCCTGAACGTTAAAGATTGAGCGGACCTTGGGATTCCTAACGCTTAGGATACGATGGTCCAGGATCGTCTCGAGCCCCATCTTGGAAATGTCGCCGTTTACCTGGAAGGGAAGATCCGGCGCCGCCCGGGAAAGACATTCCAGGGTTTCCCCCTGAACCTCCGCTCCGCCGGGGGCTTTTTCGTTTAAGGCCGCGGTCCCCGTGACGCGTATCACCGATTCCAGGGTAATGGCCGTACCGGAAGCGTCCACGGGTTTTTCGTTAAACACAAGCTGTACAAGGCCGGACCGGTCCCGCAGCAGTACAAAGGTAATGCCCCCCATATCCCTGATACGGTGGACCCAGCCCGAGACCGCCACGGCGGCGCCGGGACCGGTCTGTGCAATCTTGGCAATGTCTTTGGCAAGTACCCGCATAGAATTATTCTATGCTGATCCAGGGGGGAAAAGCTAGCAGTTCATTCGCAGCGGGGTCTAATACCCCGAAGTTCTGCTCCGGGGAGGCTTATTCCGCGTATGCAAAAATCCACCGGTGCAACAGGACACTAGTCAAGGTATGCCCCGCGGGACTTCGTAAACCGGATACGCCGGGGGGCGGTAAAGTTGATGTTTCCCGCCGGATAGTATATGCTTTCTGGTATCTGCCGGGGACAAGCAGAGTTCCCGTTTTTTTGGCAGGCGGGTGACAGGTACAAAACCGTGCAAAATAAAATCGTCATGCAAATCCGCGCATCCCTTGGGCAATTCAAAAGGGAAAGGGGCCTTGAACGGTACTGGGGGGAACCCCTGGCCGCGTTTGTCCGGGCCGAAGACGGACGCTTTTTATCCCTTAAAAAACAGGTGTCCCCAACCCATCTTCTGCCGGAGGACCTGCTCCCCGGAGCACGGGGGGTAATCTGTTTTTTTATTCCCTTTCATAAACGAATCATTGGGGGGAACACACAGGGAACCGCCGCCTCCCGTGAATGGGCGGAGGCTTACCTGTACACCAACGAATTAATTGCCCGCATCAGCGGGGATCTGGCCGGCCTGCTGGCGGAAGGGGGTTTTAAGAGCGCCCTGATCCCCGCCACCCATAATTTTGACGAAGAAAGGCTTATCAGCGACTGGTCCCACCGCCATGTGGCGCATATCGCCGGCCTGGGTAGTTTCGGCATCAATAACATGCTTATTACCGAAAGGGGCTGCTGCGGCCGCTTTGGCAGTTTGGTCACCGGCTGGGCGCCGGGACCGTCCGTCTCTGCCGGCCCGGAAGGCGCCGCCGAATACTGCCTTCACCGGCGGAAGGGCAGCTGCGGCCTCTGCCAAAAGAAATGTCCCGCCGGGGCTTATGCAGACGGCGTCTTTAACCGCCGCATCTGCTATGACCGCTGCCTCGAAAACGCCAGGATCCACCACGCCACAGGCTTTGCCGATGTCTGCGGCAAATGCCTCTGCGGTCTGCCCTGTTCCTCGTCGGTACCGCCTTAATGGGCCTCCGCAGAGCAGAGCTCTGCGGTATCTTAAGCTTTGCCTTTGTTCGAACGGAGGCTCGTTCGATAGGAAGTTATTTAACTGTGGGGTCTGTTGCCATTTTTAGGTAAAATTCCTGTCCGTAAAAGTCATTTCCATTGCCTGATGCGGGAAAAAGAGGCCCTGCCGCCGGCTATTCTATCACCGTAACCCGGCAGGCCCGGTAACGCCGTTCCCCTTCCCGGCGGGATCGTTCCGGGTCTTCTTCCAGTTGATAACGGACCCGCATGCCGGATTGGAGTTCGGAGAAATCCTTATTGGTAACGGTGCTGTAATGAAAAAAAACATTGTTCTGTCCCTCGTCTTTAATAAAGCCAAATCCGTTGGCATTAAGACTAAAGATCGTGGAGGTATATTCCTGTACGGTCTCGGAAAAACCGGCGCTGCCGGGCTTAAAGTTTACCTGGGCTTGGGCCCGGTCAAAATTCCGGTCGGGCACAAAGAGGTTTTTTACATAGTCGTCGTTGTTTTGTTCGATCCGTTGATGCATGGGAACGGAACAGAATACCTCTTCCTGCAATTGCCGGGATGTCTTGGTTTCCACCATTTCTCCGCTTTCATTATGGTAGGAAAAATCCCAGCTTATCAGCAGCACCTGGGTTCCCAGGGTATGAAGTTTGCGGACCAGGGGGACATAGTCACCGTCGCCCCCCACCAGTACCAGAATGTCAAAATGCTTGTAGATGGCAAGTTCATAGGATTCCAGGGCAAGCCACACGTCGATGCCCTTTTCCTGGGCCACGTTATTTTCGTTGTACCGCAGGGGCAGATAATGGGTCACAATATTTTCCCGCATCAGGATATCTTCAAAGACCCGCTCGCTCTGCACCTTTTCGCCCATTTCTTTTGCCGAAGAACGGCCCTTAAAATAATGGGCGTCAATTATTTGACACTGCCGTATATCGGTTGCCGTAAGCTTTGCCACTTCGTTTCGTATAAATTCGTGGAGCCCCGAAATGCTTATGCGGGCCTTTTTTTCGTGCTCATACTTATAATAATTACTTACTTTGTAAAACCAGTAGCCGTCATAAAAGATGCCAATACGAAGGATTTCCAGTAGATTGTTGTTCACATTTAAAGTAAAATGCCTCAGAGAAAAAAAGTCAAGGAGTTGTGGGGCAATTAATGCTAAGGGTTCGTATATGGGGCGACAGGGGATCCATTCCCTGCCCTGGCAAGGATACGGTTATATACGGCGGCAATACCTCGTGCCTGGAAATTCGGGCGGATGAAAAACTGGTCATTATAGATTTTGGTACGGGGATAAAACCCCTGGGGGATTGGCTTATGGCCAACGACTTTAAAAAGGGGCCCATAGCTGCGGATATTTTTATTTCCCATACCCATTGGGATCATATTATGGGATTCCCCATGTTTACCCCCCTTTTTTTGCCAACCACCAGGCTGCGTATCCGGGGACCCGTTTCCTATGAAGACGAAACTCTGGAGCAAATTATAGGGGCCCAGCTTACATACCGCTATTGGCCCATACGGATCAGCGAACTGTCCGCCCATATTGAATATGCCCAGATTAAAGAAACATCCTTGGACCTGGGGGACGGTCTTTGGGTTACCACCAAGTACTTGAATCATCCCATACTCTGTCTTGGTTACCGCTTTGAGTATAAGGGAAAAAGTATTGTGACCGCCTACGACAACGAGCCCTTCCGTAATCTTTTTCCCACGGACCCGGAGGATCCCAGCTATGATGAGGATGCGGCCCGGGAAGGGGAGGCCACGGTAAAAGAAGAAAATGAAAAACTGCTCCGGTTCTTCCAGGGGGCGGATGTGTTAATCCACGACAGCCAGTATACCGCGGCGGAATACAAAACCCACCTGGGCTGGGGACATTCCTCGTTTGAACACGCCATTAATGCGGCCCACAAGGCACGGGTAAAAAAACTCATCCTTTTTCACCACGATCCCAACCGTACCGATGCCCAGATGGAAAAGCTGGAAACGGAGTACAAAACACGTGTTGCGGAAAAAACCTCCATGGAGGTGATGATGGCCCGGGAGGGCCTTGTGGTAGAGGCATAGGGGGCTGGATATCCCCGGGGCCTGCGCTTCCCCCCCGGGGGCTTTCCCCTGTATACTTATGCCATGACCAAAGGTATTTTAATCGCCGGAAATCCTTCCCTGCTTTTTTCCGCCCTGTGTGCAGAGGCCGCCAAGCGTACGGAAAAATATGCGGCGGCCCGTATTCCCCGGTACGGGGAGGCTTCTCCCCTGGATGCGCCGGCTAAGCAGATAAGCCTGGATTGGAATCCCCCCAGCCCTATTTCTGCCCGGACCTTAGTACTTTCGATGATAAACAAAATAAACCGCATGGATACGGTAATTTTGGCCTGTGTTCCCCCGGTGTACAGAAGGGTGGTGGAGGACTTCTCTCCGCCGGATCTGGACAGGTTTACCGATAACAATATCAAGGGCTGGTTCTTTTTGGTCCGGGAAGTGGCGGCGGTTTTTAAGGCCCGGGGCTCCGGCGCCCTGTCCTTTGTTTTGTCCGAGGTAAACCCCGGCTCCAGGGACGAAGCCCCGGACCTGCTGGGGCCCCCCGCCACGGCGGCCTTTCGCAGTTTTGCCCAGGGGCTGCTCAATTCTCCCCTGAACGGGTTTTGCAGTACCATGGGCTTTTCCTCCTCCGAGCCGGGGGAAGAAAGCGCCTTTGCCGCCTATGTTTTTAAAACCATGGAAGAGGAAAAACGAAATTCCGGTAAATGGCATAGGCATGGCAAATTTGGGATCTTTGGGCGCTAAAGGGCCGGGCGCTCCGCCCAAACACCGGCGCTTTTAAAGGGCCCTTGGGGCGGCCCGTTTATGACAAGAAGTACCCTACCCCGGCTTCAAAAATTCTTTGGATCTTGTTTCCCGGTATATTGGTGTACACAAAGCTTCCCCGCCGTTCAGAATGGCCCATCTTTCCAAGGATCCTTCCGTCGGGACTGGTAAGTCCCTCAATGGCAAAGTCCGATCCGTTGGGATTATCCGGTTCCGCCGCCGCGGGGCGGCCCTCGGCGCCGGCATAGCAAAAGGGAACCTGCCGGGTCTTAAAAAGTTCCGCCGCCCCGGATGCCACAAGCCGCCCCTCGCCGTGGCTAACCGGCAGGACATGGATGGTCCCGGTTTCTTCCAGGGCAAGCCAGGGCGATGCGGAGGGCATCACCCTGGTTCGTACAATCCGCGACACATGGCGGCCTATGCGGTTAAATGTCAGGGTGGGGGATTGTTCCGCCGCCTCTGTATAGCGGCCATAGGGGACCAGTCCCAGCTTGATAAGGGCCTGAAATCCGTTACAGATCCCCAGCATAAGCCCCCCCCGCCGGTCCAGAAATTCCCTTACCGTATCGGCGATCTCCGGGGTCCGGAATACGTTGGCGATAAATTTCCCCGATCCATCCGGCTCGTCCCCGGCGCTGAATCCCCCGGAAAGGGCGATTATCTGCCCCTGGGCAATGGCCTTTCCCAAGTCCCGGATAGACGCGGTTATGTCCGCGGCGCTGCGGTTCCTGAATACCACGGGCATGGTCCGTGCCCCCGCTTCCAAGAAGGCCCGTTCCATGTCCCATTCGGAATTGGTCCCCGGAAAAACCGGCAGTACCACCAAGGGCCGGCCATGGAAACCGGGCCGCAGGGCCGTCCGGCGGGACCGGTCCCTGTCCCCGGATAAAACCGGGGCGGGATAGGAGGGAGGGCTTGCATCCGAAGGGGCCTTCCACCCCGACACCGGGGGATACACCAGGGAAAGGGGCTCTTCATAGGCCCGGCGCAGATCTTCCAGGGGGATTTCTTCGTGTTCCGGCCCGGTAAAACGGAAGACCCGGTCCGGAATGGTCCGGGCCGCCTCTGTCCAGGATGCGCCCCCGAGCAGGGCGGAAAAATCCCCCCCGGTCTCCGCAGAAAATTTCCCGGATTCCAGGGCCTCGCTGCTTATTTCTACCAATACGGCGCCGGGGTAGGTTTTTTCGTTTACCAGGGCCAGGCGCTGCGGGTGGACTTCCACCCCCGTCATATTTCCGAATGCCATAAGGACCAGGGCCGCGGCGATGCCGCCGGGGCCAACCGGGTACGCCGACAGGACCAGGCCTTCCCTGGTTAAGCGCCCCAGGGCATTCATGGCGGCCTTAAAAAGTCCCCATTCTTCCCCCGCGCCCTGGTACAGGAGGATCACCGGATTTCCCGGTTTGCCGCTCAGGGCGCCGGACCGTACCGCGGAGGCAGGGACGGCCCCCGCCGCAAATATCACCACCGTGGGGGGAACCGCCAGATCCACGGCGGTGGCGGGATCCCGGTAGGAGCCGGACATGGAATCTTTGCCCCCTATGGCGGGCACCCCCAGGGCAAGCTGAGCTTCCAGGGCCCCAAGCAGGGCCGCCGCGGGTCTGCCCCAGGAAGCGTCCCCCTCCATTTTTTCAAAGTACTCCTGGATGGAAAGCCGGGCCTTCCAGGGATCCCCCCCCAGGCAGGCGTATTTTGCCAGGGCCTCTTTTACCGCCCCCTTGGCGCCCCGGTAAGGATCTGTGGCGGTTAAGGCCGGATCAAAGCCAAAACTCATCAGGGTGGCGGTAAGGCTTACCCTGTCCACCGGAGCCGGAAGCAGCGCCGCCATGCCGCATTCCGGCGTCCCCTGTTCCCTGCCCCCCCAGGGGAAAAGTACCGTTCCGGCGCCGATGGATCCGTCGAACCGTTCCTGGAGACCCCGGCGGGAACAGCTTCGCAGGGAGGACAGTTCCTCCTGCAGCCTTTCCCCCGGGCTTAGCCGGTCCTGGGGAGTTTCGGTTTCAGCGGGGAAAACCCCGGGGTGTATCACCGCTTCGGCAAAACGGGAGGGGCCGTTTGAATCAAGAAAATCCCTGGAAATATCCACAATGGCCTTTCCCCGCCAGTGCATCCGCAGGCGTCTGCCGGCGGATGCCTCCGCAATAACCACCGCATCGAGGTTTTCCGCCGCGGCCAGGCCGATCACGGTTGCGGCGTCCTGGGGGGAAACCACCACCGCCATCCGTTCCTGGGATTCAGAAATGGCCAGTTCCGTTCCGTCCAGCCCCGCATACTTCTTGGGCACCGCATCCAGGTTGATCTCCAGCCCGGGGGCAAGTTCCCCCACCGCCACAGCGACGCCCCCGGCGCCAAAGTCGTTGCAGCGTTTTACCAGGCGCGAAAACCGGGAATCCCGGAAAAGCCTCTGGAGCTTTCGTTCCTCCACGGCATTGCCCTTCTGTACCTCCGCTCCGGCGTTCTCCACCGATTCTCCCGTATGGGCCTTGCTGGAACCGGTGGCCCCCCCTATGCCGTCCCGGCCTGTTTTTCCCCCGATCAGGAGGATCAGATCCCCCGGTACGGGTTCGGCCCGGCGGACATGGTCTTCCTTTACCGCCCCGATTACGGCCCCCAGCTCAAGCCGTTTTGCCAAATATCCGTCGTGGTAAAATTCCGCCACCTGTCCCGTGGCAATCCCAATTTGATTGCCGTAGGAGGAATACCCCGCCGCGGCTTCCCGGGCAATTTTTATCTGGGGAAGTTTGCCCGGCAGGGTTTCGTCCAGGGGCCTGCGGGGATCGGCGCCGCCGCTGATCCGCATGGCCTGGTGAACATAGGCCCGGCCCGACAGGGGATCCCGGATCGCCCCCCCCAGGCAGGTTGCCGCCCCCCCAAAGGGTTCTATTTCTGTCGGATGATTGTGGGTTTCGTTCTTAAAAAGAAGCAGCCAGGGCTCGGTAAACTCGCCGGAATTGCCGCCGGGTAAAGCGGCAAAACCGGCGTTTATTTTAACCGTACACGCATTGATCTCCGCCGATTCATCCAGGTCGTCCAAAAGGCCCCGGTTTTTTAATACCCGGGCCCCAATGGTGGCCATATCCATCAGGGTCCGGGGCCGGTCCGGGGTTTCCCCGCCGTACACTTCCCGCCGGGCTTCCTCGTATAGGTTCAGGGCCTTCCGCAGTTCCCCGCCGTCTCCGTCGCTGTTACCCTCACTTGAAGCGATGGTAATGGTCCTAAGGATCGTGGTAAAGGTGGTATGACGGCAATGATCGGACCAATAGGTGTCCAGAACCCGCAGTTCCGTCAGCGTGGGGTCCCGCCCTTCCGCAGCAAAGTAATCCCGGCAAAAGGCCAGATCCGCCCCGGCCATGGCAAGGCCGTAATCCTTCCCCAGGGCGCTAAGGCCTCCATCGTCCAGGTTTCTAAAGCCCCTAAGAACCGGTATACCGCCGGGATCCGCCGCGGCCTGTTCCAAAGAGGGGGGAAGCAGAAGGGGGGAGCTAATTATCCGGGAATCAACGGGATTTACCAGATACGCCTTGACGGCATTAAGTGCTTCGGCGCTTAAGGGAACCGGGGCCCTTAGAATGTAGAGCTTGGCGCAGCGGACCAGGGGCTTTATTCCCACCGCCAGTTCCACGCACTGCTCCGCCGAATCGGCCCTTTGATCGTATTGACCGGGAAGATACTCTATCCCAAAAAAAACCTCCCCCGGTTCCAGGGAAAGGGTTTGGATGTACACGGCGTCGCAGGGGGGTTCGGAAAAGACCAGATCCACGGCTTTTTTAAACTGTTGATCCGTAAGGCCCTGGACATCATAACGGTGGAGTATGCGGATCCTTTCCAGCCGCTTAAGGCAGGAAAAGTGGGGGCCCAGAAAGTCTATGACATCTGCCCTAAGCCTTTGGGCTTCCAGATCAAACCCTGTCCGTTTTTCTACAAAGACCCGTTTTACATCCATGGTTTTTCCGTTATATCTAAGGCAGCCCCGTTACATCTAAGGCGGCCGGCAGGCAAAGCTTGTACACCAAAACTACGGTTTTGAAGCAGCCTCGGCTGGAAGGCCCGGTCCACCCCGGGGTTCCTGCCGGGGGACTTCTTTTACAGCCCCCCATCAAAGATTGACAAGCCGCTCCCGGCCGGGTATGGTAGACATGAAGCTCCCCTGGAATGGGAGCCCGCGGTCCAGTAGCTCAGTGGATAGAGCGGCTGCCTCCTAAGCAGCAGGTCGGCCGTCCGATTCGGCCCTGGATCATCCCCCGTTCGTGGTAATGAACCTTATTATAAAGATTGCAAATAAAACCCAGCTTATAATGGAAATATCCTTAAATTTTAAGGTTAAGGTTTTAAGGATAACAAAGGAAAGAATACCATACATAATGCCATCGGCAATGCTGTACGCAAAGGGCATCATCACTATGGTTAAAAATGCGGGGATCCCCTCGGTGGGGTCCTGAAAATCAATTCCCGTAACCGTCCGGATCATAAAAAACCCTACGATGATCAGGGCCGGAGCGGTGGCGGCGCTGGGTATGAGCAAAAACAGGGGCGAAAAGAGCAGGGCCAGCAGGAAAAGAACCCCCGTTGCCACCGACGCAAGGCCGGTGCGGCCCCCCTGGGCTACCCCGGCGGTGCTTTCCACATAGCTGGTAACGGTGGAGGTACCCAGGGCTGCACCGGCCACGGTGCCAATGGCATCGGCCAGCAGGGCCTGCTTTACCCGGGGAATTTCCCCCTCTTTGTTGATAAGCCCCGCCTGGGTAGCAACCCCCACAAGGGTTCCCACGGTGTCAAAAATATCCACAAACAAAAAGGTAAAAAATACAACAAAAAAGTCTACCGATAGAATTTGCGTAAAATCAAACTGGGCAAAAATGGGCGCAGCGGGGAGGCTAAAGAGGGAAAACCCGTCCCCCAGGGTGGTAACGCCCAGGGGAATTCCAATAAGGGCGGTGATAAAAATTCCAAGCAGAATAGAGCCGGGCACCCTGTTGGCATAGAGTACAATGGTGATTATTAACCCTATAAGGGCCAGCAGCGGGGGACCGGAGGAAATGTTTCCAAGCCCCACGATGGTACCGGCGTTGTTTACCACAATCCCCGCATTGTCAAACCCAATAAGGGTAATAAAAAGCCCTATCCCTACGGCCACGGCTTTTTTAAGGTTGGCGGGAATTGCCTTAATAATAAGCTCCCGGACATTTATGAGGGAAAGGATAATAAAAAGGATGCCCTCAAGAAAAACCGCCGTTAGGGCAAGCTGCCAGGAATAGCCCAACCCGCGCACCACAGAAAAGGCAAAAAAGGCGTTGAGCCCCATGCCGGGCGCCAGGGCTATGGGCAAATTTGCCGCAAAAGCCATAACCAGGGTAGCAATCGCCGAAGAAAGGGCCGTGGCGGTAAATACCCCCTGGGGACTCATCCCTGCCTCGCCCAGGATCCCAGGATTAACCGCCAGAATATACGCCATGGTAAGGAATGTTGTAAGTCCCGCTACTAATTCCCGTTGAACGGTGGTACCGCGCTCCTGAAGCTTAAAAAGTTTATTCATGAGATTCTCCTTCTACTGAATTGCCTCTGTGTAGACCGGGGTGAACCCCCATCACAGGGCATATATCCCCTGGGAGTCTGCTGCGCTTTGTCCATAAAACCGCAGGTACATCGGGCCGCCGGGGCTGTGTACGAACTTGACATAGTATAGCCCTTTTGCAAAGAAACGTTAATAGGAAGGGAAGGCATCCATAAAACGGAAGAGATTATCCATGGTAAGCCGCAAATCGTCCGGGCTCCGTTCTTTTATTTCCTTAAAGGGCTTGGCTGTCCGGATAATGCTGAAAATTCCCGACACCCCCTCTTCATAGGCCCCCTCGACGGCATCGCCTATTTCGCCCACTATGGCCAGGACGGGAATGCCCTGTTTTTTGGCCCGCCGGGCCACACCGATTACCGCCTTGCCCCTAAGGCTCTGGGTGTCGATTTTGCCCTCGCCGGTAAACACCATGTCCGTGCCGGGCAGCAGGGCGTCGAAACCTGCCGTATCCAGGACCGTTTCTATGCCCATCCTGAGCGGGGAACCGAAAAAGGCCGCCATGCCGCCGCCCATACCCCCGGCGGCACCGGCGCCGGGCCGGGCGGAAACGTCGATGCCCAGTTCCCGCTTTACCGTCTCCGATACGGAACGGAGCTGACCGTCAAGGAATTCCGCCATCACCGGATCCGCCCCCTTTTGGGGGGCAAAGACATGGGCCGCCCCGGCGGGGCCATAGAGGGGATTGTCAATATCGCACATGGTGATGATCTCTGCGGCGGCAATTTCCGGCAAAAGCCCCCGAAGATCTATCCGGGCAATACGGGAAAGGGTTTCTCCCAGGGGGACAAACGCTTTTCCCCGGCCATCCAGAAAACGGATCCCGCAGGCGGCGGCCGCGCCGGCGCCAAAATCGTTGGTGGCGCTGCCCCCAAGTCCCAGGATGATTTTTTTGCAGCCCCGCCGCGCCGCATCGGCCATAAGCTGGCCCACGCCGTAGCTTGTGGTTTTAGCCGGATTCGGGGCGCCCTCCACCAGGGGAAGCCCGGCGGCGGCGGCCATTTCAATCACCGCCGTCCCGCCGCCAATAATTCCGTAAAAAGCCTCCATATCTTCCATATAAGGGCCCTTTACGGGGATGCTTACCTTTTTTCCTCCGCAGGCGGCGAGGAACGCGTCCACGCTCCCTTCGCCGCCGTCAGCCACCGGTATGGAAATAATTTCCGCACCGGGGCGGCGGCGGCGGATCACGTCTTCCATGATTGTGCAAATTTCCATGGAACTCATGGAGCCCTTAAAGGAATCGGGGATTAGGATAAATTTACCCGGGGGTCTGTTCATGCGGATATTATATTACGGATAGTTAAGCCGTTCCGGGCCGGGGTCTGTAAGCGCCCCGGCGTAGCGGACGGCTTCCCACTTTGCCATATCGAGGTTCTGCTCCCGCCAGTTGCCGCATTCGGCGGGGGCGGCGCCGGGAATATCCCCCTTAAAGGCGGCGATCCATTCAAGCATTTCCCGTACCAGGGGGAGGGCATCGGTGGAGGAAAGATCCCCCGCCAGGATCAGGTAGCACCCTGTCCGGCAGCCCATGGGGCCAAAGTACAGCACCCGGTCTGCCCAGACCGGATGGGACCGGAGGAACGTCGCCCCCAGATGTTCCAGGGTATGCAGGGCCGGCATGTCGATCACCGGTTCTTTGTTCGGCTGCTTGAACCTAAGGTCGAAGGTGGTAAGGACCGTTCCGCCGAAGGTATCCTTCCGGGAAACGTACAGCCCCGGCAAAAGCCGGATATGATCCACCGTAAAGCTCGCAATTTTTTTCATCAAAACCTTCTATAACTTTTCCAAAACTTTTCCAACTTTTCCGCAAAGCGGGATTCGGAGCCTAATACCGGTAATGATCCGCCTTAAAGGGCCCTTCCACCGGCACTCCGATATAGGCGGCCTGTTCCGGCGTAAGCGTTGTAAGTTTAACCCCGATCTTGGACAGGTGCAGCCGGGCCACTTCCTCGTCAAGTTTTTTCGACAGGCGGTACACCTCGGCCTTGTAAATATCCCGGTTCTTCCACAGATCGATCTGGGCCAGGGTCTGGTTCGCGAAGGAGTTTGACATGACAAAGCTCGGATGGCCCGTCGCGCAGCCCAGGTTTACAAGCCGTCCTTCGGCAAGGATAAAAATCTCGTGCCCGTCGGGGAAGATGTACTTATCCACCTGGGGCTTGATGTTAAGCCGTTGAACCCCCGGCTCCCTGCTTAAGGCCGCCATCTGGATCTCGTTGTCAAAGTGGCCGATGTTGCAGATAATCGCCTGATCTTTCATTTTCTTCATGTGTTCCAGGGTGATGATATCCCGATTACCGGTGGCGGTAACGTAAATGTCCCCCCAGCCGAGCGTGTCTTCCACCGTGGCCACCTCGTAGCCGGCCATGGCTGCCTGGAGCGCGCAGATGGGATCGATCTCGGTTACCACCACCCGGGCGCCCATGCCCCGCAGGCTTTGAGCGGAGCCCTTGCCCACATCGCCGTATCCGCAGACCACGGCTACCTTTCCCGCGGTCATCACATCGGTGGCCCGCTTGATGCCGTCCACAAGGGATTCCCGGCAGCCGTAGAGGTTGTCGAACTTGGATTTGGTTACCGAATCGTTTACGTTGATCGCCGGAACCAGGAGGCTCCCCGCTTCCATCATTTGGTAAAGCCGGTGGACGCCGGTGGTAGTTTCTTCCGAAACCCCCTTCCAGTCCTTGACGGTCCGCGCCCAGCGGTCTTTGTCTTTTGCGAGGATCTCCCCAAGGCATTTGTAGAGTTCTTCCTCGTCTTCGCCCCCCGCCGGGGCCTTAAGGACGGCGCTGTCTTTTTCCGCCGCGTAACCCTTGTGGATCATCAGCGTGGCGTCGCCGCCGTCGTCCACTATCAGGTTTGGCCCCAGGCCCCCGCCGAAATCCAGCGCCCGTTCGGTACACCACCAGTACTCTTTAAGGCTTTCCCCCTTCCAGGCAAATACGGGAACCCCCGCCGGGGCCGCTTCGGTTCCCGTACCCACAACAATGGCGGCGGAGGCATGGTCCTGGGTGGAGAAGATGTTACAGCTGCACCACCTGACCTGGGCCCCCAGGGCGATCAGGGTTTCGATAAGCACCCCGGTTTGTATGGTCATGTGGAGGGATCCGGTTATACGGGCCCCCGTTAGGGGTTTTTCTCCGGCGTACTTTTCCCGGATAGCCATAAGGCCGGGCATTTCCCGCTCGGCTATGTCCAGCTCCTTGCGACCCCACGCTGCCAGGCTAATGTCGTTTATCTTAAATTCCATATATTCTCCTATAAAATAAAGCGGGTTCCTCAAAACGTTGGTTTTAGGAAAGCCGCCTAAAGTGTATTTTAGCGGCGGAAGCGAAAAAAAGCAATGTCTTAAGGTGTTTCATGTGTTTGGGGCTGTATGTAAAAGAAAAACAAAAACAGCCGGTTTTGGAGTACCGGCAGGACGGTTTTTGTTTTAACCGGTGCAGCGGCCTGCCGCACCGGCCCTGGTGTATCCTGTGGTGCAGTTTATTCAAAAGTCTGGTTTAATACCCCGCAGCTCTGCTGCGGCTGAAATAACGCAATGCTTACAAAAATCTGGTATTAAACCAGACGGTATAATAAACTTCCTAGCGAACGAGCCTCCGTTCAAAC
>JAISLT010000072.1 GCA_031277165.1 Spirochaetaceae bacterium
TTCGCCATCGCCTTTTACGATGAGTCGGCGGTGTGGGTCCGGGAACGGCAATGGGCCGCCGACCAGGAGATAGAGGAGACCGATGACGGCGTGGTCATCCGTTTTTCCAGCACCCAGTATCACAAGGTATTGGAGTGGGTTCTCTCCCGGGGCTGTACCGCCCAACCCCTCGCGCCGGAAGCGCTGGTTAATGACTGGAAGCGTCATGCCGCCGAAATGGGGAGGATGGCGAAAAAATGATTATACATGTCCGCACTTCCGCCAATTTTAGGGAGATCCGTATGGGCGGAATTGGCCCCGGTATTCTCTACCGTGCATCCCATCCTATAGGAGACGGGAAGGAAGATCGTGCTATTACAAAACTGGCCGTCCATACGCGGATAGCCGCCATCCTGAACTTGACCGACACAGACTGGGAGATAAAACGGAAGGCAATCATGGCCCCCTGGTACCGAAAAATTCTGGATGCCGGCGGCGTCATTGCTCTTGGGATGAATTTTGACGGCATGAGCCGCCAATTTTGTGTTCAGTTACGGAGGGGCATTCGGTTTATGCTGCGCCGTCCGGGGCCGTACCTTATCCACTGTTATGCCGGGATTGACCGGACCGGTTTTGTGGCGATAATTCTGGAAGCCGTAATGGGCGCAACTATAGAAGAAATCATTGACGACTATTTGAAAAGTTTTCTTGATGAGGAACTTCTTGCGCCCCGGGACAGTCCGCAATACAAACTTGACTCCGCGGTGGTCCATGAAATTTTGGCCAAAATAAACAATGGGGAACCGGTAACAGAGAAAAATCTAAGAGAGGCGGCGGAACATTATCTTATCACAAAAGTTGCGCTCACCGTACCGGAGCTTGAACTTTTAAAAGAAATACTGGCTGGAAAAGTATTTTTATAATGAATAGGCCTGTTTAAAACCATCTAAATATAAATGGTATTAGAGCCTGTCCCAAAACTAATTGGCTGTGCGCTAACGCGCACGGTTTTGGGACAGGCTTTTGCAGTTTTTCAGGCCTTCGGCCTTGCAAAACTGCGGAATTTAAAGTTGCTTTCCCAAAACTTCAGTTTTGGGAAAGCCTCATTATATAAATCAAAATCATATCGAAAGGGGTATTATCAGAAGCATGGTAAAATCAGTTATAAATACAAAAAACCTTGGGGTTAAATGGATCGGGAAAAACAACTACAATCAGAATGTTGCTTGGAATGATTAGACCTACATTGGGTTCTTCATACATTAATGTAAAAAAGTAAATGCCGGAAATTACAAATTCTGACTGTCAAGTTGAAGCAGGATAGAGAAATATGATAAGTTCTGATGAAGTATGCTGGGACCACCTTTAGAAGATACGCCGGCCTAGAGACGGCCCGCATCGCCATTCCTGCCCTGGACATGGCCGGTGCCCATCGTTGCGCCTGGAAGGGGAACTGCTCAGGCCTTCGCCTGTGCGGAAACATTGTTGCCCCTGATGTGTTTAACTGCGGCAAGTCGCTTAACAGTGTCTGCCAAACGGGGTGAAGTCCAGCCTGCGAGATACTCCAGGCGGGGAACCACACTATTAATGATGCTGCCCTGGGGGCTATGAGCGGCCGGTCTTTTGGGTTATGCTTTTTTTATGAGTATTTTTCCGGACCCTGCTTCCGTAAAGGCCCTGGCCCTGGACCTGGACGGCACCGCCCTGCGGCCCGACACTACCATGAGCGGCCGTACCCTCCGCGCCCTAAAGGGCTGTTTGGACCGGGGCATAGCGGTTATTCTTTGTACCGGCCGGGCCATTGAGGCCGCTGAACCTTTCCGTCTTCCCCTGGGCGCCGAGGGACCCATGGTGTATTTTAACGGTGCCGAAGTGGTGGATATGCCCGGCGGCAAAGTCCTCCACGCCGTGATGCTGGAAAGGGAGGTAGTGGATTTTTGTGTGGATCTTTCCCGGCGCACGGGGGTCTATTACCAGGTTTTTTTCCCCGGCACCCCCGAATATCCCCGGGGAAAACTTATGGCGGAACGGCAGTCCGGGGAAACCGAAATGTACCGGAAGCATACGGGCATTCAGGCGGTAATCGGGGATTTAAAAGAAGCCCTGGCCGAGCCGGGGATTACCGGATGTATTAAAAGCATGTTCCTGGCGGAACCCGAAGTGCAGGATGCCCTGAGGCCCCGGCTTGCCGAGCGTTTTGGCAGCCGTATCTATGTGGCCCGTACCCTCAGAACCTTTTTGGAAGTTATGGCCGCCGGGGTCTCCAAGGGCCGCGGCCTTGCCCTGGCCCTGGAATACCGGGGCTTGGCTCCCCAGGGGGTCATTGCCCTGGGGGATGAGGAAAACGATCTACCCCTCTTTGAGGCAGCGGGTTTTTCCGCAGCCCCCGCCAATGCCAAGGAAAAAGTCCGGGAAGCCGCGGACCGGGTGATAGGCTCCAACGCCGAGGACGGGGTGGCGGTGTTTTTAGAAGAATTTTTTGGGGAAAAATGAACCTCCCCGCCCTGAAACTCCCCTCAAACTGAAAGGCGGGTTCCTGCTATGCGACCCGGCTTCGAATCAAAGGTCTAGGACTCCAGCAACGCCTCAAAGGCGGCAAAAAGTTCCGGGGTGTTCCAGTTGAGGCTTCCTACCACCCGGGTAACGATTTTGCCTTCCCGGTCGATGATATAGGTGGTGGGGAAGGCCTCAACCCCGTAAAGCCCGTTGATCCGGCCCGAGGGGTCCAGGCTTATTGGGAAGGTTAGATTGAATTGTTCGGTAAAGGCGTTCACGGTTTTCCGGTTTTCCCGGTAGTTTACCGCCACCATTTCAAACCCCGCTTCTTTAAAATGCTGGTACAACGCCTCCATGGAGGGCATTTCCGCCCGGCAGGGCCCGCACCAGGTTGCCCAGAAATTCAGAAACACCACCTTACCCTGAAAATCCGCCAGGGAGAGGGGGCTGTTGTCCATCAGGGAAGCGGAAAAATCCGGCGAGTCGATCCGCTGTTTGAGTACCGGCAGTCCCGCGTCCCCAAAGGCCCGGGTTACCCGCCGGTCCGGTTCTTCCCCCGCGGCTTTTCCGGTCTCAGGAGATACCCCCGCCGGAGTTTTCGCCGGGTTCGCCGCCGGTTTTACCGCCGGTTTTACCGGCAAGCACTGGACAGATAAAATAAAAACAGCCGTTATCAGGCCAAGGACAGGGGATTTTTTCATGATATCAACCTTTATTGTTCATTATACATTCTGGCGGTATAAAAACCAATGGGCAAGCAGCCCCGCACAGTCGAGAAAACCCAGGGTTTGAAGAACCCCCAGGAGGCCGCAGAGACAAAGGAGAATAACCGGCCCCCGGGAAAGGCGGGGTTTTTTCCCCGGAAGCCGGAATACCAGGATAAGGGCGGCGGCGAGGAAAAAAAACAGGGCCGGAACCAGCCGCACCAGCGGCCCCCCTTCCTGAACCCAGTTGATAAAGGCATATTCCCCCTGCATCAGCAGGCTATTCAGGCTTTGGAAGCGGCCCAGGAAGATCAGGAGCCCCATGGCGATAAGGAATAAACCGCCCATCCGCCGTATCCGGGGCAGATAGGGGCGTAACAAGGAGGCTTTTTTGAGAAAAGGGTCCAGGACCAGGGCCGCCCCTAAAAAGGGAAGGCCCAGCCCCGCGGAATAGGCCGAGAGGCAGAGAACAGCCCTCCCGATTTTTCCATCCTGCCCTGCCAGGAGAAGAATACTCCCCAGGATGGGCCCTACACAGGGGGTCCATCCCGCGCCGAAGGCCGCCCCCGCCAGCAGCGATCCGGCCATACCCCGGGGTTTCCCTGGCCGGAACCGTTTTTCGTAGTTTAAAAATTTAAAAAGATCACCGTAAATTTGAATCCCCAGGAAAATAATGATGAGCCCCGCAATCCCGTTGACGATCCGCGCCGCCCCGCCGAGGAGCATAAAAAAACCGGAAAAAAGGACGCCCAGGACCACAAAGGCAAGGCTAAAACCCAGGATGAAGCACAGGGTCCCCGGAATAAGGCGCCGGCGGTATCCGGCGGCCTGAAGGGGATCCTCCGGGGGAATGCCCTCCGGACCGATGCCGCCCACAAGGGATAGCCAGGAGGGGATTAAGGGAAACACGCAGGGGGACAAAAAAGAAAAAAGTCCCGCCGTAAAGGCCAGGGGGACGGAAATATTGCCGTTCATAAAAAACTCCTCCCCCGAAAACCGCATTTCCCATCCGGCAGGGGTTTATAAGAGAGTTATATTGATTATAATAATAAGGAGAGAATTGAAATAACAAGTCCGATGGAGTTTTAATATGGCAAAGAGAGCGTATAAATTTGAGACCCTCCAGGTCCATGCGGGCCAGGAGAAGCCGGACCCTGCCACGGATGCCCGGGCGGTACCTATCTATCAAACCTCATCCTATGTCTTTAAGGACCCCGCCCAGGCGGCGGGCCGCTTCGCTCTGACCGAGCCGGGGAACATCTACACCCGGATCATGAACCCCACCTGGGATGTGTTTGAACAGCGTGTCGCCGCCCTGGAAAAAGGAGCCGCCGCCCTGGCTGTCGCTTCGGGGGCCGCCGCCACTACCTACGCCGTCCAGAACATCACCCGCGCCGGGGATCACATCGTTTCGGATTTTCAGATCTACGGCGGGACCTTTAACCTCTTTGCCAATACCTTTAAAGACCTGGGGGTGGAGACTACCTTTGTAGACGGCAGCAAGCCGGAAAATTTTGAAAGGGCGATCAAGGCCAATACCAAGGCCCTGTTTTTTGAAACCCTGGGGAATCCCAATGCCTCGGTGGTGGATATTGAGGCGGTGGCGGCCATCGCCCACAAACAGGGCATCCCCGTGATCGTGGACAATACCTTTGCCACCCCCTACCTGCTGCGGCCCATTGAATACGGGGCGGACATTGTGGTTCATTCCGCCACCAAGTTTATCGGCGGCCACGGAACCTCCATCGGCGGGGTTATCGTGGACAGCGGCAAATTCGATTGGGCCGG
>JAISLT010000088.1 GCA_031277165.1 Spirochaetaceae bacterium
TGCTCATGGCCGCGGGTGTGTACGGGTACGCCATACTGGTCAACGCCGGGGGCTCCCTTGTCATGGGCATATTTACGGTCTGGTTTCAAAAATGGTATCCGGCGTATTACGCGGGAAAAGAACAATAGGGGGATAAAAATGAAAGACGCATTGAAAATACGGAAAAAGTTCGTCCTTTTATGGGCGCTGCTTCTTTGGGGTGTTTCAAACGTATGCGCTGACATTCCATCGGTCATTGAAATACAGGAAGTACGTGTACAAGGGGGAACGCTGTATGTGGCGGTCTATGCCGACGAAGCATCGTATACAAACAATGAACCCCACAGCACATTCCGGCTTGATCCCGCAAGACCGGTGTTGTTCATCAATCTTAACCTTCCCGCCGGGGATTATGTAGTCACCGCCTTTCAGGACACCAACGGCAACGGACAGCTTGACACCGGAATTTTCGGCGCCCCGAAAGAACCGGCGGCCAAATCAAACTGGAACGGCATAGGCAGCCCCGGCCCGTGGAGAAAATTAAAAACCGCCGTCAATGATAGTTCCCGCAGAATTACCCTTTGTTTGTACAAACTGCTGTAGGAGGAAGAAACCAAACGAACCCTGCTGCTTTCTGTTTTTGTTCTGCTGCCGGTCATAGCCTATGGGGTGAGGCCCTCACCTTAACATGAGAAAAGGACACCGCTTTTTTACGGACCGGCATTTTCCTTGAGCAGGTATTGTTCTGTTTTTTTAACATGGGAATCGGAACGGTCGGGTACGTGAACCTTGCCGGAAACGCCGCTCATCCCTTTGGCCTGTATTCCCATTTGGACTTTGAATATTCCTTCACAAAACATTTTCTCACCGCCGCCTTGTACCAAAGCGAATGGATATTTGATGCTCCAATTCTCTCAAACAATGCCTTTATGGTAAGCGTAAGCGTGCGGCTTTAATTTCTGACCGGTGTTGAAGGATTGAAATCAGGGGCCTGGGCTTTTACATTATTGACACCTGGATGCGGGCCGATTACCCCCAGATGTATTTGGGCATATTCTGCCTGGCCGCCATAGGCTTTCTTCTTTTCGCCGCCCTGGATGCGGCCCAGGCCAAATTCTGCAAGGGCTGAAGCGGCAGTCCAATATTACGCCGCGGCGAATTTCCAGCTTTTTGCCGTCTGCTGTTCCATGTTCAGCGCACAGCCCCGGGGACGCACTCCACAGGGCCCCCCACGACAGAGCCGTCCCCTTAGGCAGGGGCCGCCGCTAATGAGTATTTCTCATAATTGCCGTAACCGCCGTATTGTTATGCCTGGTCCCATGATACACATCCTTGATAATAACCTGAACCTTATCCGCAGGGACAGGAAAATGTATCTCGGACAGTTCTACCGCATCGTTAAAGAAGATCTCAAAATCAAATTTGTCCGAGAGTATCCTGGCAACCTTAATTCTGTTATATTCTTTAAATAAACTTCTTCTCTGCGGCAGGGGATCCACATACCCGTTCAGCACCAACAGGGCTTCTTCAGGCTTTGCAAAGGTCACGATAAAGCTTTCGCCAATTCCCTCACCGGGGACTATCCAGGGGGGATTGTTCAGGGTAGAATACCATTCAATTACATCTGCGTAGTATGTTTCAAAGAACCGCATGTACAGTCTTTCCGCCCCATACACAAGGGTTTTTCCATCCTCCCCTGCCTCAGAGAGGGCCGATGAACCTGCGACCGATTTAAACGCCCATCTGTCAAACCCATCCGACACATCAATACAATCGGAGACAAAATCCACCGCCTCTTGAAAGGGCGTCCACTTTTCGTTAAACTCTAAAGTCTTAATAAGATCTTGTACACCGGCGTCCCTATCGTTTATACACCGGATCACGCCGTACCAATACGCCCACCGGCCCTGATCGTTTTTTTTCCAGCCATCCAAAGGAAAAAAGAAGATTTTAACACCCCCTCTTATGACGATCGTTTCTTCCGGATCATCCTCCAGGCGGATCCGGTAAAATCCATCGGGATCTGTCTTTAGATCACCGGTGGAAAATGAAAACCGTTTCTGCCCGGTCCCCCACCCGAGCTCCGGCAGGTAATACTCGACGGTATATTTATGGCCATCTTTAACCACACGGTGGTACATGCTCAGGGGAAAACAGTATTCTCCTTCTTCATTTATTATTGATACGGGTACGGGCGTGGGTACAAAAACCTCTTTGGCTTCCCCGGCGACGTTGATTGTACCCGTCGCCGGCTCTGCCGCACTGTTCAGGACTGTTCTGCCGGACCCTTCAAATTCACCCTGTACTGTACCGGGTCTGGCGCTTGATTCCTGATTTTCGTCTTTATTTCTGCAGGCGCCTACAGAAAAAAACACCGCCAAAAAAACCGGTACAAAGAAAATCTTTCGTTTCATTCTTCACTCCTGGGAGAAGGGGTATATTCATACAACCTGGTCTTAATCTGATATCCGCTTTGCAGGCCCTGATTTTTCAGCCATTGCAGTAAACGCAGCTGATTGGGGATCGTGGTAACAAAACACCCGTCCGAAAGGACATTGATTGTTCCTTCGGTTTTATTATCGTGTCCCAGCCATCTGGCGGACCATGCACTTAAGGATGGATCCCGGCCGCGGTTATTAATTTTGATCCCCGAGAGGGTAAGTGCATTATTAATAACCAAGACGCTGTTTTTGAAGGATGCCGAGGTGCCAAGGTACTCCATATTAAATGTTCCCGGCGCGATGGTATTCCCCTGGATAGTTCCATAAACCGGATGCTTCCACGGCGAATTGGTTCCTCCCTTTACGGTATTATCAACCGTTTGATAACGATCAATTATTATTTGATCAAGCATGGTCCCGGCCAAAGTCGTCTTTCGATAGTCAATAAAATCAAGCCCCTGGTTGGGATCCCGGCTGCCGGCGTCCATTTCTGACAAATATGAATTTGTATTACGCATAACGTAGGCGTTTAACTGTGAATAATCAAAATACCCATTGCCGTTAAGTTCCGCAAAAATATTTCCCAGCAGCTTACGATCCGTCAGGGTTAACGATACATTTTCAAGATCCTTCCATTTCCCGGCTATTTGAAACGCCTTCGATTCGTCAAGCAGCCTTTTCCCGATTAGGGTTTGAATTTTGGCATCGTCAATACTTTCATTAAAATATCCACTACGTTGAATAGCGGCGGCAGTAGTTTCTCCAAAAACGGTCCGCAGAATATATGTGTTGTAAACATCGGGGTTTTCCAGGTTCGACCCCAGTATTTTAGAAGCCCGGTCCAAACCGATGATCTTCCCCAGGGATTCCTCCAGGGTCATTTCGTTTTCGGCTTTTTGTCCCGCGGGAGTCATGGTGCTAATGACAGCCTTTTTTTGTTCCTCGGGGGTCATTCTTTCCAACTCTTTCTTTGAGGCATTATAGTAATCAATGCTTAGGCGTTTTATGGGATTTCCCTGCGCATCAAAATCCATGACAATCTCGTGGGAACCATCAAAATACATTTTTATTTTCCAATAATCGGCACTGGAATCATAACTATCAAAGATCCCCACAAGTTTTGTTAAGGCATCTAATTTTTCCTGGTTACCAGTATCCGCTGAAACCAGGGTATAATAATTTTCCACAAAATCCAAGGCCTCCCCGGCCATTTCTTTCCCAATTACCCCGCCGCCATAGCTTTGCATTAAGCCCAGGGCCGTACCAATATGCCCCATCACCGCCATGTCGCCCTCCATCTGCTGTCTTTCGGCGCCGTCATATATGCCGTTTCTATATGCCTCGTGGCTGAACACCACATTAAGGCCAAAGCGGCTGTCATCGTTAAGGGCATTTTCCCCCAGAAGGATTGTTTTAACGCCGGTAATGGGGTTATAAACGCTTTCGGTAAAGGATTCGTTTCTGTCTTCCATGATGCGGGTTGTTCCTGCCAGGATCGAATTATAAGCATCCTTGGTTGCGGCGCTGCCGGAATAAAGGGTTCTAAGCTGGCTTGCATACTTTTTTGCATCTTCGGAATCAGAATTCCAAATATCAAAGTTGACCTTCCATGCTTCCAGGCCCCGTATGGCGCCGGCCATTGTTCCTAAGCTTATATCCACGCCCCCCAAACCAAATCCGGCATTAAATCCGTCCTCTCCAAAACGCAACTCCACCAAGCCGGTTCCCGCGGCGCTTTTGTGTATAAGGCCCAGGTCAAATGCGTTAAGGGTAAAATCACCCCCCAGGGCATAGTTCAGTCCTTGACCGGCAAGCCCGCCGGTTAGGGAAGATAGTTTTGTCCCGTCGGCATAATACCGGTCAAAAAAGCCCTCCAGTCCCAGGTTCATCGCAGAGGATGTAAATGTACTAAGCCCCGCCACGGCCGATCCGGCAAGACCCCCTTTAATGCCCGCGGTAAAAACATCCTGGGACCATCCAAATTTACCGTTGTTGTACGTTACGGCGCTTAGGGCGCTGGTTACCGTGCTGGTACCAATGGCCTGGATCCCGCTCATGGCGGTCTTAACAGCCACGGTACCGAATCCGCTGGTGCTTTGGACGGCCTTTGCGGTAATCCCCGCAAACCCGGAGCTTGTGGCGGAACCGACACCGCTAAAGGCCGCTCCTGCTATGGTTGTGGCCGTAGTTATTATGGCCTTTTGTCCGAAGGCAAACCCTGCCTCGTCCCAACTCTTATACCCCTGGGCCGCATCCAGGGCGTAAAACAACGTTTCGTCCAGCATATTGACCCCCACCGCCAAGGCCAGCGTAGCCCCCGCGGTAAAGGGCGAAACCGCCACCAAAACCGCAGAGGCGATGGAATTGGCTATATCGGCCACAACCCGTATATTGGGGGCGCCGAACCAGGAACCCCGGGAATCCCAGAGGGGCTTATCCCAAAGGGGGGCATTCATTGCCGCAATCCCCTCCCCCTGCTTGATCTCCCACTTATAAAATTCGCTCATCAACCGGCCTAATTCGCCGCTCCCCGGATTTGTAATAGTTCCGTTTACCATCACAGGATTTTTTCCAATCCAAATATTAAAATCCCCTTCGGTATCCTCGCCGCCAAACACAGCCTTGCTTTTTTCATGGACCTCATCCTGGGCCAGGGCAATTAAAGCCTGGACCCCTAAATAATCCAGTCCCTCCAGATTATTGTCGCTTAGATCGACGGCAAAGTCCCAGTAATCCAGCACAAACCATCTGTAAGCTTCCAGGTTAACCCGGTCGGTGACAGCACTGGTAAATACCGTCGAATTGACAATAATGTCCTTGTTGTACATATTCCCCCAGCGGGTCCAGCCGCCGTTCATGGTATACAGTTCGTCCATACTGCCGTTAAAATCCGAGTTGTTTTTAGCAATGGTTTCGTCCAAAAGCCTTTTTGCGTCATTCGCCGATTCCCTGGCCTGAAAGGCCAGTAAAACCATTTTACCCGAAGCAAGTTCCCGGGTACTTTCCCAGGCAATGGCCTTGGCCGTTTCATGAACCCTGCCGGAATCCCATACGCCGATCCCCGAAACCCCCGTTTGGGTCCGGGTAAGGACCGTGGCGGCGCTGCCGGCCACGGAAGTCAGGGCCCCGGAAAGGCTGGCAACGCCGGCTGAGTTAAGGGCCCTTTGCAAAATCGCCGCGGCCTCCTCCTGCGCACCAAAACCAGGAATGGCCGAAGGTATAAAACCGTCAAGCTTGCGGCCATAGGATTCAGCATCGGAACCAATAAGGGCAAGCAGGGAATCGTTTAACGCTTCGTCCGCGGCCTGCACCGCATGGTTTATCCAGTTTTCTTTATCCGTACGACTTTCCAGATAAGCGGCATTCCAGGCCGTATCAATACCGGTATACCGGTCTTTAAAATCCTGCTGCCACCGGGCAAAGGCGCTTTGCATTTCCTCAAAGCCCTCCTTCCAATCCTTTCGGCCCCGTTCAAGGATAAGCCCCGCCGCTTCCCTCCAGGCGGCCAGCTTATTGTTCAGATCCTTCTGTTGTTCCTGCCAGTCTGTTTCCCGAACGGCCAATTCCGCATTAAACCGCTCCCTGTAGGCCCGCCCAACTAAATCCGTATATTGAAGCGCCAATTCCCTGTACTGCCGGGTATACACAGCCCTGTCTGCATTTATAGTTTTTAAATCCGAAAGCATGGCGGTCCCCAGGTTTTTTAAATGATTCGTTAGGGCCGGAGCCGCAGGACCATAAGCCAATTGGGCGGTATCGTTTAATTCGTCCATGGAGGCGTCTCCGTTAATAAATGCATCCAGTGTTTTCCTATAGGCGGCCTGATTTTCCCTGCGCAGTTCTTCATCTTCCAGGTAGGCGTTTTCAAACCGTAATTCCAGGGCATCCTTTATTCCCCGGCCCCAGGCATAAAGACCATCCAGGGCGGAACCAACGCTGAAATACGGGGTTTCATCCCCCAGGGTCCGCCGGTAAGCATGCATTTCCTCCCAATGTTTTTCCAGGGTTTTTATTTCGGCCTCTTCAATGTTTTCAAAAAGCACCAAAGCGGCTTCAATATCATCCCAGGCAATCCCCTCTTCCCTTTGTTTTGAAAAGACCGCAAGTTTATCGCAGGATTTCTCGTAATCGTTTTTTTCTGCGAACAGCTTTGACACCCCGGATGAAAAAACCGCCCGGTTATAATTGACGTTATCGTAAAAGGCATTTCTTCTGTTTTTTGTCATGCGTAAAATCTGATCCAGGACACTGTGATCAAACGTATAGGGCCAGCGATAAACAGTTATCCGTACGAACAATAGTTTTTTTGAGGTTTTATAATAGTCCGCCTGATTAAAAAGCCATTCCATTTCCTTATATTCCGAAACCCTGGTCAGGCCCCCCGCTCCATCTCCTCCGGCGCCGGTTAAAAGCAAGATTGCAAGAAATTCCAAATCTTCCTTCTGCTGAGCGTTCAATCCGTTCCACGCGCTTTGCTGCGCCCAGGGGAGGCTGTTTGACCGGTATTTTCCCAGCAGCTTGTTGAGCCTGTCGCCGTCCAGTTTAATATCCCCATCGGATCCCATGTCGGTAAGTTCATAGGACGATCCAATACTTGAAACAGAGGGATTGCTTTCGATTATCCGCCTTATAAGATAATCAAGGGCCAGTCCCCAGGTTTGATAGATATACATATTACTTAAATTATAACCCGCCATCCTGGCGCTCCAGGCTGTCAGGGCCTCTTCATAAGCGGACATCTGACTTGTCCCGTCACCGATAAAGGATTTGTTATCAAAATAGTCCGAAAGATCTTCCGCCCCGGAGTCATCCACCGGGGACAGTACAAAGGAGGATCCGTCTAAGGAAATGCCTAAACCGCCGGATTCCGTAATACGGACAAAATTCAGCCAGGAACTGTCCGCCATGGCGGGGGCCGCGTAAGATTCATAAGAGTCCCGTAACAGGGGATTTGCAAAACCGGAAGCCAGGGCGGAAACCGAAAGGTACAGTTCCCTGTTTTTTATCTGCTCCTGTTCTAATTCGGCGGCAAATTCTGTTTTGGCCTTAAGCGTTAGGAACATCCGGGCAAAACTATCCTTGTACTCTTTGTACAGGGCCGTATATTCCCCATCCCCGTAGGGCCTTTCTTTGTCCGCAGCATAGAGATCCCGCAGAGCCCCCAGGGCAGCCTGGGCCCGGTCGTTTCTTTCTTTGGCATAGGCCAACTCTTCCGCCGGCTCTTTATAGTACAGTACATCCTCCGCCAATTCCCCGGTCCGGCTTAAATAGGCGGTACCGGCCCAGCGTTGGATTGCATCCTGTGTTTCATATTCCATGCGTCTTTTTTCCAGGACGGAAAAACAATCCTTGGCTTCGCCGTAAAGGTTCTCGTACCGGCTGCCTTCTGCCTCATAGAGGGCGGCTTGCCGGCTGTACTGTTCCAGAGCTTTTTGATGCAGGATCCGGGCTTGATCCAATTCCGCGGAAATAACCTGCAAGTGCTCCAACGCTTCCTGTCCCGACGGAGGCAAGGCGCCGTATTCAAATCCCAGCCGGGCTATTTCCTGCTTAAGGGACGATTCAAAGGCCTCGCTGTTCTGCAGTTTATCCAGTTCTTCTTTAAAGATTTCAAGGGCTATGGAATATTCAAAATCGCCGGAGGAATATTCCCAGACCGCACCGGGATTTTTCAGATAAAAATCCGCGGCGGCAATAAATTCCCGCTGCCGGCCGGACAAACCGCTTTCCAAGAACAGTTCCAGGGCTTCGGAGAATTTTCGTTCCGCCGTCTCCGCCGCATCCCGGGCGTCGGCCAACAGGGCTTCTTTCCGGGAGAGGGCGCCCTTCACCGGGCCCGCCGCCGCTTCTTCGGGCCGGCCGGTTTCTCCTGGAAGAACAGTAACGCTGTTGTTTATGCTGTGCGGATCAAACCGGGGGCTGCTGATATAGAGCCGCCAGTGTTCGGGGCCCTCTTCCCCGGCGGCGGCATCCCCATGGGCGGCAAAAAATGCCACAAGGTACTGATAAAAAACCGCCTCCCGGACAAGGTCCTCCGGGGCCTCTCCCCTTTCCGCCGCTTCCATAATACGGGCCGCCAGTTCACCGTACCGTTCCATCATACCCGCCGTATCGCCGGATACTTCTATTTCCAGATACAGGGTTTTTACCGCCATATACTGTATCAAGGAATTTTTCCATTCGGTAAATTCCCCCTCCAGCGCCGGAGGCAGCATCTCCATCCTCCGGTCCAGGCTTTCAAGCAGGGAAGCGGTTACATGTCCGGGATCCAAGCGGTGATTTTCTCCGTACAAAAACAAACTATCGGTAAGAACGGCCATATCCGGCAGATTGCCCCCGGAACCTTCGTACCCAAATTCGGAAAACACTCTTTGCATAATTCCCCGGGCGGCCTCCGCCGCATCCCCCTGCAGACCCGGCGCATAAGCGGACAATTCCCGGTAAACCGAAAGTACCATGGATGCCCTTCCGGGGACGGCTTCTTTCCCCGCATCCCGTATAAGGCGGTTGAAAAGCCCTTCATTTTCAAGGGCCTGCCGCTCTTCCGGCGAATCTTCTTTTCCGGTAACGGCAAAGTACCAATCCGTCCCCGATCCGGCGCCCAGCAGAGAAAGCCGCATCTGTCTTAGATCGTCATCCCCACCGAGATCTCCGGCTTCTTCAGCTTCTTCGGCTTCCTCGTCTCCGCCGGTTTCAACGATGTTCCGCAGCAAGAGCCATCCATCCTGCAGCAACGATTCTTCAATATACTTCTGCTCTGCCCTTAAATAGGCCGTATAATACGCATCGTCCCCGCGGCGTTTTTCCACCGCTTCCACCAGGGCCCCGTAGTAGGACCCCAGTTCCGCCAGAATAAAATTCCCCGAATCTACCCGGTATGCCGCCATCTGCAATGCATAGCGGCTGCTTAGATCGTCCAGTTCCCTTTCCGCCTCCGCTAAAGCCTCCGCGGCATTTTGCAGTTCCCGTTGGACCGATGCTAAAAGACTTCCCTTGTCCTTTAGCTGATTTTGAATTTCTTCGTAGTCCGCCAGGGCCTTGTCGTACCGGGCCTTTGAACCGGTCCACTGCCGAAGTCCTTCCGCTTCGGTTATCCGTCCGGCGCTTAGTTCTTCCGCATAGGCGGAAACCGCCCGGGCAATGGCATGGCGTTGTTCCCAGTATCCGGCAACAGCCTTGGCCCGGAGCAGTTCCACCTGGTATTCGTCAAGGAAAAAATCCTCGCTGTCCGCGGCAAGGATGCTGTTCAAAGCCCCCCGGTCCATGCCCAGGACAAGGCCAAATTCTTTTTCCAGGACGGTTAAGGATTCCAGGGCCTTGGCACTGTACTGTGTAAAAATACCGGACCAGCGGATTAGTTCCTGTCCCGCCGTTTTTTGGCCTTCGCTTAACGGGCCGCCCGAAGACATTTTCAGCCGGACCCAGCGGGCTAATTCATCCGTTTCCAAAGCATCCGCCGGAGGATCGCCTACAAACCGGGGAAGCCAGAATTGTACGCTTTCCCGGGCTTCAGCCAGGACAGTACCGCAGGTGATGTACATCTCCGCCAGGGCCGATGCCCGTTGGGCGCCGCTGTAGGCCCTAAGGGCCGCATCCTTTTGAAATTCCGCCCTGGCTTCGCCTATGGCGGTTTGCAGCTCCTCCGAGGCCTTAAGAAAAAGCATTTCGCCGGCGTTAAATAATTCCCGGGACTTGTCTTCCCAGGCAAGCCGTTCTTTTTCCAGTTCCGAAAAAGCCGCCTTCCAGGTTTCCTCCCCCTGGGAAAAAAGATCCCCGCTGTCCCGTTCCCACTCCATGCGGCGGATAATAAACCGTTCCTCCGCATCCGCCCAGGCCTTAAGGCCCCGGTCAAATTGTTCCTGGAAAAGCGCAAGCCACTCCGTTCCGGCCAGGGAAAGATCCCCCGTGCCGGCCCGGGCCGCCTCTATCCGCTCTTCCAGGGATTCAATCCCCGAGGCACAGACAATTTCCGCATCCTTGATCAGCTGGGAACTGATGGCAAAGGCGCTTTGATTTTCGCTTTGTTTGCGCAGGCTCCAGATATCCCCGGTGCGGCGGGCAATAAAGAGCCGTTCCTCCCGGGCCAGCAGGGCCTCAAATTCTTCCCGCCGGCTAAGAAGAGATTGGAGGGAAATTTCTTTTATCCGGTTTTCAAACCGGGGGCGGTCTTCTTCGTCCACATAGAAAAGTAATTCGGGAAAAGAAGATGCCAGGGCAGCCTCATACGCATCCAATTGATCCGTAGCGGTATCTGACACCAGAAAATTCCAGGCCATGCGATCGTCCTCCACGCTGCGGCCCTCGGCGGGCCGGACCGTTTCGGGATCCCCGGTCTCTCCGTAAAGGACCGTTCCGTCGCCGCCGGTATGATAGGCATATATGCGGTTTGCCCGATCCACCGCCAGGTCCAGGGCCTTTGCCATGTCCCCCGCCTGGACACCGAAGAAACGCCTAAAAAGCCACTCCCCGTAGCGTTTTTCCAACTCTTCTTCCGTCCAAAGAAGCAGTTCCCGCCGGGCTTCAAGCCGCAATGCAGGATCTTCATAGAATTCCAGGGCTGTCCTTTCCCAGCCCCCCAGGGCAAGTTCAAGCCCCCGCCGGGCTTCCCGCATCCAGGAGGCGGGATCCATTTCCCGGTCGGCCCGGTTAAAATGGTAGTTAAAAACCTCTTGATCAAAACCCTGTAATGTAAGGTCCTGAGCATTGGCGGTGATAGAAACCGAACAAATGATTAGTCCCAAGAAAAATGAAAATTTGGCAGCCATAGGAGGCCTCGGATAAATGTTATGCTGTCCGCAAACACGGACTTCTTTACCCACGCAGAAAGTGCCATACTCAATATACACATACACAAATAACATGCAAGCAAAATATGACAAATGTCATAAACAAACGGGCTTTTCCAAAACCAACCCGGTTTTGGGAAGCACCCTGTCAGATCATGTTTTCCCCTGTTCAAACCCCGGGGACCGCAAGATCCGGGGAAACAACCGCATCAAGGCCGGAATAAGGGTAATCGCACAGAGGGCAGACACGGCCACTCCCAGGGCGTTTACCAGGGAAAGGACCTTGACCACCAGGGCCGCGCCGTTTCCCACAAAAAGAAAGGGCACCGCTCCGGCTATGGTGGTCCCCGCGGTGGCCGCCAGCACCGGAAGCCGCCGGCGTAAAACCCGGTAAATCGAGGATGCTTCAGGCTTTTCATGCTGCAGGGCATCGGCCATTAAGACGGCGGCATTAACGGCCACCCCCGCAACCACCACAAAGGAAGAAACCGCGGTCATATTAAGGGGATAGGAACGGAACAGGAGGTACAGGACCGGCAGGGAAAGGGAAGGGGGAACCACCGCAAGAACCGCCAGGGGAAAGCTTAGGGATTCCTTAAAACCCGCAATGAGCATATAGCAAAACAAAAGGACCAGAATAAAAAGGTATACCCGGCTGTTTACCTCTTCGGCGGCCTTGACAGCTCCGGGGTCAAACTCTATGGTATACCCTGGAGGAAGGTCCAGAACTTCCAGGGCCTTCATCACCCGGTCCCGGATCCTTCGGGGATCCACCACGCCGGTCCGGATGGAAATAGAGGCGCAGCGCCTCCGGTCTTCCCGTTGTATGGATCCCTCCTCCCTGCCCTTTTCCATAAGGACAAGCGAACTTAAAAATACCGGCCCGTCCTTTCCTCTTAAAAGAAGGTTCCCTAAATCGCCGGTCCCCCGGAATTCCGCTCCGCCCCTGATCCGTACATCGGTTTCTCCCGCCGGGGTCATCCGCTTATACGCCACGGGACCGTGGATGTTCCGGCGCACCCCCTGCCCGGCGGCGCCGAAGGAAAATCCTCCCTGGGCAAGCCGTTCCCGGTCTGCCCCCAGATCAAGCCGGGGACCGCCCTCTTTAAAATTCAGCACCGTTTCCGAAAGTCCCGGCAGGGCGGAACAGATCCGGGCGGCATCCACCGCCAGTTCCCTGCACCGTTTTACTTCGTCGCCGGATATTCTGATCCGCCAGGTTCTATCCTTTCCCGAAGATTCCAGGATGTATACAAACCCTCCGGTCACAGGAAGAGACCGCAGCAATTCCCGGGCTTTCCGGGGATCCAGGATCTGGGGATCAAAGCTGACCAGGGCCGAGCCGGTTCCGGTCCGGGCCACGGTTTGTACGGTACGTATCCCCGGGTATTCCTTCAAGGCCGCCCCATATACAGCCAGGGCCCGGTCGGTTTCTTCGATATGAAGTCCCCCGTCGAATTCGATCTGGGCATAGATCGAATTTTCCGGGCTTTCCTGATCCGCATCGGCGCCGGCGGCGCAGAGTGCGGCGATCCCCAGGATGCTAAGACAGAGCCAGCACCCCGCCACAATCAGGGGCCGCCGTAACAGTCCCCGGACCAGGGCGGCAAGGCTCCGCCGGCAGGCCCGGCCTGGCAGCCTGGGCCGGAATTTTTGCCCCCGCCCATGGGCGGAGAGAAAACCCGGAGCCTTGGCGGAGGGGAGGAATTTCTTTACCGGGCTTTTCCGGGGAATGTTCCAGAGAAACAGGGGTGGTAAAAGGGTAAGGGATAAAACCATGGCCACGGTGTTCACCGAAGCCACGGCCCAGGCCACGGTGTTTATTCCGGAATGATCCTGAATCATCAGCGGCAAAAGGGCGATCACCGTGGTAAGGGCGCCGGAGGCCAGCGGAAAGATAAGATCCCCCAGGGCTTTTTTTCCTTCTTCCAGGGTTTTGCACGGATGGAAGTATTCAGCCCCAAGGATTGCCGCATCCACCGCGGCCCCTGCCCCGGAAGCCAAGCCCGCCAGGACAAGCTTGTCCAGGGAAAATCCCAGCAGAATGAGCAGGGCGGCGGAAAAAAAGCTTACCACCGGTACGGTAAGGGCGCAAATCAAGGCCAGGGATTTTCTTCCCCGGCGGGAACAGAGCAGGGCCGCCAAGAGGGCCACCGCGCAGGATCCCTCCAGGGCTGCTCCCAGGGCCGAATTGCGGGCCCGCCGTTCCGCTTCGCCCCGATCGGAAAGAACCGTAAAATTCAGATCCCCGTATTTTTCCAGTTCCTTTCCGATAAGAAGGGAGAGCCTTCCCAGATCCGCCCCGTCGCTGCCCATGACGGCCACCAGGGCCGCTTCTTTTCCGTTTAGCCGGGAACGGTTTTCATAGGTCCGCTCCCGTTCTTCCAGGACGGCGATATCTTCCAGCAGCGCAAAGTCCCCGCCGCCGTCCTGACCCCCCAGGGGGATTAGGGCATGCCGCAGATCCTCCAGGTGTTCGTAACGGCCATCCACCATCACCGGTATTTCCCGGAATAACCGGGAATCGCCGGAAACCACCGCCGCCCTAAGGGTTCCTCCGGGAAGGAGCAGATCGCTGTTTCCCAATACCGCGGCAATATGGGCCGCATCGATGTCCCGGGCCGCGGCCGCCTGTTCTTTTAGGGTAACTACAATTTCGGTAAGGGCGGCGCCGGAAATTTCCACTTCCCCGGCGCCGGGCAGGCCCTCCAGGGCGGGTTTAACAACCTTTTCCAGGATCGTCCCCAGGGCATGGCTGTCCGGAGCGGTTACCGCGGCGGTCCAGACCGGAACCCGGGAATCGCCGGAAAAAGAAAGTTCCGGGCGCTGGGCGGCGGAGGGAAGGGATTCATATACCCGCTGGGCCGCTTCCCGGACCATTTCGTAACGGCCCCTGCTCCTTCCTTCAAAGTAACAGCTTACCCGGACCATGCCGTTTTCGCAGGTACTGAATATTCTTTTAATGCCGTTAATTCCCGCCAGGGCATCCTCCAGGGGGATGGCGGCGATCTTTTCCATCTCCGCCGCATCCACCCCGTAAAAACGCTGGGTTACGGTAAAGCTTTCATCCGCCGGGTTCTGCAGCCCCGGATTATTTTTTCCCCACCCTTGGATAACAAAAAAAGCGGCGGCTAAAAGTCCCAGGATAATGGCCAATGCTTTTTTAGGCCGGGCAATATCAGCCATGGCTGTTATTCCCCCTTAAGAACCGGATTAGGACCGGAGGAAGGGCAAAGAGGGTGAGGATTGTGGAGGCCATAACCCCGCCCAGCATGGAGGCGGCCATGGAACGTTCCCCGGCCCCCAGGGGACTTACCGCCAAGGGCAGCAGGGCAAAAACCGTGGTAAGGGTGGTGGTTAATACGGGACGGAACCGTTCAAGCGCCGCCTCGTACATCGCCTGTTCAGGGGTAAAACCCCGGCGGTTTTTTTCATGGGCCAGTTCATACAGGACCATGCCGCTGTTTACCGAAAGTCCAAAGAGTACCATCAAAGCCAGGATCGACGATAGGTCCAGGCTTCCTCCGCTGATACACAGGGCAGGCCCCGCTCCGGCCAGGGAAAAGGGAATGGCCAAGAGCAAAACCAGGGGAAGGGTGAAGGATTCAAATTCTGCCCCCATGGTTAGGTACAGTAGAATAAGAACCAGTCCCACCGTAAGGATAAGAGAGGTCCTGTACCGGGTAAAGGCCGATTCATCCGCCCGGCCCAGACCCCGTTCTTTTTCCGCAGAAAGATCCCTCAGAAACCGGGACAGTTCCCGTTCCCGGCCCGGCTTTGGGGAAAGATCGAAGTAGAGGACATCGCTCCGGTCCAGCCGGGCCAGGGCCGCCGGCGCTTCCCGGTATTCTACCTTTGCCAGGCTTCCTAAAAACACCGGCCCGTTTTTGGTCCGGGCCACCGGCAGGGCCTCCAGTTCCGGCATATCCAGGGCCGATACCTTCATTGCCAGGATCCGGCCCTCCACTTCCAGTTCCCCCGCCTTGAGGCCTTCGGAGGCGGCATATACCGCCCGGGCAGTCTCGGCCGCGCTTATCCCCGCATGGGCCGCCGCCGCCCGGTCCGGCAGTATCCGCAGTTCCGGCCTGGAACCGGCGGGCCGTATCTCCAGGTTCCCGGCATAGCCTTCCCGCCGGAACAGATCCTCCGCCCCGGCAGCCCGGGATTCCACCTCTTCCCTGTTCCGGCCCTTTACCGCCACGGTGGCGGAGGGCGAAAGGCCCAGCAGTTTTTCCGTCCTGTCCTGGGGAAAATATGCCGCCGCCCCGGTTCCTTGAAGAAGGGCGGTAATTTCTTCCAGAACACCCGCGGGCTTAACCGAGGAATCCACCATACAGCGGTAGGTAAAAGTTTCCCGGCGGTAATCCGGATCCGTCCGCTTCGCCGGATCATCCCTCTCGGAACCGGCGCTGCCAAAGAGGGTGCTTATGCCGGGTACCGCGGCCAAGCGCTGTCCCAGACCGGCGGCTTCCAGGGCGATGCTGTCCATGGTTGTCCCCGGGGGAAAGTTCAACGATATGTCAATTTCCGGCGCATCCGCGGTGGAAACAAACCCCATGGGCCGGCTTAGGAGCAGCGCAAAACCGGCGGTACAAACCAGGGCCGCCGTCCCCCAAATCCGGCGGGGTTTTTGTATACAGTACAAAAGCAGGGGCTCGTACCGTTCCACCCCCAGACTGCGGGGCCGGGGATTCCCCCCACCGCCGGAGTTTCCCCCCTGACGGGGCCAGAACAGCCTAAAGAGGGGCGGCAGGGCAAACTGGGCATAGACCCATCCGGCGGCGATGGAGGCCACCAGGGAAATGGCCAGATCCCCAAAGAGGCTTCCCAGGGGACCGGGAAGGAATACAATGGGAACAAACACCACCGTGGTAGTTATGGCGCCGCCAAAACTTGAAGAAGCGGCCCTCGCCGCATGGTCCGCCACTTCCTTCCAGGGGGGGCTTTTACTTTGACCGTAAAAATTTTGGTGGAGCAAATCCAGGATAATCACCGAAGTATCGGAAACAAGCCCTATGCCCAGGGCAATGCCGGAAAGACTCATATTGTTCAGGGATCTTCCCAGAACAGCCAGGGCCGCCAGGGATGCGGCCATTGCCGCAGGAAGGGAGAGCCCCGCCAGAATACTGTACCGGAAACTGCGGAGGGTAAAGAACAGCACCGCCATTACCGCGGCAATGCCAAAACAGGCGGAGGCCGCAAGCTTTTGTATCCCCGGTACTATGGAAGCGGCGTCGTCGTACAGAACCCGGATTTCCCCGTCCCGGGAAAAGGAAGAAGAAGCCTCCGCCAGGGCCTTTTTTACATCCCGGGAGAGCCTTACCGGATCCGCCCCCGGACGGCGGTAAATTTCCAGGGCCACATATTGATCCATACCGCCATCCCCGTTCCGGGCGATAAAAATACTTTCCCGCTTTGCCGGACCCCGGTTTAGGGTTCCCAGGTCGGCTATGACAAAGGGGCCGCCGGCGGAAGGAAAAATAAGAGAGGCCAGCTCTTCCTCCGTATCCGGCCGGCCCCGGCTTACCACCACCAGTTCCCTTTCCCCATCCCGGCTGTTTCCGGCGGGTATATTGGCGGTTTCGGAAATCAGAATATCCGCCAATGCCGCCGGTGGAATGCCCCGGGACAGAGCCCGGGGAATATCTACTTTTACCGCCAGTTCTTCCTTTTCTCCGCCCCCAAGGATCACCGCCCCCACCCCGTCAATACGCCTAAGCCGGGATCGAAGGTCATATTCCGCAAAATTCCTCGCAAAGACCGCCCCCAGGGGTGAACGGACCGCGGCAATAATCTGGGGTTCTTCCCCCGGATCCCCGGGAATTACCGAAGGCTTGGTTACCCCCTCGGGCAGGCCGGGGTAGACCGCATCAATCGCCTCCCGGACCTGGATCGAAGCATCGCCGCTGCCGGTCCCCCAGCGAAAATCCAGCACCGTCAGGGATGCCCCGTCCCGGGAAATACTTCGGATCCGTTCAAGTCCCTTAACCGAAGAAAGGGCGTCTTCTATAGGAATGGTAACGGTGGAGCGGATATCCTCCGCCCCCAGGCCCGGGTACAGGGTTTCTACCGTGACCCGTGGAAAGGGGAATTCCGGCAGCCGCTGGAGGGGAAGGGTCCACAGGGAAAAAAGCCCGCCAAGAAAAAGAGAACCCAGGCACATGATCACCCCCACGGGACGGCGCACGCACAACTCAATGAACCTCTTCATTTTATCCTGCTCCTATCAAAGACTTCATTTTAGCAACAGAAACCGGAAGGGCCCGGTGGTTTTGTTGCCCAGGGTATCCCGCAGTCCCGGCTTTATCTCCAGGGTAAGCATCCCCGCATAGGGGCGGTTGGTTAACATTCCCCGGATCTCCACCCGGCGCAGGGCGCCCCAGGCCGGAACAGGATCCGCCACCGTAAAGTCAGAGAACACCATGGTCCGGGGGGAAAAACCCAGGGCTCCGTTGGTGGCCTTTACCGTAAACAGATCCATCAACGAAAGGGGATCGATCGAAACGGAGGAACCCAGGGCGGTTTCAAAGTACAATTCGACCCAGGTGTTTACCGCCGTATCAAAGGGATAGTTTTCCCCCGTAAGGGGAAAATCCGCGAACTGATCCTCCGGCGTATATACCAGCAGATCCTCCGCCGCGGTAGAGCCGGGTTTTGCGGGGAACCGCATCCCCCGCAGAACCGGCGGCGGTGAAGAGGCCCCATCGGCTTTGATACGAAAATATATTTTTTCTTTGAGCCTGTTGCCCCAGCGATCGGCAGCTCCGGTGTTCACCGCCAGGGTAAAGGAAGAACCATAGGAGGGAGGATCGGAAAACCGGTACACCAGGGTAGAAGAAAAACCCGGAGGGCTTTCCAGAACCATCCCCAGGGAAGGCTCGGAGCTTAATGCGGCGCTCACCGAGGCGGTATCCACCGGCTCGGAAAAAACAAGGGCTAAACGGTAGTTCTGTTCCCAGGAGCTGTTTTCCCAAACGGTTCCGTCATCGGCCTCCAGAATCAATACCGCGTTCCCCTCCGTATCCAGGGCGGAAGCGGAAAGCAGTTCCGGGCCGGTACAATCGATCCCCGCGGAGAAATGGAGAATGTATTCCCTGGCGGCCTCCAGCCTGGTGGCGTCCGCTATGCCGGTTCCCGAAGAAAGCCGGTATTCTCTTCCGGTGTTCCAGTTTTCCGAAGGGGTAAAGACCGCTTGGCGGCCCCCCTCTTCCAGGGCCCACACTCCGGAAATTGCCGGGGAAAAAGAAAGATTCTGCAGGGAACTGCGGTTTAGGGGAACTGAAAAAAGCAGCTTTACCCTGCTCCTCTCTTCTTCCAGAACACCCCCGTCTTCCGGAACCGAAGACACCAGCAGGGGCCTGGCCCCGCCCTGCCGGGTGGTAAAGGAAGCCTCAAACTGCCGTTCCAAAGAAAGGCCCCGGACATCCTGGGCCTCGGTGGTAAGGATGATGCGGTAATCCCTGTCTTCTTCCAAGGGAGCGGCGGGAATAAAGGTCATCCTGGAACCGTTCCACGAAAAATGCCCCGGTATGTTCCGGGAATCTTCCGCCAGAGAAAAGGATCGTTCCACGGTGATCCGTTCCGGCTCCAGGGAAAAATCCAGGGCCACCTCCAACCCCGCCGGATCATGGTATCCCCCGCCGGGACTCCAGGCGGCTACTTCAAAGGCGCCGTTCCGCAGAATATCACAGGAGCCAATCCCCAGGACCAGGATCAGGATCAGCACCGGCGGCACATGGGCCGCCGCCAAAGGGACCCCGGCGGGTCTGCGGTTTGTCTTCATCACAGCACCCCCCGGAAAAAAAAGACCGCATCCTCTTTCAGGTACGATCCCCTGCCGTCTCCCACGGCCCCCCTGCCGCCGGGAAGGGTAAGCCGGTAATAGTGCTCTTCCGTTTCGGAACCATTTTCTATTCCTTCCCATTGGATGATCAGCGTATCGGCGGACCACCACCGGGCGGAACGGAGGCTCACCGGTCTAAGGGTTCCCGGAAAATAGGGCTCCATATACAGGGCCAGCACTGCACCGGCCTGAGCCTGGGGACTAAGGGCCTGGGAAAACCGCAGGGTGACCGTGACAATTCCCTCGGGGATTATTGTTTTTGCCGGATACGTTCCATTCTGTTCGGCCCCCTGGGTGCCCAGGCCCGCATCCAGGGACAGAACCCTTAGGTAGGGAATATCCGCGGTAAAAGAAAGGGAGAATTCCCTTTCCATTTTAAGGCCCCCCGTATCCTTGCTTTCCGCGGAAATATACATGGTATATATCCGATCCGGTTCGGGATCCCTGTCGGGGATAAAGACCACCGCCGAGGGTGTCCACATTTCGGTCCGCCCCGCCAGGGAGGGATCAAACCGTATATTCCGCAGCACCGATTCATCCATGGGTTTATTAAATTCCACCCCCATGGCCTGGCCGGAACCGAAGCCATCTTCCATGGGGGATCCGGTTTTGATCCACCACAGGCCGGAATCGGGGCTTCCCTTTACAAGGGGATAAACACCGGTTACTTCCGGAAGGATCCGGTCCGCATCGGTGGTAAAGGTTCCGCCCAGTTCTTTTCCCAGGGGAACCCCGCCGCGTCCCCGGGCTTTACCGCTTAAGGTCCAGCGGTAAACGGTCCAGGGATTAAGTTTGTCCAGGGGATGTACCTCCATCACCGTATCGTCATCGAACCAGCGGAATTCCCGCCGGCTTACCCCTTCCAGGGAAAAGGCGTCTGCGGTGCTGGGGCGATCCATGGGTTGGGAGAAAAGAATCCGGACAAAGGCGCCCCCCGGCGGATCCACCCCCACCGAAGCGCCGTCGGGGGGACTGGTCTTAAGGCCGTAGGGCGCCGCATCCCGGGTAAGGGCGTAAAAGGGAACATGGTGGGCCACCCGGCTGTCCCTGCCGTCCAGGGCATAGATCGTTCCAGCGAGGCTCAGGGTATACCGTACCCCCGGCAGCCATGGTTCCAGGGGACTAAAGAGAAGATCCTTCCCCTGCCATGTTAGATCCCCAGGGACGGTTCCTCCGTCAAAAAGCACCGACAGGGCCTTCTGTGTTTCTGTCCTGTCCATGGCCGTATCGAACCGCAGGGCAAGGACGGTGTTTTCCTCCGGTAAAATAGTATTCTCCTCCCCCGGATAGGAACTGAACCCTATGGGTTCCAGGTTGATAAAATTACACCGTCCCAGCCCTAGAACCAGGAGGGGTAAAACCAGGCAGATCCGCCCCCTGGATCCTCTAGCAGCCTGTTGCGCCTGTGGATTTTTTACGCTTGATGCCGCAAAAAATCCCCGATTATTGGGCTGTTTTCGGAGTTTACAGGGTAAAAAATCGCCTGATCGGCTACTTTCCGAGGTTTTACGCACGAGGTGCGACAAACTCCCGGGGGGAATATTATTCGGGGATAACATGGCTCCCTTCCTTTAAAGCGGCGCCGGGTTTTAACACCACCATCTCTCCGGCGGCCAGGCCCGACAGAATTTCCCGGTCCTCCCCCAGGGGGGCTCCGAAGCGGACAGTCCGCTGTGCAGCCCTGCCCTGGCTTACGATAAAGATCGTTCCCTCTCCGTTTTTCCGGTCCAGGAGCGCACCTTCGGGGATTACCAGGGCATCCCGTTCGCTTCCAAGGTGTACCCGGATCCGGGCAAACATACCCGGTTTGATCGTTGCTTCCGCACCGGCAAGGGCAGAACCGGGTATAAGGACCCGCACCATAAACGTAAAGGATTGACTGTCCGCCTGGGGGGATACCAGATCCACCGTTCCCTCGTAAACCGCATCGGCGCCGTCCACGGTAACCGTGGCGGACATGCCCCTGCGAAGCTTTAGCGCATCCTGCTCCCTTAGGGGAAAAACCACATAGAGGGATCCGGTGTCGATTAACGTTAAAAGCTTGTCTTCCTGTTTTACCCGCTCCCCCTCTTCAAGGTAGCGGGCGCCCACAATCCCCCCGGAGGGGCTATAGATGGTAAGTTCCGCCTGGGCCAGACGCAGCGATTCCAGTTCCTTTTCCGCCGCCTCAACCTGGGCCCTGGCGGCCTCTACCTCGGCCCGAAGGGTGGAGGTGGCAAGTCCTATCAGGGCGGCGCGGCGTTCCTCGCCGGAAGAAAAGCCCTGGGCCGGAACAAGTCCCGCGGCGGCCAGATCCTGTTCCCGCCTGCCCACGGTGCGGATATCCAGTTCCCACTCCATAAGTTCCAGCTGTTCCTCCGCAGCCTCCAGGCCGAACCGGGTTTCCCGAATCGCCTCGTCGCTTAGACCCCCCGCGGCATAGAGGGTCTCCTCACTGTCCGCCTTCCTCCGCTGTTCTTCCAGGGTCTTCCGGGCCTGGGCCAGTTCCGCCTGAGCCTTGGCAATGCTAAGGAGTTCCGCTTCGGCGTTAAACTCCCCTTCCAGCAGCCGGGAAGAGGCCAGCCGTAAAGCCGCCGCCGCCTGAACACAGGCGTTTTCCGCCCGGCCCGCCGCCAGATCTATCTGGGGATTCTCTAGTTGGACAATCCGCGCCCCCCTTGGCACGGCATCCCCCTCACGGTAGTACAGCCGGCGGATCACCCCGTTCTGGGCGGCGCTTACATCCACCTTGGTAAGGAACGACAGGGCGCCGAAACCGGATACTTCCCCGGCAAGCCTCCGTTGTTCCACCGGAACCAGCTTTACCCGGGGGACATGATCCCCGGAGGAAGCGCTGACCCTTCCGCAGGCGCTTATATAAACCGCCATTACCGGAAAAAAAATACTAAGGAACCTCTTTTTTTGTCCCATGATCAACTCCTTTTGCTTGTCCAGCAGTTTGTAGGTTTGGCCCGTGATCCCCGGGCGCATCGGGCCCTCCGTTTACCGGCGGGTAAATTCCCCTAAGGCCCCCGGGGACAGATCAATGAACCGTTCCAGGGTCCGTTCGGCCTCCAGCAGGGCGATGGCCGCCTCTGCGGCTTCCACTTCCTTTTGTTCATATTCAAGCCGCTCTTCCATCAGCTCGATCCGGGTAATTCGCCCAAGTTCAAGGAGTACCCCGCTTAGACGGTACTTTTCTGCCGCCAAATTCAGGGCCCCCACGGTTAATGCCCGGCGCTGTTCACTTAGGGTAAGGCTCTGTATGACCGCCGCCGCTTCCCGTTCCAGATGCTCCAGGCTAAGCCGGTAATTTTCCTGGGCCAGGGCCAAGGCCAGGACCGCCTGTTTAGCGCCCAGCCCCGAAGCCGGATCAGGCAGGGGGCTAAAAGAAGCCTGTGTCCGGGCGGTCCTGTCATAGGGGGGTTCCCATCCGGCGGAACCGCCGGAGGCGGCGTTGAACCAGGGGGACGAAAACTGTATCGAAAATCCCAGGGACCAATTCCACCGGGTAAGCGGGTAATTCTGGCCGCTGACGGAAAAACTTCCCGTGGCCCTTACGGTGGGGATCCATGATCGGGAGGAAAGTTTAAGCTCCCCCTCCTTCTGCATAATTCCATGGAGGAGCTGCCTTAGGCCGGGGTTTCTGTCCAGCGCAGCCCGGTGGATCGCCTCCGTGCCGGGAATAAACGGCGAACGGTTAATATCCACCGTTTCCGTCAATTCCGGCATCCGGTCCAGTCCCAGCAGTTCCGTAAACTGGCTTTCCAGTTCTTCCAGCCGGATTATAAAAGACCGAAGTTCCAGGTCCGCTTCTTTAACGGTCAGTTCCGCCTGCATAAGGTCCATATCCCGGACCAAACCCAGGGCCAGCTCTTCCTCTAAAATACGCCGCTGTTCCCCCAGGGCGATCAAGGCCCTGTGCCGGATCCCGATGATCATCCGCAGCAAAAGAATTTGCCGGTACATGGAAAGGGTCCCTTCAATAATTTCTCCCTCGTTCCGCTTAAGTTCCCCGGAAAGCAGCACAAGTTCCGACCGTTCAATATTCCGCTGTGCCCTGGTTCTTCCCCCGTCAAACAAAAGTTGATCCAAATTCACCGAGTAGGTTTTAACAAAGGAATCGGCGCTGATCCGGGAAAGCCGTTCATCTTCGGAAACCAAGAAGGTCAACTGGGGCAGGAATGCCCGGAGGCTTAAAACCCAGACTCCCTCCCGCAGGGCCCGCAGGGACCGGGCATTTTTTAATTCCGCAGAGGCCCCCGCCGCCAATCTTCCCGCCTCTTCAAAACTAAGGGAACGCCGGCGGCTGCCGCCGGTTTCCCCGGTGATTTCCGCGGAGGTTCCTGTGGGACTTTCCGCAGATGATTCAGCGAAGGTTTCCATGGGAGTTTCCGCGAAGGTTTCTGCGGAGGTTTCCAGGGGACTTTCCGCGAAGGTTTCTGTACCGGCCCAGGACAGCAGAAACATACACAGCCCCAGGCAGCAGGTTCTTGTCATTTTTTCTCCAGTTCCCGTAATGCCCTGGTAAGGGCCATGTACAGAAGCCGGTGAAGCATCCGGGACGAAGAAAGACTTCTGTTCCCCGAAAGCAGGGCCGTCCCCGCCGACAGGGGAAGTTTACCCTGGCCGGCATCTTCCCCATGCGGAGGATCCTGCGGATCCCCCGCATGGTTCCTATTTCCCGGATTTTTCCAAATCCGGATCTCCGCCGACAGCGAACGGCGGGTCTTCCAGTTTTCCATATATTCCCGTTCAATGATCACCGCATCAACCAGATATTCTGGTCCCGGTCCGTAGCCCTGCTCCGCCAAGAGCAGCGGCAGGATTCGCCTGGTCTCGGCCTCCACCGAATCCCAGTCGGCGTTTTTATCCACCCGAATGTTCCCTAGCTCTGCGGTACCCAGATGTTCCTCCGGGACCGGCCAGCCCTTGGCTGCCGGCTGAAATCCCAGGGTCGAGCAGGACCCAAGAAAAAACAGTAAAAGCCCCCAGGGTAATTTATTTCGCCTCATTTTTTTCCTCCGCATCTTTTTCCAGAACCGACCGCAAATCCCTTAGGCCCCGGACAAGGGGCGTATTCCAGGGAAGCAGGACCTCTGCCCGGCGAAGATCCTCCAGAGCGCCGGATCCGTTTCCCGCGGTCCAGCGAAGTTTTGCCCGGTCAATAAAAACCAGGGCTGTTTCTGCGGAGGCTTCCACGGCCCTGTCCAGCAGGGCCGCGGCGTCCCCGGTGTTTCCCGCCAGGGCCGCCAGATCCGACGCGATCCTGAGGGCCCGCAGATCCTGGGGATTATCCCGAAGGAGGACTTCGATTATGTCCAGGGCCTCTTGATCCTTTCCCTGTTCCCGGAGGATCCGGGCAAGAAACAGGGAAGCCTCCCCCGATCCCGGATTACGGCGCAAAGCCCGGCGCAGCAGTACCAGGGCCTGATCCCCCTGGCCGTTAAAGTACAGGGCCTTTGCCCGCAGTACCAGGGCCGGGGTAAAGTGCTTAATTGGCCCCAGCATAGATGCGGCCTCTGTAAAATTCCCCTGGGCATAGGAGGAGGAGGCACGGCTGTAAAGAAGCATCGTCTCTTCATTGGGATTTTCTCCGTTACAGGATGTTAAAAGAACCGCGGCAAAAAGAAAAATTACCGGACCGGCACATGAACCTTTCATATTAACCCCGGGAAATATACAGAAGCCGTTCCGCAAGACGGCCCTTGGCTTTTTCCGCCTTCCGGCTAAGCCAGTCCCGGAAGGTTCCGTCGGCGGCCAGGGAGCGCATGGCCCCGGAGGCGTAAAGGGTGGAGGGATTATCCGGCAGCCCCGCCAGGGGAAGCAGATCCGCCAGCAGTTCCGGGTCTCCCCGTTCTACGGCGCCGGAAACAACCCTTTCAATTTCCAACCGGGTCCTAAGGACGGAGGCATCGGCGGAATCCAAACCCATGGTTTGGGCCAGAATGGTCCGGCATTCCGCCGCATAGGGCCCCGCCGGGGCAAGGTTGATGCACCGTTCCGCATAATCCCCCGCCGCAGCCCCAGGAAAATTCCGGGCCCCCCGGTACCAGTATTCGGGAAAGAATCCATACCGGGCCCGGATCGCCCCATAGGAGGAGCGGTTTTCCGGTCCGGCTCCCTCGGACGTTTCTATCCCACAGACCAAAAGCATCCACCGGGGAAAACCGTCGGCTTCTGCCGCACCGTAGAGCCTTTGCAGCCCTTCTTCCGCCTCTTTCCACCGGCCTTGACAAAAATCCCCGATAGCCTCCACCGCGGCCTTTACCTCTTCCCATGCTTCCTGGGGAAACTGTCCAAGTACCTCCGGATCCGCCAGACGCTTAAGCCCCTCGTCAATGGCCTCCCTGGTTACTCCGCCGGCGCCCAGGGAATAGGCCCAGGAAAGCTCTTTAAAGACCGCCATGACCGCTCCCGCATAGTCCCCGGTTTTTTCCCGCAGGGCCGATTCCGCCAGGCCCAAGCCGGGGGTATAGCCCCCGGTACGTTCCATTTCCGCCAGCTCTTCCAGGGCCCCGGGAATTTGGGAAATGTCCACATTCCCTCCCCGGCCCGGACCGCCGTTTCCCGGAACGGCGGCCCCCGCAAGAACCGGGGTGGGATGTTCCGCCCTTTCCTCCGCCGGGGCGGCGGCGGTTTTTTTCCCGGCACAGGAAAAAAGTACCGGAACCATGGGGGCCAGCAGTACCAGCGGCACCCTCCGCAGCATTTTAATCACCATAGACTCCTTTCCCCCCAATCGATCCCCTATAGGGTGAAAGGATCCGTCCTGCTTGTATTGTCCGCCTAAATTCCGTGCCGGGGGTATTTTTTCCTCTGCGGGCCCCAGGGTAAAATCCACCAAAGGCCCGTCTGCCGGGGTCTTATGGCAAAGCCCTGGTGATATTTTTTCTTTTTCTATATACTCTTTCCGGATATGGAAATTGCATTTATTGGAACGGGGGTAATGGGCCGCAGCATGGCCGCCCATCTTCTTAAGGGGGGCTGTTCCCTAAGGGTATATAACCGCACCAGGGAAAAGGCCGAGGGCCTGCTTGCCCGGGGCGCCCGGTGGGCTTCCGGTCCCGGAGAAGCGGCCCGTGAGGCCGACGTGGTTATCACCATGGTGGGTTATCCGGAGGATGTGGAACAGATCTACCTTTCTGCCGGGGCCATTGTGGAACAGGCAAAACCGGGGGCGGTGCTGATCGACATGACAACCTCGAGCCCCGCCTTGGCCCGGCGGATTGCAGAGGCCGCAAAGGTCCGGGGAATCATAAGCCTGGATGCCCCCGTATCCGGGGGGGACGTGGGGGCCAAAAACGCCGCCCTGTCTATCATGGCAGGGGGGGACGAAGGGGGCTTTAAGCGGATGCTCCCGGTCTTTACCTGCATGGGGAAAAACATCATCCTCCAGGGCGGCAGCGGCGCGGGACAGTACTGTAAAATGAGCAACCAAATTGCCATCGCCTCCACCATGGTGGCCGTATCGGAAGCCCTGGTTTACGGCCTTAAGGCGGGGCTCGATCCCCGGACCATGCTAAAAAGCATTGAATCGGGGGCCGCCGGAAGCTGGAGCCTTTCCAACCTGGTACCCCGGATGATCCGGGGGGATTTTACCCCCGGTTTTTTTGTAAAGCACTTTATTAAGGACATGGGCATAGCCGTCCAGTCGGCGGCGGAACTGGGAATAGAGCTTCCGGGACTTGAAAGGGCCCAAGCCCTCTACCGGACCCTGGCCGGCATGGACCGGAAAGAACTGGAAGAAACGGCCCGGATCGCCGCGGCGCTGGGAGGCCCTGGAGGACTTGAACACCCGGCGATAGAAGCGGCCCGGGGCGGGGACCTGGGCACCCAGGCGATCTTTCTTCTGTATGCCGCGGGACGGCTCTGCGGTTAAAGCGAAGAACCGGGGAGAGGCCCCGCTGCGCTTAATTGACAGATTCTGATTTTCATGGTATTTTTCTTTTATCCTGGGCGTTTCTCAAAATTCTGTTGGTTTTAGAAAAGTCCCTCCGTATCAGGATGCAGGGATCTTCAAAACCGGGCAATAGCGCAGTTGGTTAGCGTACAAGTCTGGGGGACTTGGGGTCCCCGGTTCGAATCCGGGTTGCCCGACTAAGGGGTCTTTTTCCTAAGCGTAAGTCTTTATGTAGTAAAGACTTACGGTGATCTGCCTCACGAGGGGCGTTCATAACCTATCGTAAACGTGCAATTGGCACATAAAACGACACATAAGCCAAGCTTATGTAAACCGTTTTCAATGCCAAGTTTACAGGAGGCGCCATGAACGCCTTTCCTTTATATTTTATACCTCAGTATAAAATACTACAACGTTTTACATAATTCAAATGCTATTTACTTTTTATATTTCTTACTGCCATTCTCAAAAAATGATTGTTTCAATGAGCCTCCCCGCAGCAGAGCTCCGGGGTATTAAACCAGACTTTCACAAAACATTACACCCTATTTTATGTTGATATTTATACACTACGACATGGTAATTTTATTGTTTTATATTTAAAAAATCTTAGGGCCATATTTCGCATAACAGGTCATTTAGTGTAATCACCCTCCTAGCCCTTTCGTATGTACAGGGGCAGGGAGGTTATTTCCTTGTCGTCGATATGGAGGACAAAATTTACCACCCCGGCGGATTTAAAATGCAGGTTGGAAATGGTAAAAACCAGGTGCGACACCGCGGTGGCGTTCCCGGCCCCCCTAACTTCCACGGTTCCGGTTACGGGCTCTATGCTTACTTCCCCGTCCAGGTCCCGGGCTTCGATACGGAACGAGTGGCGGGCAAATTCCCACAGATCAAAGCGAACGCGGATTACCACCGAAAGCTGTGGATGGATACAGGGAAAGGACCGGGAGATGATCGTGTCAAAGGTACCGACAATGGTCAATTTGCCCCCGCATTCCTGGGCAAAATCGCAGAAGGTAAACAGTTCCGCCTTCACGGTTCATCCACATCCCGGATAACCGGGATCTGCCCGGCAAAATCCTTGGCCTGTTGGGGGTCGTAAAGAATTACCCGGTTCCGGCCCGCCCGTTTGGCGGCGTAGAGGGCCGTATCGGCATCGTAGATAAGCCTTTCCACATAGTCGCCCTTTTCCGGAAATTCTTCCATAAAGCTTTCCACTATCCCAAAACTCGCGTATACCGATACCGGACCGTTTTCCATGGCCACCGGCGTTTCGGAAAGAATCTTCCGAAGCCGTTCCACCACGGCAATACCCATTTCTTTATCGATCCGCGAAAAAAAGATAATAAATTCTTCCCCTCCGTATCGTCCTAAAAAATCGTTCTTTCGCAGCCCCGAAGAAATAACCCTAACCACATGGCGCAGGGTCTCGTCCCCCGCCAGGTGGCCGTAGGTATCGTTAAACTGCTTAAAATAGTCAATATCCATCAGGGCAAGACAGCAGGGAACGGAAAACATCGTCGCCTCTTTTAACTCCATGTCAGCCCGGTCAATAAAGGAACGGCGGTTCAGGATCCCCGTGAGGGGATCGTGGCTGGCAAGGAATTTAAACCGGGCCTCGCTTTTTTGCAGGGCCTCCACCGCGGAATTACGGTGGGCCACTTCGCTGCGCAGCTCGTCATTAAGGGCCATCAGGGCCTCTTCTTTCTGCCGCAGGGCGTTAAGGGAATGGTTAAGCTGCCGGACCATGTTGTTAAAGGCCGTGGAGAATTCCCCCATAAAGCGGATCTCCTGGGTAAAATCCCCCTTCTCCACCATCTGGACCTGCCAGATCAGGTGCCGAAGATGGGCCTGCAGGGCCTTAAGACACCCCGGAATTATCCCCCGGATAGTTATGGCAGGGGAAAAATCCCCCGCGGAAAAAGATAAAAGCACCTCCCGTATGGTTTTTAGCTCTTCGTGGATCTGCCGGAGTACGGCAAAACCGGCCAGATCCCCCTCTAGATCGGGGATCTTATAATCCCGCAGGAGTTTTCGAATGTGTTCCAAAACTTTTTCAGTGGTGTCCTCCATTGGGGATCAGGGCGTTACCTTTGCCTCGAACCGGCAGGTTCGGGCCCCGGTGCACCAGCAGTCAATTTCCCGGACATTAAAACCCCTGCCGCTAAAGGACTCCAGAATCCCCTGAATAAAACCTTCGTCGTATACGCAGACCACATCGGAAGTGTCCGGCAGCCCCGAACAGTCCAGGTCTTCGTCTACGGTAAAGATAAAGCGGGAATTATCCTGCTGGGCGGATTCCACCCGGAAAATACCTATCCCCAGGGCATTAAAGGACTCCTGGACTTTTGCCGCCAGGGATGCCACATCGGTGGCGTCGTTCAGGAATTTTTTAAAGAATTCCTGCCCCGCTATAACCCCCGCCTGCCGAAAGAGATCGTCGGCGGTTTCGGTGCCGTAATGCTGTTCCAGAATATCCCTAAGGGTAAACTGAAAAAGCCGGTATACCTCTATCCTGGTACTTGGCCCCAGGCTGGGTCTGGCCAGCTGCATGTCGGCGCCCACCGTATTATCCCAGTCAAATTTGTACTTCCGCAGATTTTCCATTTATATATGTCCTCCCTAAAAAGGCAGTTCATAGTACTCTATTCTCTATAAAAATGGAATAGGAAAGTTGAAATTTCAAGGCTTTTACGGTTACTATATATGCCATGGTCGATTTTGTTCATCTACATGTCCATTCGGATTATTCCCTTCTGGATGGGGCGGCCCCGGTAGAAAAGCTTGCCCAGCGGGCCAGGGAACTGGGGATGAAGCACCTGGCCTTGACCGATCATGGGAACCTCTTTGGGGCCCTTAAATTCCTCGAAGCCTGCCAGGGATCGGCGGATCATCCCCTTAAGGAGGGGCAGCAGCCGGTTCATGCGATAATTGGCAGCGAATTCTACACCGCCCCCGGTTCCCGGTTCGAGAAAACCGGTTCCGAAACGGGCAACAAGTACTACCATTTGATCCTTCTGGCGAACGGCGAGGAGGGATACCGGAATCTGGTAAAACTTTCTTCCTATTCTTACACCGAAGGTTTTTACTACAAGCCCCGGATAGACGACGACCTGCTGTCCCGGTACCACCGGGGCCTAATCTGTCTTTCGGCCTGCATAGCCGGGGAGCTGCCCTCTCTTATCTTAGACGGAAGGACCGCCGATGCGGAAAAGCGGGCTCTGTGGTTCGCGTCCCTCTTTGGGGAAGGAAATTTCTACCTGGAAATTCAGGATCACGGGATCCCCGAACAGGGGCGGGTAAATAAGGCCCTGGCAGAAATTTCCCGCCGGACCGGGCTGCCCCTGGCGGCCACCAACGACGTTCATTTTCTTAGGCGGGAAGACGCCACCGCCCAGGATGTGCTGCTGTGCATTGGGACCAACAAGAAGCGGAACGACGAAAAGCGGATGCGTTTTTACGGGGACGACTTTTACTTTAAGTCCGGGGACGAAATGGCCGCCCTGTTTTCCGAATACCCCGAGGCCATTGCCAATACCGTTAAAATTGCCGAACGCTGTGTTACCTCCGTTCCCGAACCGGGGCCCCTGCTCCCGGACTTCCAGATACCCCCCGGATTTAACAGCCCCGGTGACTACCTTCGGTCCCAGACCCTGGAGGGCCTGGCCAAACGGTACCCGGGCAATGAACCCAGGGCGGAAGAAGCCCGGCAGCGGGCGGAGTACGAGCTGGATGTGATTATTCGGATGGGTTTTACCGGATATTTCCTTATTGTGGCGGATTTTATTAACTGGGCAAAGGAGCAGGGAATAGCCGTCGGTCCCGGCCGGGGTTCCGGCGCCGGGAGCATCGTGGCCTATGCGCTGCGGATCACCGACCTGGATCCGCTAAAATACCAGCTTCTCTTTGAGCGGTTTCTTAACCCCGACAGAATTTCCATGCCGGACTTTGATGTGGACTTTTGTAACGAACGGCGGGAAGAGGTGATCCGGTATGTCACCGAACGGTACGGCAAAGACCGGGTGGCGCAGATTATTACCTTTGGAACCCTTAAAGCCAAGGCGGTGATAAAAGACGTGGCCCGGGTCTTGGACATAAGCCTGGACGAGTCAAACATGATCGCCAAGCTTATTCCGGAGGATCCCAAGATAACATTAGAAAAAGCCCTGGCCCAGGAAAGCCGCCTAAAGGACCTGGCCGAACAGCCCCGGTATGCGGAGCTTTTTTCCATTGCCCGTAAACTCGAAGGAAAGAACCGCCATGCGAGCTTTCATGCCGCGGGGATTGTTATAGGCAAGACGGATCTGACCGATTATGCGCCCCTGTACAGGGATCCAAAGACCGGCGCCATCGCCATCCAATATACCATGGACGTGATCGAATCCCGGGGCTTGGTAAAGATGGATTTTCTGGGGCTTAAAACCCTGGATTTACTTAACCACACGGAAGAACTGGTACACCGCCGGGGGCTGGCATACTCGGACTTTAGCATAGAAACAATCCCCGAACGGGACGAAGCAACCTTTGCCATGCTGGGGGAAGGAAAAAGCGCCGGGATCTTCCAGTTTGAATCCGAGGGCATGCAGAAGGTGCTGCGGGATGCAAAGCCCACCTGCGTGGAAGACCTTATCGCCCTGAACGCCCTCTACCGGCCCGGCCCCATGGCCTTTATCCCCCAGTTTGTCGATTCCAAGCATGGCCGGCGGACCATCGAATACCCGGATCCGGCGCTGACGGATATTTTAAAGGAAACCTACGGAGTTATTGTATACCAGGAACAGGTTATGCAGGTGGCCCAGCGTATCGCCGGGTACAGCCTGGGACAGGCGGATATACTTAGGCGGGCCATGGGCAAGAAAAAGATGGAGGTGATGGTTAAGGAAAAGGCCCAATTTATTGCCGGAGCACGGGAGCGGGGCTGCAGCGAAAAAAAGGCCGGGGAGATCTTTGAAATTCTTGTTCCCTTTGCGGGGTACGGTTTTAACAAAAGTCATTCCGCGGCGTATGCGGTCCTGGCCTACAGAACCGCCTACCTTAAGGCGAACTTTCCGGCGGAATTTATGGCGGCCAACCTTACCAACGAAATTGCCAGTGTGGATAAACTGCCCCACTATATAGACGAAGCCCGGAAGATGGGAATATCCATTGATCCCCCGGACATTAACCGGTCCGACAAATACTTTACCGTGGTGGAGGGCAGAATCGTCTACGGATTTTTTGGCATTAAAGGGATCGGCGAAGGGCCCGCGGACGAGATTATCCTGCGCCGTCAAGAGGGACCCTACAAAAATTTTATGAACTTCCTTGACCGGGTTACCCTTCAATCCAACCAGGCCCAGCAGCACATTGTAAGCCGCAAGGTCATAGAACTGCTTATTAAGACCGGGGCCTTCGACAGCTTTGGGGTTAACCGTTCCACCCTGCTGGCAAATATGGAAGCGGCGGTGGAATATGCCCAAAATAAAAAGGACGAAACCCGCTTTGGACAGGTCAGCCTGTTTGTGGATACCGGCGAAAAGACCTTTCCGGACTTTAAATTTGTCCAGATGCCCGAGATGGACAGGATGGAACAGCTTACCATTGAAAGGGACCTTATCGGGTTTTATTTTTCAGGCCACCCCCTGGACGATTACCGGGAAGAATGGAAACAGTACGTCAAGCTTGATACGTCGGACCTGGACCATGCCGCACCGGGGAATTATACGCTCATGGGAATTCTTAAAACCCTAAAGCCCTTTACCGATAAAACCGGAAAAGAAATGGCCTTCGGAACCCTGGAGGATTACCGGGGGGAGGTGGAGCTGGCCTTTTTTGGCGATGTCTGGGCGGAATGCCGGGACAGGATAAAAGAGGCGGATCTTATCGCCCTCCAGGGCCGGCTGGATACCCGGCGAAGCAAGATAAGTGTCCAGGTGCAGGCGGTCCTTTCACCGGCGGATCTAAAACAAAAAAACGCCCTGGCTGCCTTCGGTTCCCCAAGCCAAAGCCTGGATCAGTACCGGACCGCCTGGGAACAAAGGGTAACCTTGGATATGGCGGATCTGAAAAACGCCCCGGAGGGGGAATATGTCCTTATTGGGTACATTACCCAGCTTCGCCGGCACATGGGCAAAAACCAAAAGGAAATGGCCTTTGCCACCCTGGAAGATTACCGGGGACGGATCGATCTGGTGTTCTTTGCCCGAACCTGGGAAATTAACCAGGATAAGGTGGCGGAAAAAACCTGCATTGCCCTTAAGGGTAAACTCGATAAGAGCCGGGAAAAACCGGGCTTTATCGTTAGTTCCCTGCTGGATCTGGGAAAACTGAGGCGGAATGCCGCAGAGCCCGGCGAAGCCCCCCCGGAGGCTGACAAGAACGGGCCGGCAAAGCCCCGGATACCGGAGGAAAAAGCCGGCCCGGCCCGGCGGGCGGTACACATTAGGCTCCGCGGCGCCGCCGCAGGGAACGAAGAAAAACTCTACCCCCTGCGAAACTACCTTATTGAGCATTCCGGCGGAACAACGGTATTTATCCATGTTCCCGCGGCGGAGGGGGCGGCAGAAACGGTGATCCGCGCCGCCGCCCAGCTTAGCATTGCGGCGGAAGAAGAGGACCTGGCGACCCTGGGGAGCAACCCCGCGGTGGCAAAAATATGGGTGGCGTAATATGTCCTACGTAATAAACGTCCTGGCGGGAATTGTCAGCGTATATATGTTCCTTATTTTTATCCGGATCCTTCTTACCTGGTTTCCCGGGGCCAACTTTGGCAGACCCTTTGTTTTTTTATGCCATATCTGCGATCCCTATCTTAACTGGTTCCGCCGGTTCCGGCCCTTTAAAAACAGCCCCATCGATTTTTCTCCCCTTATGGCCCTGGCCGCTTTATCCCTGTGCCACCGGATCCTCCTTATCTGGGGAGCCACGGGGCGAAGCAGCCTTAGCGTTGTTTTGATCCTGCTCCTTAATGCGCTGTGGTCCATCGTTGCCTGGATAGTGGGGTTCTTCATCGTGATCCTTATCCTTCGCCTGGCGGCCTACCTGGGAAACTTCAACATCTACTCCCCCTTCTGGCGTTTTGTGGATCTTATTGCCCAGCCCATAATGTACCGCATCTCCAACATCTTTTTCCCATCCAGAATTGTGCATTATCTTTTTCGGATACTTTTTTCTATTGTTGTCCTGGCCCTTGCCGCCGTTCTGTTTCGCAGCCTCTTGTACTTTGGCGCCAGGCTGCTTTCGGCGCTTTTCTGATGTTTCTGCGGGAACTTACGGGATCCCCCGCCGCCCTGCGGGGGGTGGGTCCCTCTTTGCAGAGGACCCTCGCCAATTCGGGGATTTACAGCATCGCCGCCCTTCTTAGCCGGTACCCCCGGGATTGGGAAGACCGCAGCCGCAGGGTCCCCCTTAAGGACTGGGCCAAGGGCCCGGTATGTACCACCGTAAAAATTCTGGCCCAGGATTGGTTTGGCTGCGGCCCCATGAAGACCTTAAAAATCCATGTGGAAGACGAAAGCGCCCGGGGGGTGCTGATCTGCTTTAACCGGCCGTTTCTGCGGCACCAGTTGACGGTAGGAAAGAGCTGCCGGCTTTGGGGAAGGTTCTACCACAAGTACGGGGAACTTCAATCAACGGCCTTCGAGACCGGGGCCGGGGGAACATCCAAACACTTTGGGACTATTCTGCCGGTATATCCCTTGTCGGGGGAATTAAGCGGCGCCCCCCTCCGGAGCCAAAACATGCTCCGGCGTCTTATGCAAACGGCGCTGGATCAATACGGAAAGACCCTGGAAGACGAGCTCCCGCCGGATCTAATCCGCCGGGATTCCCTGCTTTCTAAAGCCCAGGCCCTGCGGACCATACATTTCCCCCCCTCCATGGAAGCCCTGGAATTGGCAAAAAAGACCTTAATTTTTGAAGAGCTTTTTTATCTTGAAGTACTGGTGGGCAAACGGGCCCTGGAACGGAAAAAGACCCCCCGTCCGGCGGTTTCGCCGCCGGGTTTTTCTTCCCTTCAACAGCAGCTTCTGGACCGTCTGCCCTTTACCCTTAGCCCAGGACAGAAAACGGCAATTATGGAAATTAACGCGGACCTTTCCGGCCCCTATCCCATGGCCCGGCTGCTGCAGGGGGACGTGGGGTCCGGCAAAACCCTGGTGGCGTTCTTGGCCGCACTTAAGGTTATTGAAGGGACCGGACAGGCGGCAATTATGGCGCCCACGGAACTGCTCGCCCGGCAGCATGCGGAAAACGCCGCCCGGCTTTTGGAACCCCTGGGGCTTAGGCCCGCATATCTAACCGGGAAGCTTACCGGCAAAACCGGGCGGGCCCAGCTTCTTAAGGCCCTGGCAGAGGGAGAGATCGATATTGTCCTTGGAACCCATGCCCTCTTTTCAAAGGATGTGGTCTACCGGAACCTTCAACTGGTAATTGTGGATGAACAGCACCGCTTTGGGGTTACCCAGCGGCAGGCCATTGTGGCCAAGGGTTCCCCCCGGGGCATCCCGGACCTTCTTATGATGAGCGCCACCCCCATCCCCCGGACCCTGGCATTGACAGTTTTTGGGGACCTGGATGTTTCGGTCATCGCCGGCATGCCCCCGGGCAGAAAACCCGTAAAGACCCACCTGGCAAAAGAATCAAACGCCGGAAAGGTCTACGACTTTGTCCGGAAAGAACTGGAAGCGGGGGCCCAGGCTTATTTTGTGTATCCCCTTATTGGGGACGAGGAAACCGGGACGGAGGAACCGGCGGAAGCCCCCGGCGCGGAACCCCCGGGCCGGGGCCTTAAGGATGCGGTACATATGGCGGAAGAGCTGGAACGGATATTTTCCCCATACCCTGTGGGGCTGATCCATTCCAAACTTGAGGATGAACAAAAGCGGGCCGTCATGGAATCCTTCCGCCGGGGAGAAAGCAAAATACTGGCCGCCACCACCGTGGTGGAAGTGGGAGTGGACGTGCCCAGCGCTTCCTGCATGGTGATTCACCATGCGGAACGGTTCGGCCTTTCCGCCCTGCACCAGCTTCGGGGACGGGTGGGCCGGGGACAGGATCAGGCCTATTGTTTTCTTATTTATTCAGAAAATCACAGCCCGGAACAGTACGGTGGCGGCAAGACCGGCGGTTCTGCGGATCCCCCGGGGGAAATACCGCCGGCCCTTACCGAGGAGGGCAAGCGGCGCCTAAAGGTTATGCTGGAATCTAACGACGGTTTTGTTATTGCCGAGGAAGACCTTAAACTCCGGGGGCCGGGGCAGATCGCGGGGATTGAACAATCCGGCTATTTAAAGCTTGGCATGGCCGATCCGGTCCGGGATGCGGATCTGCTAATCCGCGCCCGGAATGACGCCTTTGCCATATTGGAAAAGGACCCCGCCTTTCTTCTGCCCGAACACCGCCCGGTGGCAGAGGTTCTGGAAAGGGCGCCCCCCTTTACAGAAGTGGGCCTGTAGAACCGCGGTCATTTAGCGCCGGGCAGACGGGGAATTCTTGCGAAATTTTTAAAAACACTGTATACTGCCGGTTAATTGGATAGAACAGGGCGGTGTGCGGTTCTTCCATGGCTGTTCCAAAACCAATGGGGTTTGGGGAAAGCTCCATGGCTTAACAAAAAAATGGACCTGCGGGATAACCCGGCTTCTTATCCCGCAGATGCCCGAAGAAATTGGCGGAGAAATTGTATGATCTACAGGGAATACGGAAAAACAGGCAAGAAGGTCTCCCTTCTGGGTTTTGGGGGAATGCGCTTCCAGCATATAGACGACCATGACGAATGTATCCGGATGATGGTAAGTGCCGCCGAGGGGGGCGTTACCTACTTTGACACCGCCCCGGCCTATTTTGGGGTTAAGAGTGAAACCGTCTTTGGTGAGGGTCTGGCGGAACTTCGCCGCTTAAAGCTTCCGTATTATGTATCCACAAAAACCTTTAAAACCACAGAGAAGGATATACGGGAAGAAATAGAAGCCCAGCTTGGACGGCTGGGCGTGGCCGCCATTGATTTTTACCATGTGTGGTGTATCACCAGCCCCAGCAACTGGGCTTCCCGTAAAAGAGACGGGATCCTCGATACCCTTCTTAAACTTAAAGAAGAGGGCCTTATCGGGCACATCTGCGTTTCCAGCCACCTTATCCAGGAAGAGATCGAAACCCTGCTTATGGAGGGGGTTTTTGAGGGAGTCCTCTTTGGCTATTCGGCCTATAACTTTAAAACCAGAGAAAAGGCCTTTAACGCTATCCGGGCAAAGCACCTTGGGGCAGTGGTGATGAATCCCCTGGGGGGCGGGATCATTCCGGAACATCCTGAACTATTCGGTTTTATCCGGCGACCCGGGGAAACCCCCGTCACCGGGGCCCTGCGGTTTCTTTGGGATCACCGGGATATTACAAGCACCCTGGTGGGATTCCGGGTTGAACAGGACGTGGCCGATGCTCTGGAGGCCATGGCGGATTACAAACCCAGGACCGAAGAAGAACTGGCGGCGGTTAAAGAAAGCGCCGGTGCTTCCTTTGAAGGAATATGTACCGGCTGCGCCTACTGCGACGATTGTCCCCAGGAAATTCCCATTCCCCGTTACATGGATGCGTATAACCAAAAACTCCTTGCCAAGGACGGCGACGCCGCCTTAAAGCATCGGCTTAACATACATTGGAATATCCCCTTCTCCGGAGCGGGAAACTGCGTGGCCTGCGGTCAATGCGAAGGCGCCTGCACACAGCACCTTCCGATTATTAAGCGCCTGGAGTACATCGCCGGGCTTTCATAGCCCGGATGAATCCATGGATCCGTGCTGCGCTGCGTAAAAAACGGACCATGGCAGACGGAATGCCGTACTTTAAAATGTCTGTAGGCCCGGTATCCCTTTTCGGCTGGATTAATTTTGAGACAATGCGGCATCTTGCATTTTGTTCCCCAGTTTTATACACTTGTAATGACGGGGGTAACTATGACCGTATTGGAAGCCGTTTCTCTCTTGAACGGACAGTTTTTTTGCGGCGAAGACAAGGCGGAACAGGAAATTATTTCCGCCTGTGGTTCGGATCTGATGAGTGATGTGATGGCTTTTGTAAAAGAGGGGGTTTTGCTTTTAACCGGCTTGGTTAATCCCCAGGTTATTAGGACCGCCGAACTTTTGGACATTAAGTGTATTATCTTTGTTAGAGGCAAAACCCCCGGAATGGATATGGTGGATATGGCCAGGGAGTCGGATATTATTCTGGGGGGAACAAAGCTCCCCATGTTTATTGCCTGCGGTAAACTCTACGAAGCGGGCCTTAAGGCCGGCGGGACCAGGCTTATTTAGGCCCATGCCCCCGCCGGAAAAAGAAACCTTCCGCAAAAAAATAAAAACACTCCTGGCTTCCGTTTCCCCGGAGGTTTTTACCGCCGCCGGCCTGGAGGCGGCCCGGTACCTTACCGGCGGGGAACATGGGGAAAAGGAGGGAGGGGAGAGCCATCCCCCAGGATCCCCGCGGGGTATACCGGGCTGGACGCGGTTCCGTTCGGTTCTGGTCTTTGCCTCCCTGCCCGGCGAAATAAACACCGGCCCCCTTATGGAGGCGGTTCTGGGGCAGGGAAAGGGGCTCTTTGCCCCCCGCCTTAGCGGAGCCCCCGATGGGCCCCAGGGGAAAGAGAAAGCCCTTATATTTTACCGGGTTCCCCGGGCCGGCGGCCCCTGGCAGGCCGGGCCCTTCGGCATTAGGGAACCTGCCCCCAGGGCGGATTGGCGCCTGGGGCCGAAGGATTTTCCCGCCCTGGTGATGGTCCCCGGCCTGGCCTTTGACCGGCGGGGCGGACGCTTGGGCCGGGGCGGGGGGTACTACGACCGTTTTCTACGATGTCTGGATTCGGGCCGGGGGGATTTTCCCGGGGGGCTTTCTTTTACCGCCTGCGGTCTATGCCTGGAACTTCAACTGACAGAGTCCGTGCCGGTGGAAGGCCACGACAGAAAAATGGACATGATCCTTACAGAAAAGAGATTAATTCCCTGCGATAAAACGCCCCTGTAGATTGTACCCCCTAAAACCTTAGGCAGCACCACCACCAAGGCGAAGAATCCGAAGAAGGAAAGAAAAAAGAGATAGTTATGGAAAAGCTGCTTTGGGGCTGTTAAAAAGACCCTGTCAACAGGTTAAACACAACACAAAAAAGTCCACTGATTACACAAATTACACGGATTTTTGTACAAAATCCCCTCTGAATCTGTAAAAATCCGTGTACTTTGTGGACATAAATTCTTAACCTGTTGACCGTGGTTAAAGAAATATAAAAGCAACGGCTATCGAGAGTTGGAACCGGTCGGGACGGGTCTTTGCCTGGACTAAAACCGGCCGATGAGCCTCCGCAGAGCAGAGCTCTGCGGTATCTTAAGTTTTGCCTTTGTTCGAACGGAGGCTCGTTCGATAGGAAGTTTATTATACCGTCTGGTTTAATACCAGATTTTGTAAGCATTGCGTTATTTCAGCCGCAGCAGAGCTGCGGGGTATTAAAC
>JAISLT010000099.1 GCA_031277165.1 Spirochaetaceae bacterium
CGGGGGGAACTGGTACTGACGATACTGTGCCGGGAAGCGACGCCGGTACTGCGTTACAGAACCAGGGACATTTCCGGCTTTTACACCGATCCCTGTCCCTGCGGCCGTACCCACCGCCGTCTGTACCGTATCACCGGCCGCACCGACGACATGCTTATTATCAACGGGGTCAACGTCTTCCCCAGCCAGATCGAAGAAGTGATCATGTCCATGAAGGAAGTGGGGAACAACTACCTTATCGAAATTGAAAAAGAAGGGGTTCTGGACAGGCTTACGGTAAAAACGGAAGTTACCCCGGCTACCTTCATGGACGACACCCGGCCCCTCAACGCCCTTAAGGAAAAAATACGCCGGGTCCTCCAGGCGTCCATCACGATCAACCCCCGGGTGGAACTCCACGAATCGGGGAGCCTCCCGGTGAGCGAAGGCAAGGCCGTGCGGGTCCATGATAAGCGGCCCAGGGATGTATAATTCACGGGGGCTTTTTCCGGGACCGGGGCCTTGCAGGCTGCCCCGGCCTTAGCGGATCTGCTTTTTTCCGGGCAGCCATTTCCGGATAACCGTGTCTATGTCGGCAATGTCAATGGGTTTTGAAAGGTAGTCGCTGAATCCCTTGGACAGAAACATCTCCTTCATGCCCGCGACGGCGTTGGCGGTAAGGGCAATTATGGGAAGATCCCCGCGGACCTTCTGCGACGACCGGATCTTCGCGGCGGTTTCTATGCCGTCCATGCCGGGCATAATATGATCCATCAGGATAAAATCGTAGTTGTTTTCTTCGGCCAGACGCAGGGCCTCCTGTCCGCTGGTGCAGCAGTCAATATTCATTTTATAGGGGGCCAGCAGGCCTTCGGCCACCATAAGGTTGATGGAAATATCATCCACAATTAATACCCGGGCATCCGGGGCGGTAAATTGTACCACCGAATCGGCCTGTGCGGAAGGATCGTCTTCGTAGGCGGGGGCAGTGTACTTCATCGGTTTGGCATCGAGGATCTTCTGGAGCAATGTGACGGTAAAGGTGCTGCCGGATCCGTAAACCGATGTGGCCGAAACGGATCCCCCCATAAGGCGGCATAGGGTATAGGTAATTGCCAGCCCCAGGCCGGTTCCTTCTATGTCCCGGTTTTGATCCAGATCAAACCGCACAAAGGAACGGAACAGTTTATCCAGGTCTTCCTTTTTAATGCCGATTCCCGTGTCGGTCACGGCAAATTTCATCAGGATCGTATCCCCTGCGGCCTCGCCGGAAACGGTAAATTCGATGTATCCGCCCTGGGTGTATTTTACCGCGTTGGTAAGCAGATTAAGCAGGATCTGCCGTATTCGTATTTCATCGCCCCAAAGCGTACTTGGCAGGGAATCGGCAATGGTAACCCTAAAGTCCAGGGGTTTTTCGTGGAGCCAAACCCCGATAATGGTAACCACGTCGTTTAAGAGCGACGCCAGGTCATAGCGGCCTGGGCTTATCTCCATCTTTCCCGCCTCAATTTTGGAAAGATCCAGAATATCGTTGATAATGGCCAGAAGGCTCGTTCCTGCCTGTTTGATTTTGGTGATGTAGGTCCGTATCTTGGGGCTTGCATCCTTTTCCCTAAGGGCAAGTTCGCTGATCCCAATCACGGCGTTCATGGGGGTCCGGATCTCGTGGCTCATGGTGGAAAGGAACTGGCTTTTTGCTATATTGGCGCTTTCGCTTTGAAGGGCCTTCTTCCGGTAGAACCGTATGCCCGCGCCCCCCGCAAGCAGCGAAAGCAGCAGGGACACAATCAGCAGGATCCTAAGGACAATAATGTTCCGGTGTTGGGCCAGGATAATTGCATCGCTTAGATCGACCCCCGCGGCGCAGTATACGGATCCATCGCGGTTAAACACCGGTACTATGGCCGAGATTAGTCCTCCCCAGCTTTCTGTATATCTGCCAAGGTCGGTGGTGTAATCGCTGCCCGCAAGAACCTGGGGAACGGCGACGGCGGTAACCGGGTCTTCGGGATTATTGATTTCAAAAAATACTCCGGGGGTCGCCCTGGTCTGGGGGTCCGGGTCGTTATCAATAATGTACTGGATCCGCCCGTCCCCGTAATCCCGCCAGTAGTAAACATACAGGACCTGGTATTGTTCGGCAAATGTCATAAGCCGCCGGTGAACATCGTCCCATTCGCTTTTTTTTGTATCCTCCATGGTATGAAACCGATCCAGTTCCTCCACCGTAAGAAGATGGGAGGCCGCCCGGGCCGAGGCAATAAGATGGTTTTTAGTGGAGATCTCCAGGATTTTTGCCGCATTGTTCATGGTGATGGTTACGACGAGGCAGATTAAAAGAACCAGAAAGGTGGAAACAAAAAAAAGGGCCGATACAATAGTGATCCTTAAGGATTTCATATACACCATCGATTTGAGTTTGCCGGTAAGAAATTATCTGGTTCTTTACCTGCAAACAAGTACAGTCGGAATTCCCGGACATTTACAGACTGCCTGGAATAGGTTCCTTTACCGGCCCATTCCAAAACCACGGAGTTTTGGAACAAGTCCTATTATACATTATTAGAATAAAAAGTCCAAACCCAAACCGCAGGATGCCGCGGCGGGGCAAATTGTACCTTGATTAGCCGCCGGTAAGGCTGTATGATAGATATCCTGGGGCGCTGCCCCTTCAAGATTCCCGGAGCTGCGATTTTAAGAAATTTGGTTCAAAAAGGGCAGGTACCATGATTTACAACGTCGAATATGAATGTATGGAGGCTGAAACCAGGAGGAAGTTCCAGCTTGCAAACCTTAAAAACCTTGTGGAGATACTGTACCAGCGGGTTCCCTTTTACCGGGAAAAGATGGATGGCCTGGGCATAAAGCCCACGGATATCCATTCCCTGGGGGATATCGAAAAACTTCCCTTTACCACCAAGGACGATCTGCGGGAACTGTACCCCCGGGGCCTCTTGGCCTGCCCCAAGGATCGCATCGTGGAGGTTCACATGAGCTCCGGGACCACCGGCAAGCCCGTGGTGGACGAATATACCCAGAACGACATCAATATCTGGAGGGAATCCATGGCCAGGACCATGGCCGCCGCGGGCTGTACCAGGGACGACATAGTCCAGAATTGTTACGGCTACGGCCTCTTTACCGGCGGCCCCGGGGCTCACTACGGGGCCATGACCCTGGGGGCCGAGGTCCTTCCCATGTCCAGCGGCAACACCGCCCGGCAGCTCATGGTTCTGCAGGACTTTGGCTCCACCATGCTTACCTGTACCCCCAGTTATGCCCTCTATATGGCGGAAGAAGCCGCCGAAGCGGGGATCGACCTGCACAAGCTGCCCATTTCCAAGGGCTGTTTCGGCGCCGAACCCTGGAGCGAGAATATGCGGAAAGAGATCGAAGGCCGCTACGGGATGAAGGCCTACGACATCTACGGCCTGACGGAAATTATAGGCCCCGGGGTCTCCTTTGAATGTGAAGCCCAAAGGGGCCTTCATATTAACGAGGATCTCTTTTACCCGGAAATTATCGACCCGGAAACGGGCAAAACCCTTCCCCGGGGCGAAAAGGGGGAATTGGTCTTTACCACCCTGACTAAAGAGGGCACCCCCCTGCTCCGCTACCGGACCAGGGATATTACTTATTTTATGGACGAACCCTGTTCCTGCGGAAGAACCACCGTGAGGATGCACCGGCTTTTTGGCCGTACCGACGATATGCTTATTATCAGGGGGGTTAACGTGTTCCCCAGCCAGATCGAACATGCCCTTTTCGAAATCGAAGGCACCGAACCGGCCTATCTAATTGTGGTTAACCGGGGAGAATCTCATCTGGACGAGGTGGAACTGCAGGTTGAGGTACGGCAGGAATTCTTCAGCGACGAGACAAAAAAGCTGGAGGAACTGCGGGCCAAGATCGAAGGGGTAATGAAGAGTAAACTCCAAATTGGCATCCGGGTAAAGCTGGTGGAGCCCAAGACCATTGAACGGTCCATTGGTAAGGCCAAGAGGGTTATCGACAACAGAAAGATTTGAGCGGCGCGGATCCGCCTAATAATGGGGGTTTTTCTAAAGCGGTAGTTTTTGGGAAATGTCCAATGAGGAGTGGTAAAATGGAAATTAAGCAAATATCGGTCTTTCTTGAAAATAATGCCGGCCGCCTGGGGGAAGTAACCAAGGTCCTGGCCGATGCGGGGATCAACCTTAGGGCCATATCCATTGCCGATACCGCCGATTTTGGGATCCTGCGGCTTATTGTTAATAACTACGAAAATGCGGTGATGGCCCTGAGCGAAGCGGGTTTTACCACCCGGATTACAAATGTGGCGGCGGTGGAAATTGAAGATACCCCGGGAAGCCTTGCCGCGGTGATGGACCTTTTTCGCCGGTCCAATGTAAACATTGAGTACCTCTATGCCTCCCTGGAGGGTAACGCGGGAAAGGCGGTGGTGATCTTTAAGCTGGAAAACCACAGCCAGGGGCTGAAGATCATACAAGAAAACGGCCTCTCCATGGTTGAAGCATTTTGATGGGTTCCTCCAATGTTAAATTGAAAATTTTAATGTGTACCAGCGAGGCGGTGCCATACGCTAAGACCGGCGGCCTGGCCGATGCGGTGTCGGCCCTGGCCCTGGCCCTGGCAGGGCGGGGGCACCAGGTACGTATTGCCATGCCCCGGTATTACGGCATTAACCGGGAAAACCTTACCAAGCTGGAGGGAGCCATGGGTGTTCCCATGGGGGGGGGCGAACAGTGGAGCGCCGTTTACACCACCGCCCTCGGCGAAACCCCCGGGGGGCCGGCAAAACGGACAAAAAATCCCGTCCAGGTGTACTTTATTGACCATGAGGGTTTCTTTGGCCGGGAGGGTATTTACGGCAATTCCTTCGAGCCGGATTTTTTGGATAATCCCCGGCGCTTTGCCTTTTTCTGCCGGGCCTGCTTCCAGCTTTGCCGTAAAATAGACTGGTACCCCGATGTGGTTCATGCCCACGACTGGCCCGCCGCCCTGGTTCCGGTCTTTCTTAAATACGGCGAGCGCCGCGGCATTTCCAGCGAAACCGGCTCCTTCGCCAATACGGTGTCGATCCTGACGATCCACAACCTGGGCTACCAGGGAATATACGGCAAGGACAATTTTTCCTTTACCAGCCTGGGCTGGGATGTGTTTTACCAGGCGGGTTTTGACGATTGGAATATGATGAACCTGCTTAAGGGAGGAATTAACTGTGCTGATAAAATCAATACCGTTTCTCCCAACTATGCCCGGGAAACCCTTACCCCCACCCACGGTTTCCGGCTGGATGGAACCCTCCGTTACCGGGGGAATGATTATTCGGGAATTCTTAACGGCATAGACACCGCCACCTGGAATCCCCGGTCGGATCGCTGCCTTCCCGCGCCGTACTCGGCCGATGATATGACCGGTAAGGCCAAGGCTAAGGAAGCGCTCCAGCGTATATTCGGCCTTCCGGAGGATCCGGCAGTGCCGGTGATCGGCATGATATGCCGCCTGACGGAACAAAAGGGCATTGGGGAACTTTTTGGGCCCGCCTACGGATCCGCCTGGTCCATCTGCCGGGATATGAACCTGCAGTTTGTTTTCCTTGGCTCCGGAGAGGCCTGGGCGGAACAGGAGATCCGCAGCCTTTCCTCCCGGCTGCCGAATTTTAAGGCCCATATTGGATACAGCGAAGAAATTTCCCACCTTATCGAGGGGGGGGCGGACTTCTTTCTTATGCCCAGCCGCTATGAACCCTGCGGGCTAAACCAGATGTATTCCCTTGTGTACGGGACCCTGCCCATAGTAAGAAATACCGGGGGTCTGGCGGATACGGTGCAGAACTACAACCAGCATACCGGGGAAGGCACGGGTTTTATGTTTGATCACCTTAGCCCCAGTTCCATCTACGATACCGTGGGATGGGCCGTGTGGGCCTGGTATAACCGGAAAAGCGACATAGAAACCATGCGGATCCGGGGGATGAAAAAAAATTTTTCCTGGAATAAGTCGGCCCTGGAATACCAGAACCTTTACAAAAGCGCCCTTAAACAGCAGCCCCCTGGGTGTTTCGCTGTATTGTAAAAAACGGCCCTATGGCGTATGCTAAGATGGGTGTCTTTTCAAAATCGTTATTTTGAACAGGGCGTTTCAAAACCAAGCTTGAGTTTTGGGAATGTCCGCCGCATATAATTTTGGCGTTTGGAGGTTGTAAAAAACCATGAAATTGAAAATCAAGTATGTATTTTTGATGGGCCTTTTTGTTTCCGTTTTGGGGATGTCTTGTAAAACCACCGGCGGTACCACCACCGATTCCCTGGTGGAAGATACCGTTCCTCCGGATCTTTCCGGTCCCGTGGACGAGACTTCCCTGGAGGCCCTGGCACAGGCCCAGGCCCAGGCGGAAGAATCCCGGTCATGGGCAGAGTATGTAAGGGGCGAAACCTACTTTCCCCAGGAATGGGAATTTGCCGAGGACCGGTATTCCACGGCGAAGAGCCGGACCGATCCCCCGGAAACTAAGGCTGAAACCTATTCCCGGGTGGCCGAATGGAAGGGCATAGGGGCCGCCTACGATGACATTTTTAACAAATCGGCGGAGCAGTTTGCCCTGGAGCAGGAAAAGGCCCTGGCCGCCGCCCGGGAAGCGGCGGTAAGCGCCGGCGCCGGGGAATTGGTCCCGGACCGGCTTGCCCAGGCCGACGAAGCCGCCGCTTCCGCCAAGAAAAAATACCAGGAGGGCGATTTAACCGGGTCTGTCCGGGCCGGAAAAGATGCCTGGGACCGGTACCGGGTTTTAGAGACCATTGCCAGGGCCCATACTAAACAGCAAGAGGCGGATCAATACGACTTTTTTTCGCTGGATTCGGATAATTATATGATTGCCGCGGACGCCGGCAATGATGCGGTGGACCAATACGACGCCGGTAATTTGGTCCAGGCCCAGGATTCGGCGGACGAGTCCCTGGCCCGGTTTAACCAGGTAGTCAAGAACGGCTGGATAGCCACGGTGGAAGAAAAAGCTTCGGCGGCCAGGCAATGGCGGGAGGCTTCCCTGGCAGTGAAAGCCAATGTGGCGGTAAAGGGCGACTACGACGCCGCGGAACGGATCTACAACCAGGCCCATGTGGCCTTCCGGGCGGATGAATATACCAGCGCCGTCGAATTGTTTGAACAGTCCGGGCAGCTTTTTATGGCGGTCCATGCCACTGCCCAGGAAAAGCGGAGCCTGGCGGAAGAAGCCCTTCTTGAAGCGGAGCAAAAACTGCAGGAAAGCGAAGCCAAGGCCCAGAGCGCAGAGGCGATCATCGGAGGAGGTGAATAAATGAAAATCCGAAAACTCTTTGTTTTATCGATCCTTGCCCTTCTTGTTTGTTCGTTCGCACCTGCCCAGGAAGAAATCCCCGAAGCGGCCCCGCCGGACATTCCCCGGTCTCTTCTTAACAACCAGTACTATCTGCAGAGTGTCCGTTTTACCGAACAGGCCCGGGAAGCCTTTGAGCTAGGGGACTATGACGCTTCCGCCGGGTATGCCGAACAGGCCGCTGAATATGCCCGTCTTTCCGATGAATATGTGATCATGCGCCTGGCGGACAATGCCTTTGCCAAGGCCCACAGCCGCTATACCTGGGCCGGTTCCGTCGGGGCCGCCCGCCGGTACCCCTCCGAATACCAGCGGGCCGGGGCCGCCTATGACGAAGCCCGGGATGCCCGCCAAAAAGAAGACTGGGGCACCGTTACCAGGGCCTCTAACGAGGTTATTGCGGCCCTGACCACCGTTACCGGCCCCGGCGGCCAGGCCGGACCGGCGGCGGAACCCCCCGCTCCGAATACCCTGCCGGCCCAGTACACGGTACGCCAATGGAGCAGTACCGGCGATTGCTTCTCCGCCATTGCCGGCTGGTCCTGGGTTTACGGGGATCCCTACCAATGGAAGGTCCTGTACGAAGCAAACAAGGACAAACTGCCCAAACCGGGGAATCCCCACCTAATTACCCCCGGTATGGTGCTGGATATACCCAGCCTTAAGGGAGAGGTCCGCTCGGGGATGTGGGATCCGGAGGCGGGATCCAGATAAGGCCGGCGGCCTTACCGAAATCGGGGGTTTCCGGTAGGGCCGCGGTTTTGTAGAAGCCGGGGTTTCCGTCGCTGCGGTTAGGGCCGGCGGCTCAAGTACAGGGCCAGGGCTGCGGCGCTAAGGGCATGGACGTAGGGGGGCCTTCCCATGCCATGGATAACCTCCCCAGGAGGAAGGGGTTCCGTGTCTACAAATTCGTCCTCATCAAGGCTTTGACTTTCCAGGGGGCTAAGGTTTTCGGCATAGTAGAAGTGGACGTGGTTGGACATAATCGCCGGATTGGGGCTCATGGTCCCCAGTTTGATAAGCCCCTCTGCCCTGTGGGCGGTTTCTTCCGCCAGTTCCCGGGCGGCCCCGGCTTCCCCGGTTTCACCCCGTTCCAGGACGCCCCCGGGAAATTCCAGGCTTAATTCCCTGGAACCGTGCCGCCACTGGCGGACCATTAGAAACCGGGGGCCATCCTTGGTTTTAAGCAGGGGTACCACAATAACCCAATCCGGTGAATCAATCACGGTAAAGGTGCTGTCCTTTCCCTCCGGGGACCGGCAAATGGTATCCCGGACGGACAATACCCGGGAACGGTACACTTCTTTTCTGCCGATTTCGGTCCAAACTAAGTGGCTTGCTTCCATAATATATTGGTTTTATAGTAGAACAAGGAGGAATACAAGATGGCAATTGTAACTATTTCCCGGGAGCTTGCGGCGCTGGGGGATGAAATAGCCCATGAACTGGCGAACCTCCTTAAATATCGTTTTGTAGATAAAAAGCGGCTGGAAGATCTAATGAAGGATCTGGGCTTGGCAGAACAGAAAATGGAAAAATACGATGAACGTAAACCTTCATTTTGGGCTTCCCTTTCCCAGGACCGGGACGATTACCTTCATTACCTTAAGACGGCTATTTTTTCCGAAGCGGGCCAGGGCAATTGTGTGTTTATAGGCCGGGGCTGCGCCGCCATACTCCGGGGAATGCCGGGGGTGCTGTCGATTTTTTTGTCCGCCCCGCCGGAAATACGCATTGAACGGGTAAAAAGCTACTTCCACTGTGACGAACGCCGGGCCCGGCAGATCATCGATCACAGCGATCGGGACCGGGAGGGCTTTCATCAGTATTTTTTTGAGATGAAATGGAAGGGGCCGGAAAACTACCATCTTACCCTTAACACGGGGATCCTCCATCCCCAGTGCTGTGCGGAACTTATACAGATCATGCTGGAAAAGACCGTGACCAAAGAAACCGAAACCCAGGGGTCCCTGCGCATCAAGGATCTGGTCCTGGGCCAGCAGGTGGTTCATCACATACTGTTTGATAAAAATATCCCCATCCATTTTTTGGAAGTGGCGGTTCAATCCGGGGCCGTTACTCTTTTTGGGGTGGCCAATTCCCAAACCCTGGTGGAAGCGGCGGTGTCCACCGCCAAGGAAGTGCCCGCGGCGGGTCCGGTAAGCTCGGAAATCCAGGTGGTGCAGGAATTTACCATAGTGCCGTAAGGGAACATAATGGCCGATAAAACAAAAGCCCTGGCAAAACTCCACAGTCTGGACACCGAACGCATGCATCTGGAACGGGCGGCGGCGGTACTCCGGTGGGATCAGGAGACCTGCCTTCCTGCAAAGGGGGTGGAAGACAGGGCGGAACAGCTTGCCCTTATCGAAGGTTTTGCCCACGAAAAACTTGTTAATCCCGAAACGGAGGGGCTGCTGGGGGAACTGGAAGACGCCGGGGATCTGTCCGCCCAGGAAGAGGATTTTTTGCGGGTTTTCCGCCGGGATTTCCGGCGGGCCCAAAGGCTAAGCCCGGAATTTGTCCGGGAATGTGCCCGGGCCGAGGGACTTTCCCAGGCGGCCTGGGTAGAAGCCCGGAAAAACAGCGATTTTGCCGTCTTTGCCCCGCACCTGGAAAAAATGATCGCCCTGGCCCGGAAAAAAAGCGAATACTGGGGCTGGGCGGGAACGGCCGATTCCCCCTACGACGGCCTTTTGGATATCTACGAACCGGGCCTGGGGGCGGCGGATATGGCCGGTGTCTTTTATCCTCTCCGGGAAAGGCTCTCGGCTCTGCTGGAAAAAATAAGCGCCAAGGCCCCCGCTTTGGGCGCCTTTTTAACGGGCCCGCAGTACGATGTACAGAGACAGGACGCCTTTTGCAGGGAACTCCTTGGGGGCCTGGGTTTTGACTTTACCCGGAGCCGGCTGGATCTTTCCGCCCACCCCTTTACCACCACCCTGGGTTTTAACGACGTTCGGATCACCACCCGGTATGCGGCGGCGGAACCCCTGTCGGGACTTTTTTCGGTGATCCACGAAGGGGGCCACGGGTTCTACGAATTGGGCATCGATCCTGCCCTGCGCTCATCCTGCCTGGCGGAAGGAACCTCCATGGGAATCCATGAATCCCAGTCCCGGCTTTGGGAGAATGTCATAGGCCGCAGCCGGGCCTTTTGGGAAGGATGGTTCCCCCGGTTTAAGGAGTACTTTCCCCAGCAGCTCTCCGGGGTAGGCCTGGATTCTTTTTACCGGGCCATGAATAGGGTTTCTCCCAGTCTTATCCGGGTAGAGGCGGACGAAGTAAGTTATTCCCTGCACATTATCCTGCGGTTTGAGCTGGAGCGGCGGCTCTTTCAAGGAACCCTGGCGGTACAGGATCTTCCCGGGGCCTGGAACAGGGCCATGGAGGAATATCTGGGGCTTAGGCCGGCCTGCGATGCCCAGGGAATTTTACAGGATGTCCACTGGTCCATGGGAGCCTTTGGGTACTTTCCAAGCTATGCCCTGGGAAATCTGTATGGCCTTCAGTTTTGGGAAAAGCTGAGGGAGTGCCTGCCGGACACGGATGCGGCCCTGGGCCGGCGGGATTACGCCGCCATTCACCGGTGGCTTGGGGAAAACATCTACCGCTGGGGCCGCCGGCTTGAACCTTCCCGGCTGCTTTTAAAAATAACGGGGAAGGAACTTTCTGCGGAGCCCTTTTTACGCTACATTGAAAGAAAATATACGGAGCTGTATGAACTTTGAGTATTTTGCCCTATCCCGGGATCTTTTTTATCTTAGTGCCCTAAGCCTTGGGGCGGGACTGGGATCCCTCCTCATGGCGTTCCGAAAAAAAAATTCCTACAAAAAACGGCTAAGCTGGATCACCACGGCGCTCTTTTTGGGGTCGTTGATCTTTTCTGCCCTGGCCGGTACGACCATCCTTTCCAGGGCTCAGGTTTTTACCGTTCTTTCCCTGTATCCCTGGGGATGTTTCTTTTTAGTCCTCGGAACCCTGGTAATCCGGTTCTTTAAAGCGGGAAGCTGCACAGCGATCTTTGCCGGGGGGCTCTTTGTGGTTTGGATCTGTATCTCATTCCTTAGTTATCCCCTCTTTAAAGAACCGGAACGGCTTTCCTTTCAATCCTCACCGTCCAAAGAAATTATAATCCGGCAGGATCCTTTGGGGCCCGGAGATGAACAGGCTTGGACTATAGAGGACAATGGAAGGCCCCTGGTTATTGAAGCGGCGGCGGTAACGGCCCATCCTTCGTATCCCATCATCGGCGGGGAACGGCGGGGGGCGATCATCCGGGTCCTTAGGGAAGACCAGGAGCTTTTTACGGCAGCCAAGAACCTCTACCGGCTTAGGGGTTCCGGGGGATTAGGTTTTTCCCTGGATCGATACACCCTGGACCTTTCTCCGGAGGTCCTGCTTTCGGGGATCAGCTTTTCTGTGCTGTTCAACGGCAGGGCCTTGTATTTTGATCCCCCCATCCAGTTTTAATTCCCCTTCCGCTTAATCCGCTGTTCAACCCTAATCCTCCTTCAGTCCGCCCCCCTATTCTGCCGGGGCCTGTAAACTCCGGATAAAATACACAAGTTTGTCGATCACCGAAAGGCCTATCAGCAGGGCCCCTATTTTTTCCACGCCGTTAATCCAGCCGGGCCAACCCAGAGGTTTTGCCGCTTCCATAACCAAAAGCACCATGATCGCCGCAATGGTTATTTTGCCGATGGGGGTGGTTTGGGGCCGCAGCTTTTTATGTATTAAAAAGAGGCTTATCATTATAAGGGCATTAAAAAAAAGCCGGCCAATGATGATCCAAAAAAGCCATGGTTTAAGAAGCCTAAAAAAGAAGAAAGCCCCGGCGGTAATTCCCAGAAGAAGGTAATCGCTGGTGGAATCCAGGATCCTGCCGATGTATGTTTCCAGCCCCCGGGCCTTGGCGATACGGCCGTCAATAAAATCGGTCACAAAGGTAAGGGCAAAGGCCGCGGCAAGTACCGGCCCCGCGGGGTAACTCTGGGTAACCAGGGTTAATAAAGTTAAAAAGGGGACCATGGTAATGCGGAACAGGGTAACCTTGTTTGCCCCGTTAACGGTGGTTTCCATCTGTCCGCTGCGGATGCTGTAAAATAGATTTTTATTTTTGATCAAGAAAACCAGTATACTGCCATAAAAACCAAGCTGGACCAGGAAAAAGAGCCGCACATAATTTAAAGGAAAACCCCAACGGTGGAAAAAAAATAAAAATGCAAGGCTTTGGATTAGAAAATAAAGCAAAAGGGTTTTTCCTATCGATTTTACCAAGGACATGCCATAAGCTTAACCCTTGACAGGCAGGGTTGTCAAACCTCATACTTCCATTATGAGGGTTGCAGATAAAATCACCGCTGTTCGGATACTACTGGCCCCGGTCTTTTTCTTTGTATATTTTCTTCCCCGGTACGCCGGCGGCGGCTTTGCCCCCTGGACGGTTCCTGTTCTATGGATTATCTTCGTAATTTCAGAAATTACCGATATGATCGACGGAATGGTAGCCCGCAAACGGGGCGAGGTAAGCGATTTTGGCAAACTCTTTGATCCCTTTGCCGACACCTTGGTGCAGCTTAGTTATTTTCTGTGCTTTGTCCTGGAGGGAATACTCCCGGCGTTTCTCTTTTTGGTGGTCCTTTACCGGGAATTTAGCATCTTGTTTGTCCGCAACCTAATGCTCCGCAAGGGAATTGCCATGGGGGCCCGGATCACCGGTAAAATTAAAACCGTGGCGTACATTGTAACCGGCGCCGGGGCCCTGCTGATGTCCAGCCTAAGCCGCATGGGGGATCCCGGCGAAGCCTTTTCTGCCGCCGCCCCGGTCCACCGGATCCTCTATGGGGCGGTGATGGCCGCCTTTATCCTTTCGGTGCTTCTATCGGTATTGTCCTTTGCCGATTATATCCGGGCCTACCGGAGGGTGGAAGCAGCCTCAAGCTGACCAGGGCGCTAGGAGCCTGTTGCACTGCGCATAAAACCCTTCAAAATCGCCGGTTAGGTGATTTTTTACTTTTGAAAGAATAGCCCATGCCCTTGGGGTTGATCCCCCGGATGTAGGATGTTTTGCAAGTTTTAAATCCCTGCTGCATGAGGATTAAAACTGAGCAAACTGCCAAGTGGCGCTGTACCGCCCTACCTGACCGCCCCTATCGCCGCCTTTAGCGCCGCCGCCAGCATTTCCCTGGGGGGCTCCTTAATGTGTCCGGCCTTCTTCATATCTTCCACCAGGGCCCGGGCGGCGGCGATGTCCGCCGTGGCCCGCTTGTACACCTCGTCCCAGGAAAGACTGATCCGGGCCACCCCTTCCTTGATCGCCTGCTGGGCCACGTCGGCGGCCTCCACGGCAAAGACTTCGGTTTCTTCCATGGTGGCGATGATATTGTAGGGATCGATCCCCCGTTTTTCGGAAAAGTCCGCGATTGAGTGGGCGCAGCGTATCGCCATGCCGTCGGTGATCTTCCGGGCCCGTACAAGGAGGGCCCCCTTTAGGATGCCGGGGAAGCAGACCGAGTTGTTCACCTGGTTGGGGAAATCCCCCCGGCCTGTGGCGACAATGTAGGCCCCCTCTTCTTTGGCGGCGTAGGGCCAGATCTCCGGCACCGGGTTGGCGCAGACAAAGACAATTGCCTTGGGGGCCATGGACCGGATCCATTCCCGCTTTACCGTGTCCGGGCCGGGGGTGGACAGGGCGATAAGTACATCGGCTCCCTTTATCGCTTCTTCCATTGAGGGGCAGCGGCCGGGGTTGGTTTTTTCGCAGAGTTCCCATTTGCGGTAATTCCGTTTGTCCCC
>JAISLT010000053.1 GCA_031277165.1 Spirochaetaceae bacterium
TCCGGAAAAGGCGGATGAACGCCTCCTCCGGACTTATTTGAAATTCACTCACATATTATATTTTTTGGGGTCCAGTTTCTCGCAGTCGTCCATCACGTCGGCTATTAACTGGTCCTCGCTGCCGGGCAGGGCCGCCACGTCTTCCTGGAGGGCCCGGAGGGATTCCTGTTCCCGTTCCGAGAGGAGGAGGAGGCCCTGTTTATGCCCTTCGGCGATTTCCTCCAGGGCAAGCTCGGCGGCTTTTTTGGTACGCCCGTAATGGCCGTCGGCCTTCAGGAGTTCCCCGGAAATCCGTAAAACCACATCGGGCCGCAGAATATAGGCCTGGGGATCCAAACGGGAGTCCGAGTCGGCGTGGAGGTCCCGGAGCAGGAGGGCGGCGCTGTCGCCCCGGGCGGAAGCCTCGTTCATCAAGCGGCAGTCGTAGGCCAATTGTTCAAAACTCACCGTGGGGGCCATGCCGCCCAGCAGTTTGATGTTTTGTACCGATTCATTGCTCCAGGTATCGGCCACACAGGCCGCCACATTTCCCAAAGGCGAAAGATGGGCACAGGCGGCGGTCCTTCCTTCCATGGAAATCGGGGTTCCCGTTATGGCCTTAATATAGACCCCTTCGTAACCGCAGTCCTTGTGGGGGCCCCGGGCGCCGCATTCATAGGCAACCAGGGAACGCACCCCGGTCATCACCCGCACGACGGCGGCGAAAACCTTGGACACATAACCCCGGTCCGCCAGAACCAGGGCGGTATTCCCAAAGGCGCAGGCCGTATCCCCGCTGGGGATGGTCCCGGTTTTTTCCGCAATCCCGGTAATTTCGGTCCACAGTTTTTCCATGTCCCTGCAGCCCAGTACCGACAGGGCAAAGATAGATTTCTTGATGTCCCCATACATGATGGCATCATCGTGGGCTTCCTTGCCCCCCACGGACTCAATGGCCAGAAAATCCGCCCCCGCCCGGGCGCAGTCCTCAAAGGTTTTTAAAATCGCGTCCCAGTGCCTGCCGTGCCACATGTGTTCCAGATCGGAACCCTCCCGGATATCATTGGGGGTGATGCGGACCGCCCCCTTGATACCGTGCTGGGCCGCGTGTTCCTTGATGATGTCCGCCACGATTTTGGTAACCTCGGCGGCCCATTCGGGGTTAAAGGTCATAGGGGGCAGGGTTTCAATTTCGGCGATAAAGCCCGGAACCGAAAGATCCCTGGCCCGCTCGCAGATGCCGGTAATAATTTCCCGGTAATTTTCAAGCACCCGGGGCATGGTCGTTTTATCAATAGTCATGGGGGGCAGGGTAAAATTGATCTCCGGGTATACGGTTCCCCCCCCGATGGTCATTCCATTTTTTAATGCCACCGGATACGCCGACTTCCCAAAGATGAAGGTATTCAGGTCCCGGTAAACAACGGTATTAAAGGTCTTTGCTGCCATATTATCCTCCGAATTTTTACATTATATGCCTCCGGAGCAATTGCTTCATTAACCAATTTGTCGAAAAAGAGGAAAATATTGCGCCCCCGGGATCAGCCTGAAAAGGCCGGTGTTTCCGCGCCCAACTTCATTTAAAAAAGGATTGATATTCCCGGGGGGTAACGCCGGTTAGTTTTTTAAAGGTTTTGGCAAAATAGTTGGGATCGTTAAAACCGGCCTTCTCGGCGATTTCCTGAATTTGGAGGGTTTTATCCCGTTTTAACAGAACCTTTGCCTTGTCGATCCGGACCTTTCCGACATAGTCCGAAAAGGTCTGGTTCATCTCCTTGCGGAAAAGATGGCTCAGGTAAAATCCGCTGACAAAGATCGCCTCCGCGACATTGCCCAGGGTTATTTCCCGGTCATAATGGGCCAGGATATACTCAACCGCCCTGGCAAGATGGGGGCTGAGTTCTTTGCCGCCCCGGACCCGGGATATGGTATCAATAAAACGATCCATGGCCCGGGCGGTGAGAAAACAGATGGTTTCAAAATCCGTACCGGCGCCGAAGACCTCAAAAAAACTTTCCGTAATTTGGTTCACCTCCGCCAGGGGAGCGCCGGTCTCCACCGCCGCCCGGGAAAAAAAGGCGATGAGTTCGAATAAACGTACCCGGATGGTGTCCATGCTGCCGTCGGCAAAGGAAAATATTTCGCTTAAAAGCAGGGTTAATACCCGGCGCGCCTGTTCTTTGCTGCCGATCTGTACCAGGTTAATCAGTTTCCTTTCGGTTTCCTCAGGATAAACCGGATTCGGCAGACGGTTTTCTTTGGTGATTAGGGCGGCGTGGTTTTTCCGTTCTATGATAAGTTCCGCTATCTTTGCCTGTTGTTCGTTAATCTGCTTCCGCTGGTCCAGGTAAAGGCTGTGTTCCCGGGTAAGACTGTTGACGACGATAAAAAGGATCTGGGCGGCGCCGGTCATGTTTACGCAATCGCAGGAAGGGATGGAACGGAACAGGGCGGCGGTATCTACATGGATACCCATGTTCCGGGTTTTTTCCGTAAATTCCGAAACAGCCACCTCGTCGGCATCCCAGAGCAGGGCAGGCCCGCAGGCAATGGAACCGATGAGGCGTTCCCCAAACATGATGGGGGA
>JAISLT010000058.1 GCA_031277165.1 Spirochaetaceae bacterium
CGCGCAAACCTTCGTCGTACCAATATCAAGGCCGACAACCATATTTTCGTTAGTCAGAGGAAACCTCCTTTAACCTGTATGAAGCCGTCTCCGTTCTAAAATCGATTTCCTCGATTTCCCGTTCCCTTTCCGCAAACACGTCAAGCATCAGCATCACATACCGAAGCGTTTCTTCGCTGAGACCGGGTTCCAGCCGGACCCGTATGGAACTATGGACAGGGTAAAGTACCAAATCAAAGCCGTCAAAGGGTTTCCGGTTCACCCGGATTTCCGATATGGCCTCCAGGAGCCGGGGTTCCGCAGCGCGGATCTTATCCAGGCTGGCAAAAAGGGACAGGTATATGGCCGGCAGGGTTTTGTCCTCCCCCAGGGGCAGGCCGGAAATTACCGGCAAGCCGGTATGGCCCCCCTGGGGAGACTGGGTCGGGGAAAGGGAACCCCCGGCCTTGAAGAGAATACCGTGACGGTCAAAGTACAGGGGCGTCTGCCGTCCCCCGATCCGGTCAAAGGCCATGGCCACCGCCACGCGGGGGACCAGCAGAATCGTTACGGAATTGGGAAAACGCTTGGTGACCCGGACGGACTCCACTTCCCGGACGGACTCCAGCTTCTTCTCCACGGACCGGGGGTTAATCGAGATATAAGAAGCCCGCTCCCCGATGCCGGCAAGGCGCAGCGTTTCTTCCCGGCCCAGGCCGGGAAAGCCGGTCACCTCCAGGCGGGAAAGGGGCATGCAGGGACTAATCGCAAATATCCAAAGGAACTCCAAAACCAATACCGACGCGGCGGCAATGATAATTACCTTAATGCCCTTTTCAAGGCCGGCGGCCCGTTGATTCCCCCCGGGTCCAGGTTCCGCCTCCTCCTGAAGAGAAATTTCAAGAACGTCGTCTTCGGGTATCAGTTCCCCCTTCACGGGGGAAGCCGCGGGATAGATAAATTCACCTGACATGGGCGCCCCCCCGGATTCCGGCATACGGAAGATCCTGAAGCTGATATTCCGGGCCGTCCCGGCAAATATTTACGATAAGGCCCGCCATGAGCAGGGTAATTGCCAAAGACGATCCGGCGGCGGAAAAGAAAGGAAGCGGAAGCCCCGTGGTGGGAAGGGAACCGGATACCACGGCGATATTCAACATGGCCTGGGAAAGGATCATCGTTAAAAGACCGTAGGCCAGGAGTTTACGGTACATGGTGGTCCGTGCGGCGCCCCGGTAGCCAAGGCAGGCGAAGACCCCAAAAAGGACAAAAAATAAAATAACCCCCAGAAAACCGGCCTCCTCCGCGAAGGAACAAAAAATAAAGTCCGAATGTACTTCTGGAACACTGGCTATCTTCCTGGTCCCCTGCCCCAGGCCTTTACCCCAAAAACCTCCCTGGACGATAGTTCTGATGCTGGCCCCAACCTGGTACCCGGCGCCATGGGGCTCCCATTCGGGCTTAATAAAACTAATGAGGCGGCGCAGCCGGTGTTCCCTGGTCAGGATAAGGAGGCCGGACAGGGGCAGAAGCATGACGATGGCGGAAAAAAAATACCGCAGCTTAACTCCCGCCAAAAAGAATATAAACAGGGCGTTACCCGCGATAAACACGGCGGTAGAAAAATTGTTCTGCAGATAAATAATAATAAAGAAAAGGGCGGTGACAAGTACCGGCGGCAGTATGGCGGCGGAAAATTCATCGAGCCTGTCCCGTTTTTTATCAAAAATATGGGCCAGGTACAGGGGAAGTACGAATTTTACCAGTTCCGAAGGCTGGAAGGTCTTACCCCCCGGCAGTTTGATCCACCGGCTGGCCCCGTTTCTGGCATCCCCGATGCCGGGAACAAAGGTAAGAACACAGAGAATAACCGCGAAAATAACCAGGGGTTTTATCAATTTTCGCAAAATTTCCAGATCGACCCGGGAAGCGGCAAAGAACAACACTATTCCTATACCCCCCGCCCATAGCTGGCCGGTCATGAAGTACAGGCCGTTATCATAAAAGCGGCTGGCAAAGGCATAGGAAGAAGAATACAGGGTAACAAGCCCCAGCCCCGTAAGAAGAAATACACTGGCCGCCAAAAAATAATTTATCCCGGCGGAACGGGGGGACCTTTCGGCTTCAAACTGATACACCGGCCCCTCCTATTGGATCTTCAAGGTTGAGAGGGCGATAATCGAAAAGAGGCCCCCCAAAATCCAGAAGCGGATCACGACCTTTGTCTCCGCCCAGCCAGCTTTTTCAAAGGCGTGGTGAATTGGGGCCATGAGAAACACCCGTTTTTTTCTTAACCTAAAAGAAACTACCTGAATCACCACGGAGGCGATTTCCAATACAAACACGCCGCCGATTATCAAGGTCAGAACCTCTTTTTTGATCATCAGGGAAATGACGGCCACCACCCCGCCAAGGGAAAGACTCCCCACATCCCCTAAAAAGATGTCAGCCGGATAGGCGTTAAACCATAGAAACCCTATGCAGGCCCCCACCGCCGCCAGGCAGTACACGGTATGTTCTCCCGCGCCTTTTATGTAGGGAATACCCAGGTAGGCGGAATAGTCCGACCTGCCGCTGAGGTAACAGAGAATCGCCAGGGCAATGAACACGAGGATCAACAGTCCCGCCAAAAGCCCGTCCAGGCCGTCGGAAAAATTCACCGCGTTGCTTTCCCCCACCACAAGGAGAATGCCAAAGGGTATCCAGAGGACCCCCATATCAACTACCGGATTTTTGAAAAAGGGCAGGTAGAGATAACTTATTTCTTCCCCCCCGTTGAAGTACAGAAACACTACCACCCCGGCGGCCACAACAAACTGCCCCGCCAGCTTGGCCCAGGCGGGAAGCCCCTCGGAATTGCGCCGGGTTACTTTAAGATAATCATCCAGAAAACCAATGAACCCAAAGGCCACAAGGCTGATAATCGCCAGGGCGACTTTTTTATTATGCAGATCCTGCCAGAGCAGCATGGAAATCAG
>JAISLT010000064.1 GCA_031277165.1 Spirochaetaceae bacterium
TTGCCGTACCGGATCTGTCCCTGCTTGACCGCTCCTTCCCCGAAACCATGATCGCGGGAAAACTTAAATTTGTTTTCAATGAAAGGGAAGGCAGGGCCTGCCCGCCCATGGAAAACGCCTCCGGCGCCATTCTGGGCTTTCCCCTGGCAAGCGCCAGGCGGCTCAGGGACATAGCGCCCCTGGATCCGCTCCCGGCGGGGAACGGCGGAGATCCGCCGGCGCTGCTCACGCTCGAAAACAAGGAGACCTTTTACGTCCTGGCGGAAAAGGAAGACTTCCGTTTGGGCAGTACCTATAACGCGCTGCTCTACATCGGAGGCCACCCGAACCGGGCGGTGGGCGCGATGCTGCCGGTTTTTGCGGCTTCGGGATTCGCCTTGTATCATGCAGGGGATCTCGACCCGGAGGGAATTCTCATCCTCCAGGAACTTTCGGCCATGGCAGGGAAAACGGTTACGCCTGTGGCCATGGACGGGGAAACCTTCGACACGTACAAAGCCTACGGCCGTAAGCTGGAAGCGTCCATGCTCCGGCGGGCATCCCTTATCAGCGCGGAAACCCGCCGCCTTCCGGGCATCGCCGATCTCATCCGGCGTATAGAATCAACGGGCCTAGGGGTTGAGCAGGAAATTATTGACCTAGCAGTTTGCTGCGCTTCGCGCATAAAATCTACCGGTGCAACAGGCTCCTAAGAGCCTGTAAATACTAAATGACCTGATAAGCGAAAAAAGACGAGAAAAAGAATATAAACCACCAACGAAGCGAAGGTTCGACTTCGCCTTTGTGGTAAAATTCTTAAAAATGCTTTTTAGCCAATCAAGCTCCTAGCCGGCTATCAGCCCGCTTGCCAGGGCGGCAGGAAGGATCCACATTGGATGGATACGGTCTTTAGCCCCGGCCGGTATTATCCGATACTTAAGATGATGATCCGCCGTTTTTTTCATCTTTTCTTCCTCCTTTGTCCCCTTCTGCTTGCTGCCCAGGGTGCGCCCCTCCAGGAGCTTGGCATTGCGCCGGAAGACATGCGCATTGAACAGTACGCAGACGGGGGGTTTCATCTGTACATCCGTAAAAAAGCGGGTATGGGCTCGGTGCTAATCACCGAATCCACCAGGGATCCGGCCCTGCGGTCCGCCAACTATGCATACCGGGCCCCCCAGTGGAACCCCATCAACGGGGACGAGGTACGGCTCCTTAATGAGCAGCCCATTCCTAAGTCCGCCCGGATCTGGTCCTTGGTGGATTCCACGCCGGAGCAGCACAGTGAACTTGGGGCGGTCTTTCACATCTACATTCCCTACATCCTCCACTACGGATACGAAAATTCCCGGCATGGGGAGGTCTATGTGGTGGACGGAACCTACCTCAATATCCGGGCCTTTTCCCTTCCCTACGCGGATTACCGGGGGGCCTTTAGGGACAATCCCTTTACCCTGGAAGTAAGTCAACAGCCCCTGCCGGGTCCCCCGGCGGGTAATTTTATGCGGGAAACAGAAGAAAGTTTTTCCGGGATCAGCGGATGGGGCCGGGGAGATCTGGTTCATTCCTTGGGTCCCGCGGATCTGGTGGATAAAATCCGGGGGATCCTGGAAAAAGAGAAGGGAAAATCCCTGGACCTGGTGATCTGTCTGGATACCACCGGCTCCATGAAGGACGATATCGATGCGATAAAAAGCGGCATGGTCCCCATGCTGGGGGAACTTCTGCGGGACTCCCCGGGATTCCGCATTGGCCTGATACTGTACAAGGATTATTACGAAGAGTACCTAACCAAGGCTGTCCCCTTTACCGGGAACATTAACGAGTTTCAGCGGACCCTGAACGGCATATCCCCCCGGGGGGGCAAGGACATACCCGAGGCGGTCTACGAAGCCCTCCACGATGCGGCCACCAACTACCCCTGGGAAGCTGAATCCCGGATGATCATCCTTATCGGCGACGCCCCCCCCCATGTCCGCCAGCGGGGAAGAATTTCCGAAACGATGGTCCGGCAGGCCGCGGAAGAACGGGCCCTGCGGGTCCATGCGATAATCCTCCCCCAATAGGGCCTTCCGCCAGCAGCCTGTTGCAGTTGCAAAGGTAAAAAATCGCCTTATCGGCGATTTTTAAGAGTTTTATGCGCAAAGCGCAGCAAACTCCCAGAGTTTGTTGACCCCGGTTAAATCCCCTGGTAATCGCCGGTGTTGCTGCGGGTAAAGCGCCGTTGACAAAGTCCCCCATGTCTGGGATACTCAGCCTAACCGGGAGGTTCTTTATGAAATATACCTTTGCCCAGGGCGGTAGTTTACGAAGCGTCCTTTTTTCCCTCTTCTTTTTTGTCCTCTGCGCCGCCGGGAATGCCCAGAACGAAGGCTGGAGGCCCGTAAACCCCGGCGATAACCTGGTTGGAACCTGGGAAGGGGCCAAAATACTTGTCATACCCAAAAATGAAGAAGCCTTTATACCCAATTCTTCCCTAAAGGTCCTCTTTAAACTGACCTGCGTCCGGGGAGAGGGGGGCGATGATATGACGGTCCTAATCGACATGGATTTTGACCAGCTCCTAAAGGACTGGCTTGCCATGCCCGAGGTTAAAGAATCGGGCTTTACCAAGGACCAGCTCTGGGATCTAATGGTCAGCCAACTGCAGAGTGTGCTTCCGGACGTGTCCTTCCACGATTACGCCCTGGCCTACGAAATATCCACCACCGCCGGATCCTTTTCGCTGGAAGACGACTCGCTGGAAATCAACCGGCGCCTGAACAAGCTTAAGGTTATTTTTCCCGAACCGGTAAGCCTGGGATTAGGGGATGAGGGCTTCCAGGAAATTGTACTCGACAAAAAACGGTAGCGGTTTAGGGCTTTCCTTAACATTTCCGGTATTTTGCCGGGGAGGGTATGATCACATCCTGCATTCGCAGTGGGGTTTGATACCCCGAAACCCGCCTTTCTTCCCCCGCGATAGCGGGTTCTTGGGGAGCTCCATTTAAATCCGGCCCCGGGATCACCGTAACAAGGCCGGTACTGTTTTCGGGGATTTCCCCGTAGAAGACCTCCGCAATGCCACAGGCGCTACGCATCCAGTCTGCGGGATTCCTCGACACAGCCGTAGCTTTCGATATGATCGCAGAGGGCGGCGGCGCCCGGTTCCGAGCGGACCCGTTCCCCCAGGGCGGCGGCGTTTTTTTGGTAGGCTCCGTTGTGTACCAGGTCCAGGACCAGGGCTTCCAGGCGGCGGTACGATGTCCGTTTGATGTTCGCCGTGCCGGGGCCTATGCCGAGCTGTTTTACCCGGTAGCCCCAGTAGAATTGATCGAGGAGGAGGGGGACTATCATCTGGGGGCGGCCGGAACGGGCGGCGCTGTGGGAGGTGCCCA
>JAISLT010000021.1 GCA_031277165.1 Spirochaetaceae bacterium
ATCGAGGCACGGATAAAACCGGTAATTTTCCGCCTGGGGATACGGCCCGGGGACGCCCTTCTTGTCTATACCGACGGAATAACCGAACAGGACAACCCCGAAGGCGAAGAATTCGGGAACGAGCGGCTCCTAAAACTGGCTTTTCAAAGCCGCGCCGGGGGAACGGCCCTGGACACCCTGCTTGCCCCGGCCCTGGAAGATTTCAGAAAAAACACCCCCCAGCGGGACGATATGACCAGCCTTTTTTTCTGTTTTTGATTCCGTGTGCGGGTCCATACCATACCCCGGGGTGCTTTATATCCGAAAAAATCCCCTATTTCCCCCTCGATTTCTCCCTTTCGCCGGGAGCCTGTTGCACTTTGTGGATTTTTATGCAATGTATATGCGAATCGCAGTAAACTGCCGGGAGGATTTCTTGCCTTTTGTGCAGTTTTTTGCGATATTTAAGCAAAGAAACGACCGCGGTTCCCGGTAAATCCGGGGCCATAAACCTGGGTTTTTAAAGCGTACCAGCCGTCTGCGGCGCCGGTGGATTTTCCCCGGGCAGCAAAAAATCCCGATTTATGAGCATGATCGGCCCCCGGGCCGAGGGCAGTTTGCAGAGTAAAACAGCACGGGGGTGACGTTATGCGATTTTCGCAAAATCCCACAAGGTGCCGGTAAAAACAAAAAAGGACGTTGCTATGGCTGAACAAAGTGTGGTACCTATCGATCAGATACTCCCCCATAAATTACCCCTGGTGGCCCTTATGGGCCGTCCTATCTTTCCGGGGATCTTTACCCCCATCATGATCGGGAATCCCCCGGATGTAAAGGTGGTGGACGACGCCGTCTCCGGCGACGGGCTTATAGGCCTGGTGATGCTCCGGAACGAGACGGAAAATCCGGCCATCACGGACCTGTACGAAATGGGAACGGTGGCTAAGATTGTAAAAAAGATAAACCTTCCCGATGGGGGGGTGAATATCTTCATTTCCACCCTTAAACGGTTCCGGATCAAAAAGGCCCTTCATTCGGCCTTTCCCATTGTGGCGGCGGTGGAATACCTGGAAGACGAAGAGGACGACACCGCCGAAGTTAAAGCCCTAACCAGGGCCTTAATAGCGGAGATGAAGCAGATCTCGGAGAACAATCCCCTCTTTTCCGAAGAAATGCGGCTTAACATGATCAACATCGATCATCCCGGCAAAATAGCGAATTTTATTGCCAGTATCCTTAATATCGACAAGGGCGAACAGCAAAAGATTTTAGAGATGCTCAATGTCCGCAAGCGCATGGAACAGGTTTTGGTGTTTATTAAAAAGGAACAGGAACTGCTGCGGATTCAAAAACGGATACAAAAAGAAATCAACGAAAAGATAGAAAAATCCCAGCGGGATTATTTTTTAAAAGAGGAACTTAAGGCCATTAAAACCGAACTGGGTATGACCACGGATGCCAAGAGTTCGGAGTACCAGCACTTTAAAGAAAAAATCGAGGCCTTTCATTTTGAAGGGGAAGTTAAAGAGGCGGTGGAACAGGAACTGGAAAAGTTTAACCTGATGGAGCCTAATTCGGCGGAATTTACCGTGACCCGCAATTACCTGGATATGATCGTGAGCCTTCCCTGGAATGATCCGCCCCCGGAGGATTTTGACCTTAAATCGGCCCGGGAAATTCTGGAAATGGACCATTACGGGCTAAAGGACGTAAAGGACCGCATCGCCGAGTATCTGGCGGTGCGGAAACTCCGGAACCAGGCGGGGCTTGGCCGGGCCGCAAAGTCCGGTCCGCGGGCCGCTTCCGGCAAAACCGCCGGGCGGAATTTCGACAAATACCCCACGGGCTCCATCGTCTGCCTTTTGGGCCCCCCCGGGGTAGGGAAGACCAGCGTGGGCCGGTCCATAGCCCGGGCCCTGGGAAAACAATTTTTCCGTTTTTCCGTGGGGGGCATGAGGGACGAGGCGGAGATCAAGGGCCACCGCCGAACCTACATCGGAGCCCTGCCGGGAAAAATCATCCAGGGGCTTAAGATTACCAAAACAAAAGACCCGGTGTTCTTAATCGACGAGATCGATAAGATGGGGATAAGTTACCAGGGGGATCCCGCTTCGGCGCTGCTGGAAGTACTGGACCCGGAGCAAAACTTTTCATTCCGGGATCATTACCTGGATCTGCCCTTTGACATTTCCCGGATTTTTTTTATCATTACCGCCAACACCCTGGACACAATTCCTCCGCCCTTGCTGGATCGGATGGAGATAATTGAACTGCCGGGGTATATTGATACGGAAAAACTAGAAATTGCCCGGCGTTATCTGGTGCCCAAGAGCCTTGAAAAGAACGGACTTAAGCGGACCCAGGTAAAATACACCAAGGACAGCCTGCTCCATATTGCCAACAGCTATGCCCGGGAGGCCGGTGTACGGAACTTTGAAAAAAACCTGGATAAGATACACCGGAAATTGGCCATACAAATTGTAGAGTCCGAAGAAAAAGCCGCCGAAACCGCCGTATCCCCGGCCCGGAAAAAAGTCCGGAGGGAAGATCAAAAAGAAAGCCAGAAAGAAACGCAGAAGGAATCACAGCACGAAACACAGAAGGAACCACAAAAAGAAAAACAAAATGAACCTTCCGCCGGAAAAAAGGCCGAAAGTCCTCCTGTTTTTGTGATTGATAAAAAGACCATAGAAAAACATCTGGGGAAACCCCTTTTCCCCGAGGGAGTTGTAAAACGGGCCGACAAACCCGGCATGTCCCTGGGCTTGGCATGGACCAGCATGGGAGGGGATACCCTTATTATTGAAGCGGTTGCTTCCCCCGGCAAGGGAGGGCTTACCCTGACGGGCAAGATGGGGGATATTATGAAAGAAAGCGCCTCCATTGCCATGACCGTGGCCCGGAAGGTGGGGATTGAGAAATACGGGGTGGACCCGGAGTGGTTTGAGAAAAACCAGATCCATCTTCATATCCCCGAGGGGGCCACCCCCAAGGATGGGCCCTCTGCGGGAATTACCATGGCCACGGCGCTGCTTTCCCTGCTTCTGGGAAGAAACATCTCTGAATTTCTTGCCATGACCGGGGAACTGTCCCTCACCGGGCAGGTCCTTCCTATCGGGGGTTTAAAAGAAAAGACCATCGCCGCCCGGCGCAATCAGGTCCGGGATATTATTATTCCCAGTCAAAACCGGCGGGATCTGGACGATATTCCCGATCATGTGAAGAAGAGTATTAGCTTCCATCCGGTGGACCTGTTTCAGGAAGTGCTGGACATAGCCCTGCCCGGTTAGCTATGTATGAACACCCTAAGCTAAGGGCCTTTACCAATACCCTCGATGCCCTTTTTAGGGAGGTGGACGATTTTCTTGAGGAGGAATGGGGGGCCGTGTATGCCCTCCATCCAAACCGCCCTGCCCGGGGCGCCACCGGAAACCCCGAAATGGACGGTCTTTTTGAAGTCGCCGCAGACTTTAGCCCCGGTATAGGATCCCGGCAGGGAAGGGGTTATATTGTTTCATTCCGGGCCGCCACCCTGGAAAGCATTCCCCCGGAACAGTTTGAATTTTTGATGGAAGAAGCGGCGCATCTGGTAGGGGTAAAACTTCCCCGGTTTTTCCCCGGCAGGGATCTTCGGGTTGTACGGGACGGCAAACGGTTTAAAATAGTGGGGGACTTTTCCCTGGGCGAAGTCTAGCAGCCCGTTGCACTTGCAGGTTTGTATGGCTTTTTCGTTGGAAAAACCACTGGCAGCAGGTTAAGAATGTATGCCCATAGATACTTTATGATATTTTGTAAAAGGGGTAACTGATATCCGGCGGGAATAGGGGCCGGCGCCGATTGCTCCGTGTTGGGAGGGAACGGTCAGAGTATATGCTCTGGCAGACCCCGTCACAGATAGTAATCGCAACGGCGGCCGAAGAAAATAGTGAGGAGCAACGTTTTGGCGCCGCTGCCCCGAATAGGATCCCGGTATACCCCGGGCAGAGACCCCTATCTCTCCAACTTTACCAGAAGGAGCAGGATATGGCATTACGGACGGCATTTGGGGATCGACCCGGCGAAACGGACGATGGAACGGTGCGAGGCGCCGCTGGTGATCGGGCGGAGGAAGGGTTTCGTTCGGCCATATACCCGGTATAGCCGCCGGGCGGTTCCGTTGGAATTCTGTCCGGCTCTTTTTTGCTTTTTTGTGCATCCGTAGGGCTTTTTGTATGGCTCCTTCCCGGTTTGTCCTGCTTATGCGGAGCTTTCTGCCGGGTGGAATTCTTTTACAGCTTCGGTATTAAACCGGACCTTTTAATGAAACATACAAGAACACGGCTATCCCTTGAAGTGATTGCCGATGGGTAATCCGCAATGCAATGTTTGATAAACACACGGCCATGTGCGGTGGTAACTCCACCTTGGACAACACCACTGTTCTTTCCATCTTTGTCTTTCCCCTCCTGTTGCTGCCAGCGGATCCTGTACCCTGGGGCTGCCGTGTTTTCGTATATTCACAAAAAAATCACCGAAAAAAGTTGACACCCTTTTAGACTGAAGCTACACTAAGGCCGGTACGTTTTTCCGCCGGACGGAGCGGCTTCCATGCGTAGGGAGACGACGGCATTTATTCGAAAGTCTGGTTTAATACCCCGGAGCTCTGCTCCGGGGAGGCTCATTTTTGAGGCATTACGGCGGAACTGCAGGAGCAGAACATGGAAAAAATGAAAGCGTTGCAGGCCGTATACGATTAAAGCGGCGGCGGATTATGCCGGCTGGCTGGGAGGACCAAAACGTGCGCCCAGCGATGGTCCGCCGGGAGTCAAAACCATTTGGGCCGGACTTCAAAACTGTATGCGCTTTTGGACTACCGTGAATTATTCGATCTTGGGGGTTAAGTTTAGGGCTTGTCCTGTGGAGGCTCATTGATACCGTTTATTGATGTTTTGTGCAATTTCCAGCAGTTTTTCCCGCTTATTTAGTTCCGGGTCTTCTATTACCGCCTCCAGCAGTTCCGCCAGAATAATCCCCAATGATCGGCCCGGAACAACGCCGGCCCCCATAAGGTCCCGGCCGTTTACTGCCAGGTCCTTTAGAGAAAGGGCCCCGGTTTTGGTAAGGGAAGCTTCAATGCGCCTGCGAAAGGGAAGGAGCGCCGCCGGATCCGGTTCGATTCCGGAGGTTCCGGCGCTGTCCGCCAGCCGAAGCTGCAGCAGCCGGGGGATAAGGTCCTCTCCGGTGCGGATAATAAACCGGCGGACCGCGGCGTCGCTCCAGGCCTCTTCGTAATGGAACATATGTTCCCGGATAAGCCTAAGGACCGTTTCCTGTACCGTATTGGGATACCGGAACCGCCGGAGGATTCCCCCGGTAAGCCGTGCCGATTCCTGTTCATGGTTGTAGAAGGTCCAAACCCCCCGGTCCTGATCCAACCGCCGTACCAGGGGCTTTCCCAGATCGTGGAACAGGGCGGCCATTCGCACCTCCTGGGGAAACCCCTGTTTTGCCGCATAGGCACAGGCCAGCAGGGAATGGTCCAGCACATCGTAGCGGTGGAACCCCCGTTGTTCCACCCCCCGGCATGCCTCCAGTTCCGGCAAAAGCAGCCGTAAAAGGCCCGTTTCTTCCATCGCCACAAAACCCCGCTGGGGCATTGGGGATGCCATAATTTTATCCAGCTCTTCCCGGATCCGTTCCGGGGCGACCCTGGCGGTGGTTTCCAGGGCCCCGGGAATGGCCTCCAGGGTCTTTCTTTCCAGGTCGAACCCAAGCTGGGCGGCAAAGCGAACCGCCCGCAGGGGCCGCAGGCCGTCTTCGGCAAAGCGTTCTTCGGCCCTGCCTACACAGCGTATAAGCCGTCTTCGGATGTCCCCCCGGCCGTCAAAGGGATCCACCATAAAGCCCTCGGGAAGTTTTACCGCCGCGGCATTCATCGTAAAATCCCGCCGGGACAGATCCTCCTCTATGGTGGGGGCGTACCGGATGGTATCGGGCCGCCTGCCGTCGGAATACTCCGATTCGGTGCGGAAGGTGGTTACCTCTAAGGATACCCCCCGGTGGCGGATCGTCACGGTACCGTGCCGGATCCCCGTGGGTATTACCCGCTTAAAAAGGGTTATCACCTCTTCGGGTTTTGCGTTGGTGGCCAGATCCCAGTCCGCCGAATTCCGGCCCAAAAGCAGATCCCGGACCGCTCCCCCCACCAGGTATACTTCTTTTCCCGCACCGGTAAAAATATGTGCGATTTCCCGCAGCAGGGGATGAATTCGCAGATTGCCCATCGCCGGCAAGTATACTACAATCCTATTAAAATGATTAAGGGAGAACGGCTGGGCATAGCCTTTATAGGCGGGGAAGGGCCGGGGCCGGAACAAAGCCGTACCCTGGTAACAGAACAGAAGGAGGAGCCGCTTATTGTGGCCGCCGATTCGGGGCTCTTGGCCGCCGAAGCCGCCGGCCTAAACCCCCGGTGGATCGTCGGAGATATGGATTCCCTGGGACCGGCGGGGGAACGCCGCCTTGCCCTATACGGAGCGGAGCGGATTCTGCGGTACCCCCCGGATAAGGACTATACCGATACGGAGCTGGCCCTTTCGATGCTTGTGGAAGGGGGCTGCACCCGGATCTGGCTTATCGGCGGGGGCGGGGGCAGGATCGATCATCTTTTTGCGATCCGTGCTCTTTTTGAACGGGAAAAGCCCCCGGAGCGGTGGATCAGCCGGGAGGATATACGGTGCCTGGAAGGTCCCGGAGAACTGATCCGGGCAGTCCCGCCGGCAGCTCCGGTAAAGGACTGTACCGTCAGCGTCTTTCCCCTGGGGACAGGCCCCTGGAGGGCGGACAGTTCGGGCCTTACCTGGCCCCTGGGGGGCCTTGCCTGGGACCGGGGCCGTTTTGGGATCAGCAACCGGGCTCCCCAGGGTACTTTTACCATCCGGGCTTTGCAGGGACGCTTTATGGTGATTCTTCCCTTTCCGTAGGTCTCCTGGGAGTTTGTTGCGCTTTGCGCATAAAACTCTTAAAAATCGCCGATAAGGCGATTTTTACCCTGCAAAGTCCGAAGGCAGCTCGATAATCGTGGTTTTGATGGTTTTTCAGCAAAAAAAGCTATCAAAACCTACAAATACAATAGGCGGCTAGGGTGGGCTTGTTGATATAAAATGTAAACAGTATAAGGTAGTATAAGGTTGTATAAGGATATTTATAGAGGAGAAAAACATGGAAGCCTATTTGTACAAGGACGGAGGGAGCCGTAAGTTTTGGGTCATTGACAGCGAGGGGACCGCCTTGGTTATTAATTACGGAAAGGCCGGTACTATCGGGTGCTTTCAACTGCGGGAATTTGCCAATCCCCAGGAATGTGACAAGAAAAAACAAGAACTTGCCGCGGCCAAGGTACGGGCGGGTTACGGACCCATGAAGGACTTTGACCAAAATTCCCGCTGTTATTTTGACGACCCCAAGTACGGCCTGCACCCCCTTACGTCCCATCCCAAATTCCGAAGGCATTTTAACGATGAAATATACTACAGCAGCCTAAAAAAAGAGGCCCCCTTTGGAACCCAAGAGGGAAGCAACGTACTGTCAAAGATTGAAGAGAGCATTAGAAGGGAAAAGGATTTTAATTTTTCCGGTTTTCCCTTAAAATGCGTCGAAAAATACTGGGGCATAAAGTACTATCCCGCCGAAGATGCGGACCCGGAAACGGTCAAACGCATCGTAAAGGAAGATGAAACCGCCATGACCCGCAGCGATTTTGTCACCTACGCCTCCGCCTTTGCCCAGATAAAAATATCCGGCAGGGTGGATCCGGATCTAAAACGCCGGGCCCTTAGGTCTTTAAAACGGCTAAGTCTTGCGGCAAAAATATTAGAATGGAGATCCGGGGAAAACATTATGTCCCTGGACAAGATGGCCCAGGATCTGGAACGTTTTTAATGGCCGCCCGTGTTATTGACGGCGGTAAAATCGCCCGGAAAAAACGGGACGAGGCCGCGGCCGGGGCGGCCCGGCTAAAGGCCCGGGGCATTACCCCCTGCCTGGGGGTGATCCTGGTGGGGGACGATCCGGCAAGCCTGTCCTATGTCCGGGGTAAGGAACGGGCCCTGGAAGAAGCGGGAATGACGGGCCGGGACATACGTCTTCCCAGGGATGTGACGGAAGAAAAATTGCTGGGAATCATAAAAGAGCTTAACGCCGACCGGCTGGTCCACGGCATCCTGGTGCAGCTTCCCCTGCCTCCCCACATCCGGGAAGACCGGGTTATTACCGCCCTTGACCCCGCCAAGGATGTGGACGGGTTCCACCCCGTATCGGCGGGGAACCTGGTCCTGGGCCGGCGGGGTTTTCTTCCCTGTACCCCCCGGGGAATATTGGCCTTATTGGAAGAAATGAAGATCCCCACCGCCGGGGCCCATGCGGTGGTGGTGGGCCGGTCGAACCTTGTGGGCCGTCCCCTGGCAAACCTCCTTACCCGCCGGGACCTAAACGCCACCCTTACGGTCTGCCACACCGGAACGGTGGATCTGGGATCCTACACCCGGCAGGGGGACATCCTTATTGCAGCGGCGGGGAAGGCCGGTCTTATTACCGCGGATATGGTCAAGGACGGGGCGGTGGTAATTGACGTGGGGGTAAACAGGGTCCCCGTCCCCGGGGGGGAGAACGCCGCCGCCGGGGCGTACCGCCTGCGGGGAGATGTGGACTTTGAGGGGGTATCAAAGAAGGCCTCGTACATTACCCCCGTTCCCGGCGGGGTGGGCCCCATGACTATCGCCATGCTTCTTCTGAACCTGCTTAGGGCCGCCGAAGATCTATGCGCCCCGGCGCCGGCGCCATGAGGGCACAACCGGGGGAATTAACCGATGTCCAAAGCTCCCCCGACACCAGGGACATACCCCTAACCGAAGTGGGGGTAAAGGGACTGGAATACCCCATCCGGGTTCTGGACAAGGTAAACCATGTGCAGTACACCACCGCCCGGGCGGATCTGTTTGCGGACCTTCCCCGGCACTTTAAGGGCACCCACATGAGCCGGTTCATCGAAATATTCCACCGGCACCGGGCGGATCTTTCCATGCCCCGGTTTTTGGATATGCTGGAAGAGATTGCCCTGGCACTGGAGGCGGAATCCGCCTGCGGCATCCTGGAATTTCCCTATTTTCTTGAAAAAAAAGCCCCCGTGACGGAACTGCGGGGAATAATGTCCTATCGCTGCCGTTACCAGGGCAGGGTAGGGCGGCAGCATAAACAGGACCGGCATTTTGTCGTATCCGTCGCCGTCCCCGTAACCACCGTATGTCCCTGTTCAAAGGCCATCTCGGACCGGGGGGCCCATAATCAGCGGGGAATTGTTACGGTGGAGTTGGAACTGGGTCCGTTCTTCTGGATTGAAGATATTATTGATTTGATAGAAAAGGCCGCATCCAGCCCGGTTTATTCGCTCCTTAAACGGGAGGACGAAAAGTTTATTACCGAAGCGGCCTACGACAACCCAAAATTTGTGGAAGATCTGGTCCGGGATGTGTATACGGGCTTAAAAAGCCTTTCGTCCTTTCCCCGGTTTACCGTGGAGGCGGAAAATTTTGAGAGTATCCACAATCACAGCGCCTTTGCCAGGGCCGTTTATGCCGGGGAAAGTCCTTGAAAAGTCCGGGCACCTATTTTTTTGAAACCTACGGCTGCCAAATGAACAGCGCCGAATCCTCGGCACTGGAGCGGGTCCTGCGGGAACGGGGCTGGGAAGCGGCCCCCCAGGGAAATACCGCAGATCTGGTACTGCTTAGCACCTGCTCTGTCCGGCAGACCGCAGAGACCCGCCTGTTCGGCAGACTTGCCCAGTACCAGGCGCTTAAAAAAAACCTTCACCGGGAAGGAAAAAAGCCCTTTACCCTGGTGGTATCCGGCTGCATGGCATCCCGGCTGGGGGAAAAACTTAAAGAAGATTTTTCCGCGGTGGACTATGTGGTGGATACCGCCTCCCGGTCTATTCTTCCCCGGATCCTCGATGCCCTTGAAACCGGCGGAACCTGCACAGCCCCGGAGGAAGGGGCCGCCTTTTCCTTTTCTTCGTTCCACCTGGAGGAAGGGGCCTTTAGAAGTTTTTTGCCCATTATGCACGGGTGCAATAACTTCTGTTCCTATTGCATTGTCCCCTATGTCCGGGGCAGGGAAGTATCCAGGGATCCCGCCTCCATCGCCGAAGAAATCGCCCTGCTTGCCCGCCGGGGGGTGCGGGAAATTACCCTTTTGGGACAAAACGTAAACTCCTACCGGTGGGAAAACCTGGACTTTTCCGGCCTTCTCCGCCGCATCGCCGGGTACCTGGAGGGAACCTCCATTGAGCGGGTGCGGTTCCTCTCGGCCAATCCCCGGAATTTTTCCCCCGAAACCGCCGCGGTAATGGCCGAACACCCCTGCTTTTGCCGGCACCTGCATTTGCCGGTCCAGCATGGATCAAACCGGGTCCTGGGGGCCATGAACCGCCGCTATACCAGGGAATCGTACCTGGCCCTGACGGAGGAACTGCGCAGGGCCATGGCGAATATAAGCTTTTCCACGGACATCCTTGTGGGATTTCCCGGAGAAACGGAGGAAGAACTGGAAGAAACCCTGGATCTGATGGCGCAGGTTAAGTTCCTCCACGCCTATATGTACCATTTTAACCCCCGGGAAGGAACCGCCGCCTTTTCCCTGCCCCGGCGGATCCCCGAGGCCCTTAAACGGGAAAGATTGGGCCGGGTTATTGCGCTGCAAAAACAGCATACAGTAGAATTATTACAGGCCCGTCTTGGAAGTACGGAGCGAATTTTAATTGAGGGAATTTCCCGGAAAAATGCCGAAGAACTAATAGGCCGTACTGAAAGGGACGAGATGGTGGTCATTCCCCGGGGGAATGTACAGGCCGGAACCTTTGTAGAGGCGGTCCTTGTTTCCCTGCGGGGAAATACATTTCGGGGGAGGTTGTTATGCCCTGGCGGCTCTTTGGATTAATTGTTGTTGTTGGAATCCTTCTGGCCTTTATAGGATTTAACCTGGACAATACCTGCGACATTTCCTTTGGTTTTGTTAGCGTTGCCGGCGTGCCCGTGTTCCTTACGATTTTTGTGTCCTTCATGCTGGGAATGCTTTGCACGCTGCCCTTTATACTTTTTAAGGCCCTTCAAAAAAAGCCAAAACAGGAAAAATCAGGAAAATCCCCCAAAAAAGAAGAAAGTTCCGGGGCTAATGCCGGCGGCGGTCCCTATGGAATTGATTAAGGGATAGGCCCATGGTCCAGCGGCGCTGTCTTGTCTTTTTACTCCTTCTCTTTTCCGGCCGGCTCTTTTCCCAGGCCGATCCGGTCCTGCTGGGGGCGGAAATACAGTCCATAGACCGGAAATTACACGCCCCGGAAACTGCTCCGGCGGAACGCAAGCAGGCCCTGGTAAGGATGGCCCGGCTTTTTGAACTTTCCGGCAATGCCGAGGGAGCGGCGGAGGCTTGGAACCAGGCGGCCCGGGCGATCCCCGGCAGGGTGGAGCCGGGGGCTCTGATGAGGGGGGCGGTTTTCCTGGCCGCCATGGGGGAATTTGAACGGGCCCGGGCGGAATTGGCCCCGATTTTGGCTGCGTCCGACCGGACCCTGGCGGCCCAGGCCCGGTTCCTCCACGCCCAGTTTGAATCGTTCCGGACCGGCGAAACCAGGGCCCTGGGGGATCTTTTAAAGGATCCCGCCCTGGCCGAATACAAGCCCGCAATTTACTACAGCATGTGGAAAATTTCCGGGGATACCGCGGCCCGGAACCGGCTTACGGCGGAATTTCCCCAAAGTCCCGAGGCCCGCATAGCCCTGGATAATAACCCCGCCGTTACCGCCGCTCCCACGGCCCTGTGGCTCCTTATGGGGATCCAGCCCGCTTCCCGGTCCGTTTCCCCCCAGGAAACCGCCCCAAGGCCCCCTTCCGCGGTAGAAACCGGGCCGGCGGCGACCGGTTCCGGGGGACCGGCAATGCTGCAGACCGGTTTATTCAGCAGGGAAGAGAACGCCCGGGCCCTGGCGGAGCGGCTTCGGGGGGCGGGTTTTTCTCCGCTTATCGCTAAAAAAATGGTCAATGGAAAAGAAAACTGGGCGGTGGGGGTTGCCCCCGGTCCGGACCCTTCCCGTACCATGCTGCTCTTGAAAGATAAGGGTTTTGAATCCTTCCCCGTGTATTAGATTCCCTGCCTATTGAAGTAAAAGATCGGGCCACTCCCAAAGGGCTGTTAGTTTTGGAAAACCCCGATCGGCGCCCCGGTTAAATGCCCCCGCTCAACCGGTTTTACACGGCCGTAGTTTCGGTGAATTTTCCCGGTTTGCCCCATCCCTTACATTCTCCTGGTTAACGGAATGGGTGATTCATGAAGATCCTGTATCCCCTTGGCGCCTATCCGCACCCTGGTTAAGGTAAGGGAATTGGGTTCTTCCCTGGTTACCTTAAAGGTTTCCCGCTTAGGCTCCGGTACGGCGCCGGGCCGGCGGTTTTGGCCGGTCCCCGGCTGAACGGCAGGGCGCAGTTCCAAAAGTTCTTCGTTTTCGTGCCGGAAAAAAACATACCGGCCCCGGCGGATAAGCTCCTCCCGGTTTGGCAGGGGGGTCAGTTCATAGGTTCCGTCCTGGTAAAAGACGATTTTTCCGTCCTGCCCCGTATAGGTCCCCTCCAGATAGGGGTTTGGCCGCTCGATCTTCCGGGCCGTCTCTGTCTGTTGCAGCCGCTGGTACGAGCCGTCCCAGGTGGTGTTCGGCCCCGATCGCAGGTATATGTCCTGGTATACCCGCAGCCGTATGCTTTCCAGAGAGGCCAGCTCCACATTAACGGTGCGCCGGAGCTTGGTTAAAGAGATATTACGGCTGTTGATATGCAGTCCGTACCGGGTGGGGGTGGAATCCTGCCAGCTGAAAATTTCTTCGGAATTGTTATTGTAAAAAATAAGCTCCCTGGCGGCGGTATTAAAATACACAAACTTTCGCCGGTTTCCCTCGCCCTGGTACCAAAGGCCGTTGATAAAATTTTCAAACTGCCCCGGATCGCCGCTTAACAGTTCCCTAAGCCGCCGCTGTTCTATCTGGGAACCGGGTATTTTTACCACCCGGGACTGCTCGTAGAGGCCGTTTACCCGGTTGTAGGTATAGGTGGTTTCAATTTGGTCCAGCATATTGGAAGATTCATAATCCCTGCCATAGGTGGCAATGCCAAGGCTTTGCCCGGCCCTGCGGGATCCTTCTTCCACCGTGATAGAGCCCTCGATGCGGAATTCGGCGATCTTGCTAAAGGGTTCTGCCTGGGGATCGCCGTTTTTTCTGAACACCGTCAGGGTTTGCTCCCCCCCGGCATTCATCCCCGAAACCAGGATGCAGATTCCTCCGTCTCCTATCAGGTCTTGGCTGTAGAGCATCAATGTTCCGGGTTTTGTCGCGGCGGTGGGGGCGTTCCATTGCCGCCGGTAAACCCCCCGGCCGGGATCAAATTCAACATAGGTTATAAAGATCGGGCCGTCTATTTCCTGGAGCCGCAGGTAGGCAATAATCTGCTCTTCAAAGGAATCGTTGTCAAAATCCCTGGCCAAGGATGTGACCGCCGACTCCCCCTCGTCAAGATCGATCCGAAGGTTCCCCTCGCCGTCGTTGTCCCGGCCTATTCGGGGGGACTCCCCGCCGGTTCCCACCACCTGGGGAATAACCACCCTGGTTTGACCCACCTCTTTCTCCCGGGACGAAAAAAAGTCCTTGGGCAGGAATACCAGGGCCCCTATACCGCCGGCGGTTAAAAGAAAAACAACAATGGTAAAAACCTTAAAATGCCCTCTGGTCATTGGTTGTTCATATAATAGGACCGGGATTGGCGGATCCGGGGGCTTAGATCCAGCCCTATGGTAAGGACCCTCCAGCCGGCAAAGCTTTCCACCCGGGAATACCGGAGCAGCCCCGCGGATTCCGCTTCCCGGGAGGGGGGATCCTTAGCCCCGGAACCGCTTATAAGGAGGGTATAGCTTATCCTGCCGCTCCTGCGGGCAATTGCCGATTGGGCTTCCCGCAGGGCCCCCCGGTAGTCCGCGGTATCCCCCCGGAAGGTGATCGACCGGATCAGGGTTTTGGGAGCTTCCTTGTCGGATCCCAGGGTTCCTGAATAAACAAGTTCCGGCTTTTCCCCCGCGGTCCATATCCAAAGGCCATCCCCCTGCTGCAGCAAACCGTCCATAACGGCGGTACAGAGCCAGGAAACGGCCTCTTCCCGTCCCCTCTCCATGGCCGAAGAACTGTCTACAATTATATACACATCGATAGGAATGGTCCGAATATCGGCCCCCAGATTAAGGGTTAAAAAAGCAAAAACCAAAAAAAAGCACCCCAGTTTTACGGTTTTTTCTTTGCTCATAGTGGTATTTTATCATATTTTTTAAAAAAATGCACAATAAAGTAGATAAAATTTAAAAAAGGCTTTACTTTTTTTTTAAAATATTGCTAGAATAGGTATCATACTGATGTAAATGATCAAAATTATATTTTTGGAGGAGACAAAATTATGGGAGCCATTGACCTGCCTAAGAGTCCCAATGTATTTCATCCGGAGAAACCGAGCGCCGTCGGTTCTCGTAACTCGTTAGCTCAGGAATACCGGGACCAGCAGAACGAAGTTAATCAGCTTTTGGAGGAAGAAACCAACAAGGTTATCCACCACATTGCTTCCAAACTGCCCAAGGATGTCCTGGAACGCCTTGATGTTATGGGCGGGATGAAGGAAAAACTGTATAACTACTTTAACCAGAACTATCAGAATATGTTTAACCGGTACGTAGTAACCACCGAAGACGAGATGGTTAAAAAGGTCCGGAATTTCATAGATAAGGAAGAGACCAAGGTTCTGGCCCGGTATACCCCCAAGGAAGTGGCGGATCTTTTGGACGCCGTGGGCGGCGCCGACAAGTTCAATACCGGGGAAATTGAAAAGTCAATGGTTAACATGTACGGACACCTGCAGGGACATATCCAGCGGGGTGTTAACGATCTGGAAAACCTGACCAACAGTCTGCTGCGGCAGAAGACCGAGACCGGGGCTTTTATCCGGGGCGAAAACGCCTATTCCATCGTAAAATGCGCCTTCAAGGACAATATTGTTAAACCCAAGACGGTAAGCGATGTAAAGCTTTCCGTTAACATCCTTGATGCGGAGCTTATCAGTCCGATATTCCACTACCAGGTAACGGTGGAATATCTTATCAAAGATCTCCTTGCCAAGCATATAATAGATTCCATCGATAAGGAAATTGAGAAAATCAAAGACCAACGGATCGATCAGGGGCTGGAAGAGCTTTCGGATGGGGAAATCATCTTTACCAAGATGAGCAAGATAGAAAGCTATACCGATGACGATATCGAGAACCCGAAATCCCGGCGGTACAGCATTATTGCCAAGACCCTGATGGAACGGATCAGCGATCTTCGGGCGGAGATCGATCCGGCAACCTTTGACGCCCTTAATATTCGGGAGAACCTTAAAAAGATCATCGATATTGAAAATATCCGGAACCGGGGCTTTAATACGGCGATTAATTCGATCACGTCGATCCTCGATACCTCCAAGATGGGGTACCAGTACATCGAAAACCTTAAAAACGCCCGGGAATTGCTAATCCGGGAATACGAAGATACCGATGTGGCCAACTTGCCCGACGAGCGGTACCAGGTTAGGATGCGCTACTACGATAACGCCCAGCTTGTTGAAGAACGGAAGGCCTTTGATGTGCAGATGAAGAGCTTTGAAACCGAAGTAGCCCATCTTTGGGATGTACTGGAGGTGATCTATCAAAGCAATAAACCCAGTTTCCGGGTAACGGACTTTGACGATCTGGCTAAAAAGAACAAAAACAAGATCCGCAAAACCATTAAGGCCAAAACCGGCGACCCCCTGTACGAGGATATTGCCAAGGTTTGGGACGAGATTTCTTTTGTCAACCCCGCCGAAACAGAAGTAGAGCGGATGAACCGGACCTATATTTACGAAAAAGACAAGATCCGCCAGAAGATTATCCGCATGCGGGATAAGATGAGGGGTATGTACGACTATCAGTACCCGGTCGAAAGGCGGGTAATGGAAGACCGGCTGGCCTTACTTGAACGGGAATACAACCGGTTTGATTACATGATCAATCCCTATCATATCCAGCCGGGGCTGCTTTTGGATGTGGATATTACTTCCATTAAACGGAAAAAAGCCACCTTGGATGCGATGGCCAATGTGTTGAACGAATTCCTCCACGGCGTTTCTAAGGGCTTCCAGGATGCGGCCTTTGCATCCTTTAGCCGGCGCAGATCAACGGTCCGGGAGGATATTAACCAGTCCTTTGCCGGCGATCTTGGCGAAGAGGAGGGCGCTGCCGCCGCTCCTGCCAGTCAAACCTACCTTGATTTGCTTAATTCCGGGGACAGTGCCACCGCCCAGGCCCCCGCCATTGAAGCTCCGAAGCGGGGCAGGGGGGCAAAGAAAACTGCCGGGGCGGCCTCTGCAAAACCAAAAAAGACCACGGCCCGGCGGGCCCGCGGTTCCGGCGGCGGATCACTTAAAGAATTATAATCACACTTCGGTTGCATCAATGACCGAAACGCCCCCGGCTTCGGGGGCGTTTTTTCTAGGAGAAAAATATGGTAAATGAATTGGCAAATCTTGAGTTTCTTTCTACCCGCTCCGGATTTAATCTGGCGGTACGGCATATAAAGCAGACAATTGCCATTATGGAAGATGCCGCGGGAAAACACAATCTGGCGGATCTGCTGTACCAGTTCGACGACGAAGAAATGGCGGGCGAACGGGCGGGGCTTGTTTTACGGGTACTGCTGGTGGACAAACTGGGGTATAGAACGGTCTCTGCGAACCTGCGTTCGGTGGTGGCGGATACCGCTTCGCTGGCAAAGGAATTTGCAAAGTGGAAGGGGGTAGATCTGGTTGTTGTGTACTACCACCCGGAATTGGGACTTTTAGTGGCAAACCCCAAGGTCCCCGAAGAATTGGCGGCCTTCGGTTCCCTGCGAAAGCGGGAGCTTTTGGTGGTGTATGCGGGGAAGGGATCTGTTCCGGCGGATGATGCGTGTCAAAAGGCGGCGGAACTGGCGATACGTTTCTTCGAAGGCGAAAAGACTAAGGTTCCCCCGGCGTTTTTACGAGGCGGATTTGCGGTAAAACCCCTAAAGGTAAAGGCCCCGCCGAAGGCCCCCAGGACTTCCGCAAAGGGCGGGGTAAGAAAAACCCGGGCCCGGCCGGCGGCGGCTAAGCCGGTGCAGGAGGCCCAGCGCGTGGCCCCCCCGGTGGTTACCGCGGCGGCCCCCTCTGCGGCGGCCCCCACCGGTCCCGTGCGGATGACCCCCCGGTATGCCGTGGTGGTGCAGAACGAGCTTTTTCATAATGGAAATGTCGAAGCCTGGAAGCGTATTGTGGCAAGTTATAATGCCAAGTATCCTAATCTTCAGGTGTATATCTATTATGACGGTGAACGGATCCTGGATATCAACTCCCTCTTTAAGTGGGGCAAGGTTAAGCATGGCAGCGCCATTGAATTTGCCGTGGCAGGAAGCGATATCAAGGATGTGGCAAAACTGCAGCGGTATTTGGCCCAGGGAGCAAGCCATCAGTTCGAGGCTTTTCTTAAGGGACCGGTAAATAATGTGCTTAGACTCTTTTAAAGGAAAATATGATGGATAAAAGAATACATTTTTTTAGCCAAAAAGATGTGATCCCCAAGACTGTGGCCCCCGAGCTGTTGGGGATCCGCGGCCGTCAGGCTAATGAATTTGCGGAACTTAAATTTCCCATTTTGCCGGGTTTTATAATTGACACCACCCTGGCATCGGAAATAGATCCCAAAAGCATACGAAAAGATATCCTTTCCCTTCTTGCCAAGACCGGAACGCTGGTAGGAAAGGATTTTGGAGACTCGGCTAATCCCATGCTGCTTAAGGTGGTTATTTCTTCCAACCTGGCTATTACCACCTATCCCACCCTGCATAATTTTGGCTTGGTAAAGCCCACTATCCAGGGCTTCTCCAATTGGGTGGGAAAGGATTTTGCCGCCCACGAGGTTCTTTTTTTAGTCCGGGGAATGCTTAAAATTGAGGAACGGATAAAGGAACTGGAGGCTAATTCAAAACTCCAGGACGAAATTACCGCCCAGTTAAAAATGCTGGACAAGGCCCTGGGTATCCGGGGCCCCTCCAATGAACTGGGTAAAGAAGAAAAACCGGTAAAAATCGATAAAAGCGCCGAATTTTATATGGATTTTTATGCCAAGTACTTTCCCACGGGTTTTTTTGATACCGCCGAACAGCAGATACTTATAACCTTGGGCGAAATATCCCGAATGTTCCAGATGGACGACCAGAACGATAACGACACCGCCCTGGTGATCAGCCCCATGGTCTATGGCAATTACGGCAAGGATTCCTGTTCCGGCGCTTACTTTAGCCGTAATGTGGTAACCGGCGAAAGGGCCCTCCAAGGACAATTTTTTAGGGAAAAGTTTAACGAAGGCGGCGCCGCCGGACAGCCCATTGATAAGATCGGCGTCCAGCACCTTAGGGAACTGCAGCGCATTGCCTGGACCCTGGAGGATAAATTTAAAGAGATTCGCCAGATCCGTTTTACCGTGGAAAACGGCAAACTGTGGCTTATTGAACAGCGCCTGGTGGATCAGAAGTCTACCCAGGCGGATCTAAGGCTTCTTTTGGATCTGGCCGGACGGAAAATTATCGATAATGCCACGGTGATAAAATCCATAGAACCCCTGCGGCTTAATGAAATTCTTCACCCGGTGATTGATCCCACCAGTGTGAAGGAATTAAAAAGCTGGAAGGGGGGCATTGCCGGCGCCCCCGGGGCTGCCATAGGCAGGGTCTATTTTAGTACCGATTCCCTTCTGGAAGCCTTAAAGGTGGCCCAGCAGAAGGGGGACGATACCAGGCTTATCCTGGTGGTGGAATCTTCCTTTGCCGAGGATGTTAAGGCCATCGAGGTAAGTACCGGGGTGCTTACCGCCGAGGGGGGGTATTCCGCCCATGCGTCGGTGGTGGCCCGCCAGTACGGCAAGGTATCTCTGGTGGCCCTGGGAATGAAGATCCGGGGCAAGATAGCCACCCTGGGCAATTTAAGCTTTAAAGAGGGGGATTACATTACCCTTAATGTACCCTTCTACGGCGAATCCAACGTGTACCTGGGAACCGCCAAACTTATTGAGCCTAATCCGAAAGAATCGGGACTCTTGGATTTTATTAAACTAAGCAAGGGCTTTATTAAAAAATTCCATGTCCGGTGCAACGCCGATACCCCCCGGGACGCCGCCCTGGCCTTGAGTTTCGGCGCCGACGGTGTGGGCCTTTGCCGTACCGAGCATATGTTTTTCCAGGGGGACCGGATCAACGTATTCCGGGAAATGCTGCTGTCCACCGATTCCCAGGACAGGGCAAAGGCCCTGGCAAAGCTCCAGGTTATGCAGCGGGAAGATTTTTACGGGATCCTGAAGGTAATGGCGGGAAAGGAAGTGACGATCCGCCTTTTGGATTCGCCCCTCCATGAATTTATGCCCCACAATGAAGATGAAATTCAAAGCCTGATTGATCATATGCAAAGGGTAAAAAAGGTTAAAATTTCCAAGGCCGAAATAACCACCGGCGTGGAGGCCCTCCATGAATTTAACCCCATGCTTGGCCACCGGGGCTGCCGTATTGCCGTTTCCTACCCCGAGATCTACGCCATGCAGGTAAAGGCTATTTTTGAAGCCGCCTATAAACTTCGGTCGGAAAAGATCGACGCCCGGCCGGAAATTATGATCCCCATCGTGATGAACGCATCGGAACTGAAACTTATTGCCTACGGGAAAAAGATTGAAGGGTCCAGCTATACCGGTATCGTGGATATAGAAGAGGAACTGCGGCTTCAAAAAAAGGCCAAGCCCATGGAGTATCAGATCGGTACCATGATTGAACTTCCTGCGGCGGCCCTGGGGGCGGGGGAAATTGCCAAATACGGCCGGTTTTTTAGCTTTGGTACCAACGACCTAACCCAAACCACCCTTGGAATTTCCCGGGATGATTTTACGGCCTTTATGCCGGACTATACCCTCTTTGATCTTATTGTGGGGAACCCCTTTAGTACCCTGGATCCCCGGGTTAAGGAGCTGATTGCCGTAGCCACAGAGCGGGGCCGGCTGACCAGGCCGGATCTGGTGTGCGGACTCTGCGGGGAACACGGCGCCAACCCGGCCAACGTGCGGTTCTGTATGGATGCGGGGCTTAACTATGTGTCCTGCTCCCCCTATTCGGTGCCCATCGCGATCCTGGCGGTGGCCCAGGCCGAACTGGAAAAGGCCAAGGAATGAACGAACAGGCCCTCCGTGAATCTGCGGCGGGCCTGTTCGTAAGCGCCGTATTCCCCTGGGAATTTACAGGGATTGTTAGGAAAAAACTACAGGAACTCCACAAATAGGGCATGGCTGCCCTGGTTTTTGTGTTAGATAGGACAGCCCGGTCAGCGCAAGCGGACGGGGTATGTTGTTCTGTAAGGTATTTAACTTAGGGTCCATCCCCGGTTCCGCCGGGGCTTCCCCACGCGGGCGGGATCGCGGGCATGGACCCTTCACAGCGAATTAATCGTATTCACCGGTAAAATTCATCGTTTTCTTGACAATAACGGTTATTTCGCCGGCGCATTTTCTGGCGTCGGACATGGGCAGGCCCGCATCGTTGGCGAAGGATTGCTCAAAGAATTTTGCCAGGGTTTCGTATATGTCCGGGCGATTATAGAACACGAAGGAAACATTGTACCCCTGGGGCCGCATGACGGTGAACGAAGAAAGGGATTCGACGGGTTTCTTTGCATAGTAAATAGATGACTGGTTTTTGGTGGTTGCCTTGTTTAGTTCCTTGAACCGCAGGGGGATCTGTTCGCTTTTTTCCCGCAAATACGGCTCGATGCTTTTGTTTGGGTACGATGCGGGTTCAATAAGGGCATGGAGCTTTTTGCCCTGGGACTGGAATGTAAGGCCCCCTCCCTCGGGGTAGATGGCTTTAACCCCGGAATAAGAAATTATTTCATAAATCGAATATCCCGTATTCCCGTTTATAAAGGATGAAATAATATAGCCCTGATCTTTGGGCAGCTGATCGCTTGAATATGCATCAAAGAGATTAAGGACCTTCGGTGAATTACTTTCTGCGGTACCTTTTTTGGCCATGATGTCCCCCTACGGATTAAATTATACTTTTATTCTACGGCATTTTCGTTATTTCCACAAGTATTGACGGGGCCGGGGCTTATTTTTTTTGCCCCCGGGGGACGGAATTCTTAAGGACCCGCTGGTATTCCCGTTCGTACCGCTGAGCTCCCTGGATATCCCCCTTTTCTTTCGATATTAGGTACAGCCAGCGGAATGGCCTGGGGTCGGCTTGATTTCTGCCCGCCGCATCGAGGAGGTAGTCAAAGGCCTGTTCCAGACTGCCTTCCCGGTATGCCAGAAGCCCCAGGGCGGTGGGAATTTCTGAGGATTTGGTAAAATACGCGTTGGCCTTTTCCAGGATCGACCGTGCATAGTGGACGGCGCCGGACCGTTCAATACAGCCGGAATATTCCAGCAAAAGCCGTATATCCCGGGGTTTTTCTTTTAAGAGGGCCCGCAGGTACACCGCGGCGGAACGGTAATTACCCTGTTTCCGGTACGCATAGGCCAATACCCGCCTAAGACCGTGGTTGGCCGGATCCCAGGCAAGAAGGGCCTCCAGTTTTTTGGCGGCGGTTTCGTATTCGCAGATTTTGATCAGAAACAGGGCCTCGTCCCGCCTGATGGCCAGATTATCGGGCCACAGATCAAGGTAATTGCGGTAGGAAAGGGCCAGATTTTTGGCGGCCCCCTTTTCGCCGTCGTTAAAAAGGGCTTCCTGGGCGGCAATAAGTCCCAGGCAGCTTTCTTCATGCCGGGGCTGCAGGAGCAGGGTTTTGGAGAACCAGCTTATTGCCTCCGCCAGCAGTCCTATCTTAAGGTACCCGGCGCCCAGGGCATACATGAGTTCCGGTTCCGGCCCCATGGTATGGATGGCCTTTTGGAGCAGGGTAACGACCCTGGGGGGATCCCCGGAGGCTTCCGACTCGTAGAGCAGGGAAAAACGGGAAAGTATATCCTTTTCTGCCCCGAGCTTTTTTGCCGTGTACAGGGCTTTTTTTAGGGTCTTCATATTTCGCCCTTCCCAGGCGGTAAGTATAAGGGCATACCACAGTTGGAGGTTTTCGCCGTCCTGTTCCAGGGCCCGGAAGAAATGATTTTCCGCCGCGGGGTAGTTCTTTAGGTTCCGCTGGGATTCCCCGTACATGGCGTGGACCAGGGGATCCGCCCCCCGTTTTTTAATCCAATCCCGGCAGGCATCCGCGGCCCTGCGCCATTGGCCCTCTTCCAGGAACGAGGTAATCATAAACCGGTCCACCAATACGCTGTTCCAGGGAAGATCCGGCACCTGGGCCCCCTGGGACCGGATAATTGCCAGATCCTCGATGGCATCGGTTTTTCTGTCCAGTTCCATATAGATCGACGCCCGGTACCAGCGTATCATAGGATCCGACGGGGAAAACTCCAGGGCCCTGGAGTAATGTTCCGCCGCCTCTTCCAGCAAGCCCATTTTCCGGGAGGTCCGGCCCAGTTCAAGCCGGATTAGGGGGCCGTCTTTGCCGTTTTCCAGCACAAACCGGAGCATCTGTATGCCCAGTTCGTACTCGTCGTTCCTGCAGACCCGGACCGCCCGGATAAAGAGCGCATTAAGGTAGGCCCGGTAAATTCGTTTGTTGTCGGGGGCCGCCTCCACCGCCCGCTGGAGCATCTCTAGCCCCGCCCGGGAATGCCGGGCCTTAAGCAGGGCGGTTCCCAAGAGGGCCATAATTTCGCTGTTTTTTTTATCCCGCTTAAGGGCATTTTCCAGGTAGTGTACGGAACGGGAATAAAAGCCCAGGACCAGGCAGGTACGGCCCGCAAAAAAGCAGCCCTCGGCGGAACGGGGTTTAAGGGTGATGTAATCATTAAAGGCCGCCAGGGCCCGGGAGTAATTTTGAAGGGAATGGAGGGCCCGGCCAAGGTACAGAAAAGCCTCCGGGGGGCCCTCGTATTCGGAAATAATTTCTTCCAGGATTGCAACGGCGGCCTGGTATTGCCGTTTGTTTCCCGCGGCAAGGGCCTCCCGTAATTTCTGTTCTCCCTCCTGGGCGCTTCGTTTAAAGGTGGCCTTGCGGAAAAAACTATGCCGGGCGCCGTTGCTCATCCTTAGGGATCCGCCTTATTTTGCCCGGGAAAGGGTTACGGCGCAGGTTACCACTATGTCTTCCACCGAGGCGCCCCGGGAAAGATCGCTGATTGGCTTGGCAAAACCCTGAAGGAAGGGGCCAAAGGCGTCAACCCTGCCCAGGCGCTGAACCAGCTTATAGCCGATGTTTCCCGCCCCCAGATCGGGGAAGATCAGGGTGTTTACCCGGCCCTTGACGGGACTGCCCGGAGCTTTTTTATCCGTCACCGAAGGAACCAGGGCGGCGTCGGCTTGCAGCTCCCCGTCAAAAAGAAAGGCAGGGTTCTTTTTCTTTAAAATTTCCACCGCCTGCTGGACCTTGGTTACGTCATCGTGCTTGGCGGATCCCTTGGTGGAAAAGGACATAAGGGCCACCACCGGTTCGGCCCCCAAAAATTCCCGGCAGCTTTGGGCGGCGCTTTCGGCAATATCGGCCAGCTGTTCCGCGGTGGGATCCGGCACCACGGCGCAGTCGGAAAAGAGCAGGGAGCCTTCGTGGCCCCAGGAACTGTCCAGCCCCGTCATCACAAAGCAGGAAGAGGCGGTTTTAAGCCCCTGGACGGTGCCGATGATGGTAAGCCCCGCCCGCAGGACATCGCCGGTGGTATTTTCCGCCCCGGCGATCATTGCGTCGGCGTCGTTTAAATGCACCATCATGGCGCCCCACCGGAGCGGATCGGTCATATCGGTCCGGGCCTGTTCCTCCGTCATGCCCTTGTGTTTGCGAAGCTGGTAAAATTCCGCCGCATAGGCATCGATGGAGGATGATGCGGCGGGATCGACCACGGTAATGTCCTTAAGCGAAACCCCTTCGTTTTCCGCGGTTTTTTGAACAAGGGACTCTTTGCCCAAAAGGGTGACGGAGGAAGCAAGCTGTTCATCCGTTATAATACGGGCTGCCCTAATGGTCCGCGGTTCTGTTCCTTCGGGAAGGACCAGCCGTTTTTGGAGCGATTTAGCCTTAGCGCACATTTCCTTTACAAAATCCATAGTAACTCCTTTAAATAAAGCTGCTCCAAAACCAGGGGGTTTTGGAATAAGCCCAAATGACTGCTTTCGCAAAATTATGCTTTTGGAAAGCCGCCGTAGATTTATGTCCGGACATTCTGCAAATGTCCGGAAATTCCAAAGCTGTACAAATTCACCGTCGTGAATTTGTATACACCGTATGTGCAAGTACAGCAAACTGCAACAGGCTGCTAGTACTTAAATTCACTTTCCCCGATAAATTCCCGGAGTATGCTGGTGCCAGGCACATACTGGGGGGGGATTGGGACAAAGTTTTCCAAGAACGAGAGGATCCTGCGGGCTTCGGCGTATTCGGCCATGTTGGGTTTAACGGACCGGAGCAGCGGATCGGCGTAGAATTTCAGTACCGCCAGTTCATAGTCCAGGGCGGAGTTAAAGGCCGTATCCGTCCCGTCCTGGAAGGGGAAGATATGTTTTCGTTCCCCCGCCTGGACGCTGGGCCACATTTGGATGGTTTTGGCGGCGCCGGTTCCCCGGAACTGGTAGTCCCGGACCATGCGGCGGAGCAGCCGGTTATCGCTGGTGGGTATGCGGTTGTGATCGTCCAGGTTTAGCTGGGTCAGGGCAGAAACATAGAGCTTGAACTTTTTCTGCCGTTCTATCCGGGGGGTACAGGCATCGTTAAGTCCGTGTATTCCCTCCATAATTAATATGGATTGATCCGTCAGGCGAATGGGTTTATCCCGGGTTTTACGGGTTCCGGTCTTAAAATCAAAGATAGGAATATCCACCTCTTTGCCCTCCATCAGCTCCAGAAGCTGCAGGTTAAGGTAGGGCACATCCAGGGCTTCCAGACATTCAAGATCCGGCTGTCCCTTTTCGTCCCTGGGGGCTTCGCTGGGGCTGCGGTAATAATCGTCCAGGCTTACCGCGATGGGGCTCATTCCCATAACCTGGAGCTGAATGGCAAGCTGCTTGGCGGTGGTGGTTTTGCCGGAACTGGAGGGGCCGGCGATAAGGATCAGCCGAATATGGTCCCGCCGTTCGTAGATCCGGTCGGCAATTTCCGCCAGCTTTTTTCCCTGGAAGGCCTCTGCTATGCGGATATAGTCCCGGATGGTTCTGGCCGAGACCAGGCGGTTAAGCTGTCCCACGGCCCGGACCCCCAGGATGTTCCCCCATTTTTTGTATTCCTGGTATACGGAAAAAAGGCTGGGACTGTCTTCGAAGGGTTCAATGGCCTTTCCCTGTCCCCTGGCGGGGAAGCGGAGGAGGAGCCCGTCGCCGTATTCCATCAGTTCAAACGCATCCAGCAGGCCCGTGCGCGGCACCAGGGGTTCCACATACAGATCAGAAAAATCCCTGCAGCGGTTTACCCGCACCTTGGACTCGCTCCGCTGTTCAAACAGAAGGAAGGTGTCGGTCTGGCAGTTTGCCTCAAACAGCGCCAGGGCTTCTCCGTAGGCCATATACCCGCAGAAGATGGGAAGGTTCTCTTTGACCAGTTCCCGCATTTCCCTTTCCAGGGCCCGGATATCCCCGGGGGCGGGTTTTTTTCCGTCGGCAAAGGTATAGTAGTACGAGTGTCCCAGGGAATGGCCCACCACCAGACGCCGGCGGGGAAAACGGTCCCGGGCGGCTATGGCCAGGAGAAAGGCCAGGGAACGGCGGTAAATGACCACCCCGTCGCGGCTTGCCAGGGAAACCGGTTCCAGGGCGCAGTTAATTTCCAGCTTGGTGGAAAGGGGGAGTATTTCGTTATTTACCCGAACCGCCGCCAGGCCCCCCTCGACCGTGCCGAAGCTTTCCAGAAAAGAATCCACCGGCACCCCAAAGGGACAGGTAATGGCCTGCCCTTCCCGGGCCCCGCCTTTTCCGGTATGGAAAAAACGGACCTCTATGTTGTTAGTCATGCTCTATACACTCCACATTCCCCACGGCAGGTTGTTGTGCCTCGCTCATAAAGTGCATAAAATTCACGAAAGTGAATTTTTATACCGTGCCAACTGCCAAAGGAGCCCGGTAATCGGAATTTTTGCATGAAGATGCAAGAATTCCCCGAAGTATAACAGGCTGCCAGGGGAAAACAACCATATTCTATGATAGCGGATTCGCCGAATCTTTTATAGCCTTTATCCAGATCCCCGGCCCCAGGTACCGGACCGCCGGGGGAAGTTCCACGGCCAGTTCCTCGAAGGACCGGGGAACCCGGAGGAAAAGCTCGATCCGCCGCAGATCCTCCCCGGTCAGGGCCTTTCGCAGGAGCGGCAGCAGGGGGTCCCCGCCGGAAACCGGATCTTCCCCGGCCCTTTCTTCCGCCGCGGACGGGGGATCCTCAAAGACCAGTTCGGGCTGGAGGGGATTTTTTTTCCGGCGCTTTCCTCTTTTTTTACCGGCACCGGTTTTTAGAACCCTTACCAGACTGTGGAGGGCGGGGGAGTTTTTTTCCCCCAGAAAAAAACCCTCTTGACCGGAGGATGAAAGGGTCCTAAGGGCGGTGTCCAGGGACATGGCCGCGGCGTGCATATCCCTGCCTGCCAGGGCAAAGCCCAGGGCGCAGAAGGCGTCTGTTTCTCCCAGGGATTTTTGCAGGGTTTGGAAAAAACCCCTTCCTTTGCTGCCCGAATCGTTCAATAGACAGAGGCAGTAGACCGCATACCGGAAGCCTAAGGGGGGGGACTGTTCCCGAAGGGAGCCTATGATCCGCAGGACCAGGGCGCTAAACTGTTCTTCCAGACCCTGCCGCAGCGCTTCCTCCGCCTGTTCGGCCATAAGGGAAAGGGGATGGGGATCTATGACCAGCCGGCGGAACAATTCCACCGCCGGTTCACAGCTGCCGGTTAAAACCGCAAAGAGTTCCTTATCCCGCCGCCGGGGATCTTCGGTCCTGTGGCATATTTCCCAGGCCCGGAAAAGGGGCTTAAGGCTTCCTGGGGCGGAATCCTCCGGGATAGTTTCTGCGGCGCCGCGGCATCCTTCTATGTTCCCCGCATAGAGGGCCGCAATGGCCCTAATTAGATACTGCCAGGGTTTAAAGGCCGGATCGGAAAGGGCCAGGGCGTTTTTCATGGCATCGGGGTTTTCCATGCCGTTGGTAACCGCATCAAAGGCGTCCAGAAGGTTCCAGGCAGGATCGGTATGGGGAAGCTGTTCCATCATGGCATAGAGATCTGCCTGACAATCCATTTACAGTTCCCCAAGGCAGGTTTTGATTAATTCCAGTTTAAGGCGCCGCAATTCTTCGGTGACCGAAACCTTGTAAATATGGGGATTAAGCATGCGCTTGTAACTTTGATCAAAGCTTTCAAGTTCTTCCTGTACATGCCTTTGGATGGATACAAGGGACGGGGAGGGTTCCAGTACGGCGCCCCCCCGGAGCCGCTGTTTTAACAGCGTGGAGGCGCTCCCTTCGACGATATGATAAAAATGCCGGTAGTCCGCCCGGGGATGCCAGAAGGTGTACCGCCGGCCGTTTTCCAGCGCATGGGGATGTTCAGGATCCTCCAGGCTTAGCACATCCGCCACCGCCAAGCCCTCTTTGTCTTTGATCCGCCAGATCTGTTTAACCCCCGGGGTGGTGGTCTTTTCCGGGTTGTCCGAGAATTTCATGGTGGGGATAAAGGAGCCCCCTTCCTGGCCCTTGGCGGCGATCTTGTAAACCCCCGTAAAGGCCGCATCGGTACCCCCCGTGACCATCTGGGTGCCGACCCCCCAGGTGTTAATCGGCGCTCCGGCCTTGGTAAGGGTTTCTATGATCGATTCATCCAGATCGTTGGAGGCGGTGATTGTTGCCTGGGGAAAGCCCGCCGCATCCAGGAGTTTTCGTACCTCCACCGAAAGGTAGTGCATGTCCCCCGAGTCAAGGCGGACCCCAAAGGTCTTGCCCGCGGCGGCCAGTTCCTTTCCCACTTTTATTGCCGTACGGATCCCGCTTTTTAGGGTATCGTAGGTGTCGATTAGAAAAACGGTCCTATCCGGGTACAGGGACGCATAGGCCCGGAAGGCTTCTTCTTCGCTGGGAAAGGCCATGATCCACGCATGGGCCATGGTGCCCAGGACCGGTATGCCGTAGGTTTTTCCCGCCAGGACATTGCTGGTTCCGCCGGCGCCGCCGATAAAAGCCGCCCGGGATGCGGCCATGGCTCCGTTAATACCCTGGGCCCGGCGGAGGCCAAACTCCATGATAGAACCCTTATTGGAGGCCAGCCAAACCCGGGCTGTTTTGGTGGCGATAAGGCTTTGAAAATTGATGATGTTAAGGATGATTCCCTCGACAATCTGGGCTTCGATAAGGTTTGATTCGACCCGTATCAACGGTTCCTGGGGAAACACGATGGTCCCCTCGTCAACCGACCAGAGGCTGCCGGAAAAACGGAGGGTGCTTAGATAGTCAAGGAAGGGTTCTTCAAAAATATGCAGGGAATCCAGGTACGCCAGGTCTTCCTGGGAAAAGGAAAAGGTTTTTAAACATTCTATAAGGGTTTCCAAACCTGCGAAGATGGAAAACCCCCCGTTAAAAGGGTGACGCCGGAAAAACATCTCGAACACGGCCCTGTGGTTCATCCTATTCTTCCAATATCCCTGGGCCATGGTAAGGGAATAAAAATCGGTAAACAGGGCCGAAAGACCGGCGTTCATACCATATCCTTATGTATTTTTATACGGGCTTATCACCGGCCCGGCTGATAGTACGGGCTATGCAAAGTCGCCGATGGAATTAAATACAGCCCCTTTTTCTTTCATGGTGTTGACGGCCCGTTCGACGGAACCGGCAGGAACATCTATGCCGGCGCAGGTTTCCATAATCACATGGGTTTCAAACCCCAGCCGCAGGGCGTCGATGACGCTGAAGAAAACACAGTAATCCAAGGCAAGGCCCCCGATAATCAGGGCCCGGATCCCATGGCCGCTAAGGTATCCGTATAGATCCGTGGGGGTACAGCGGTCATTTTCAAAGAAAGCCGAATAAGAGTCAATATTCTTACGGTACCCCTTGCGAAAGACAAAATCAATGAGGGACGTGTCTAATCTTTCATGGAAAGCGGCCCCCGGGGAATTTTGAAGACAATGTACCGGCCAGAGGATCTGCTGCATGGCCCCAGGGATAGGATCGGTTAAAGCGGGGAACTGCTTTGTAAAGCCGGTCACGGCTTTTTCGGAAACCGGCAGAATAATAAAGTCCCCGGCTTTTTTATCCCCGTGGGAGGCCGCAAAGGAAATGTGGTTTTCCGGGTGCCAATCCTGGGTGGCCAGGACCTTGGCGCCCATGGGCCGGATTTTTTTTGCCAGGGTGTTTAAGGGGTCAATGACCTTGTCGCCGTCTGCAACCGCCAATGCCCCCGCGGGGTATTTCGTATTGTTTTTTCCTATATAGGCCGGACAGAAGTCGTTTTGAATGTCTACTTCCAGCAGGGCGGTTTTTGTATAATCGATATTCATAGCCTAAGTGTACCGCGATTGTATATTTCATTCAAGAAAAAACGAAGTTTCGGCAGGGGGGAAATTTTTGGCCCTGGGGGATAGGCGGATCTTTTTGAGGGGGGGGACCTGGCTGGGGGAAGTAAATATATTTAGGCTCAGTCCAGGTATCGCGTATAACGTATAGGTACGGATCTTTAAAAAGTAAGAAGGCTTTTACTGAAGGTTTAATTATTTTGAAAAGCCTTCAGTAATTGCCTCGGTTGGCCAATGCCATTTTTCCATGTTAATGTTTCAATCCACGCATGGCGACAGGTATATTATCCTACATTTTTACATGATTTGCTATGGGTTGAGCCAATCCTAAAACGCTATTAGTTTCGGGATTGGCTTTGGGGTTTCTCGGTTTAAATCCTTACTACATAAGGATTTAGAGCTTACAAAACATTTTACATCTAAAGTTGCTTCCCAAAGACTTCAATTTTTTGAAATCACCCTTAAGAGCAAGGCATATAATATTTTCATTAAGATGGAAAAATCATTGACAAAATACATGAAGTTCATGGTATATTATATTGAATTCTGAAATTCAAAGGAAGGAGTTTGCAATGGACTACATCGCGCATGTTCGAGAGCTGGATAGCGGCGGCTGGGCCGATCCGCAGTTATTGGAAACACATTTGCGGGAGACGGCGGAAGCAGCGGCGGTGTTTGCTG
>JAISLT010000024.1 GCA_031277165.1 Spirochaetaceae bacterium
CCGCGTTGGTGATGATCGCCTTGCCGGAACTTTGGAAGGCCCGGCGCAGAACTTCTTTTTCATCATCGCCCTCTTTACGGGCGTGGTACTCGAACTTGAAGGCGTCCATAAAGTGAATGGTGTAGTCGATACCGATGCCCACGATGAGGCTGGCTATGATGGCCGTGGCGATATTGAGTTTTATGCCCAGCGCCCCCATTACCGCGAAGTTGCAGAATATGGCAATCACAATCGGGACTCCGCAGATAAGCCCCGCCGCGAGGGAGCGGTTCGACATCGCGATAATCACGAACACCATCAGTACCGAAAACACAATCGTGATAAGCTGCGATTCGGTCATAAGATCGGTCAGCGCCACATCCAGCATGGAACCGCCGCCCAGAGTAAAACGCACCGTTTCGGGGAACACATCCTTTGCGTGGGTTGTAATTGCGTTTACGACCTCCATGGTGTCGTTCCGCCCCAAGGTGCGGAGCTGTACGGTAGATTGAATGGCCGTCGGCTCCATCGGGTCGTTGGAATAGTCCGTGTTGTCTCCGGAAAGCAGCGCGAGGTAGTTGGCAATGATCCCCTCCAGTTCCGCGTCGCTCGTCTTGCCGTACCTGGCGGGGTCCCGGGGGATTTCGTAGTAGGCAAGCCCGTCGTAGTTTGCCTGCCGCATGAGGCTCCGTACCAGATCTTTCGCGTTCATATCGGAGCGTCCGCCGGAGGCGGTGTCCAGCATGGCCAGCAGTTCCCCGGTGGAAAGCGGCGCGGCAAGCAGGGCGGCATTGCCGGCGGCGTTTTCTATCGCCGTGTCGGGACCGGCCGCGGCGGCGCTAAATTCCTCCGGGCCGCCGTCGTCAAAACCGAAGCCAAAGGCATCGTCGCCGCCGAAGCCGAAGGCATCTTCGCCGCCACCGGCAAACCCGAAGGAATCGTCATCCTGCCGCGGATCGGCGGGTCCAAGCCCCAGGGGGTTTTCGTCGGCGTTAAAAACCTGATTGATGCGCTTTATCATATCGGGAAAACCCACGATTTTGCCGACCAGCGGATTGCGTTCCATAAAGGTGGAGGCAAGATCGTCCATCGCGCCCAGCGCTTTCGGGTCAAGCAGCGCTTCGGTGGTGTCCGCCTCAAGCGCGATGCTCACCAGTTTGGAACCGCCGAACTTTTCACGGATAAAGCGGTCGGACCGGGCAATGTCCGTGTTTTCCTTGAAAAACTCCACCGTTACGTTGTCGATAATGAGTTTTGTGCTTCCCCACACGGCAAAACCGGCGACAATTATGGTGATCACCAGCACAAGCCGCCTGTGTTCCACCACGGAAAGAAACCCCCCCGCGATTATTGTTTCCAGTTTATTTGACCGCGGTCCGGCAGTCTTTTTCCGCTTTGCCTTTTCAGGGCGCGGGCCCCGTATCAAATAACACGCCGGGATGAGGGTTACCGACAAGACGAAGGCGGACATAACCCCCACACTGGAGATGATGCCGAATTCCCGAATCGGCACAATCGGGGTAAAGCAGAAGGAGAGAAAACCGGCAAGGGTGGTGAGCGCGGCGAGAAACACGGGCTTTATAATTTTCCGTATGACGGCGAATATCAGCGCCCGGTGTTCCTCCGCCGACAGGGTTTTCCCCTTCGTTTCTTCGATGTAATGGGTTACCACGTGGATGCCGTAGGCGCTGCCCACCGCGGCGAGGATCATCGGCATCATCACCGCAATCAGGGACAGCTTCATCCCCAGAAGCGGCGTAAGCCCCATGGGCCAAATAACCGCGATGACCACGGTCAGGAGGGGAAGTATGACCCCCGAGGCCCGGCGGAAGGTGAAGAACAACACCCCTATGAGTACAAGGGCTACCAGGGGCACGAGGAGAATCACATCATGGATCATCGATTCGGTGATCGTGGCGCTTATCACCGGCGTACCCGTAACGTACACCGTCGCGAAGTCCGCGAACATCTCCCGCGCCGTGTCCCGGGCCCTAATCAGGGTGGCGACAACCTCCGGTCTTCCCGCGTCCGCCTGGGGCACATCAATGGGGATCAGTATTTGCGTTGCCGAAAGGTCCTCCGATACGATGGCGCCGTCGTAGATGTCCCAGGAAGCGATGCGCCGTTTCAACTCCGCGATTTCCTCCGGCGTTCCCGCGAAGCCCTCGTCCACCAGGTCGGTTACCAGGATCGCGTCGCCCCGGGCGGTGATGTAGTCCATGGTCATGATCGAGGACACGTCCCCCACAAACTCCAGTTCTTCTATCCGCCGGACATAGTCCTGGATCCGCGTGAGGAAGGCCGGTTCAAAGACCGATCCCGACGGCCGTTCCAGGCCCACCATGATCGACACTGAATTGCCGAAGGTTTCCTCTAAATGGTCGGAAATAAGGCGCGCCGGAACATCCTCCGGCAGGAACCGGAAGTTGTTGTTATCCAGCTCTATCCTTGGCAGTTGCAGCGCGAAGAACAGGGTGATTGCGGCGATAAGGGCCGTCATCACCTTTGGATGCTTAAAAAATTTTTCCACGGCAAGATACTCCTATTCTTTAATAGAGTTGTTCGAGAACCAACGACGAATTGAAGGTTCGGGTTCCCGGACAAGTCCCATGTGCTTGACTTACACTAAATATATAACAATAATAAATATTGAACGTTAAGAACATTATTTAATGGTTGTGTATGACAACCGGACACTATGTCTTGTTTTGTCCGGTATCTTTACAAACCCGTGTAAAATGTAAGGGGAGCCCATGAAGGAAAAGACGGACATTAGGGTTCAATTTACCCGTAAGGTGCTGCGGGACAGCCTGGTGGAGCTTATGAAGGAAAAATCCATCCTTCGTATATCCATCAGGGAGATATGCGAGACCGCGGGGGTGAGCCGCTCGACGTTTTATACCTACTACAAGGATCAGTACGAACTCCTGGAACAGATGGAAGAAGAAACGTTTATTGAATTGGACAAGGTTATAAAAAAATACAATCCGTCCGGAACAATGCCGACGGCAAAAGAACTTACCGCGCTGCTTGAGGATGTTTTGCGCTATGTTGCCGGGAACTACAACTCAATTCAGGTATTCCTGGGCGAAAACGGCGAAAGCGGGTTCCAAAGAAAAATTGCCAGATTTCTCACCGGCCGGATACGGCCGCTCAGGAATACCGGACAGGTCAAAACGCTGCCGGATGAACAGACGCTGGACTACTGTTCTGTCTTTATGCGGGACGGTTGTATCGCCATTATGCAGGAATGGCTAAAGAACGGCATGGACATGGGTATCCGTGATATGGCAAAGCTCCTTGCCCGCCTGGTACGGGGGGTGCTGGTTTAAGGGAGGGGCTTAAAACTTCAGTTTTTTAGAGATAAGCTTTGGTCTCCGGCTTCCGCTACAGATCGCTGTCAAATACCACGGCTCCCGGATCGCCCCGGGTTTTTTCTATTTCTGTGCGGTACTTCTCCAGGGCTCTTTTTTCTTCCGCAAGTTTTGGAAAGGCATAGACCGTTCTTCCCCGGTGATCTACGGTTATGTCCGGAATCGAATAGGCGCCGATTTCTTTTATGATCCTGCGGGCCATTCCGGGGTCCTTTACCAGGTCTTCGCTTAGCTCCAGGGGAGAATCCCAGGCGGCGGAAAATCCCCTTCGCCGCTGGTTTTCAATGCCGATGGCGGCGTTTTTCTTTTTTATACGGCCTAGCCGTACAAGGGGGATGACCCAAAAAAGCAGGGAAAATAATCCGGGAACAAGGCCTAAGCCCAGGGCAATGGGTAAAAGGGGATCGGGTCCCAGGGTGCTTAAAAGGCCGTAAACAAAGCGAAAAAGGGAAGAAAACGCCCCCGGGGCCGCGGGGTTCAACATAAAATAAAGAAAATACGAACTAAAACCCAGGTTTACCAGGTTAATAAACCCAAAGATGCCGTTGGTTTTGGGGGTGTTTAAAGAAAATTTCCAGGGTTTTTTAAGGGAAACCCTAAGATTCTCCCCAGCAGAGGGGGTATCTTTTTCTCCCCGGGCCAGCAGAGAGTCGAAGCGGTACACCACGGTCCCGCCGCCGGTGGCCTCCGGCATGCCGTCATAGTTTACGCAATAGGAAAGAATTTTCTGTTCCGCCCTTTGGATATCTAATCCCGTAAGGATCACAAATTCCGGCAGGGCCATAAGGCCGTTCTTTTTTCGCAGATAGCCGATAAACCCCAGGGCTTCTTTTTTTTCCCAATCCTTATTGGGATTCCCCTCGCCAAAGACAAACGAAAAAACCTTCCTGTAAAGGGGCCTTTTGTCACCGTCTTCGGCAGGGCCCTGCCGGTCCGGATCCATCAGGGCGCTGTAAAACCAAAACCGGAAGATCCCCTGGATTAGCCGGGAAACCGCATGGGAGCCGGTAAATCCGCCGGAACTGCGCCGGTTTTTCCGGCTCGAGGCGGAGGCCGCCGCGATGACAACAAAAAGAAAGGCCAGGGTAATCACTACAAAAAGGACAAAATACCCCAGCAGCATCAGGACGATCCAGATCTTAAAGACCCCGGCAAAAAAACTCCCCAGGGCAGGAAGGGCCCTTTCGATAAACCGGCCGCAGGCAGGTCCCAAGCCCCGGTAACGGCTTATAAAGCCCCTGGGAAACGAATAGAGGATTTCTCCCGATTCGTTCACCTCCAGCCGGGCATTATATTCCTCCGCCGCCCGGCGAAGCAGCTCCCGAAGCTGGTGAAAGGGCAAGGCGGTTTTTGCCGCCATATCCCCCAGGGTTACCCCTCCCCGCTGCCGTTTTAGGGCGGAAACAAGGGTCCGGTAGGCGATCTTCTCCTGTCCTCTGGATATCAGCGGTCTGTCATGCTTGCCCATAAAATCCACGAAGTGCGACAGGCTCCTAGCAGTTTGCTGCGCTTCGCGCACAAATTGTATAAAAATTCACGAAAGTGAATTTTTATACCTTGCAAACTGCCAAAGGAGCCCGATAACCGGGATTTTTTGCATGAATATGCAAAAAATCCACGAAGTGAGACAGGCTCCTAGGCTATTTCCCCCGAAAGGAGCTTTTCGGTAAAGGCCTGGCTTGATTTTTCGATGTCGGCGGTTTCCCGGTTAAGCACCATGTCCAGGGTAAGCTTTCCCAGGTACCGGTTGATCATGGTGGTTACCTCGTCCCATACCGAATGGCTGGTACAAATTACCATGCGCTTGCAGTTTATGATACGTTTATCGCAGGCGGTAAGTTCCAGGTCTTCCCCCGCGGCGGTAAGGATCTCCCTTACGGTAAGCTGTTCCAGGGGCTTGGCAAAGGAAAAGCCCCCGCCGGGTCCCCGGACCGAATTAACAATGCCGGCCTTTCGCAGTCTAAAAAAAATTTGTTCCAGGAAAACCGAGGATATGTTTTCAACCTCCGCCAGGTGGTTGATTGATACCGGAGCGCCCATACTTTGGAGCCGTGCAAGGGCAACCGAAGCCCGTAACGCATACCGGCCCCGCCTAGTTATTCTCACTATGTCCTCCCTATGATCATTCCGGAGTATTCTTCCAAAACCGGGACTTGAAACAATCACCTAAATAATATCACAATTGTCAAGAAAAGGATACCGTTTGTTGACAAAAATCGATACCGGCGCCCTTTTGCAGTTATTATTCAAAGCAACAAACTGGGGATCATTACCTGGCAGACTCCATCGGACCAAAGGTCCCCAGCAGCCGGGTAACCGTGGTTTTGATGGCCTTTAGCGAAAAAAGCTGTCAAAAGCTGCAGGTGTAACACTGCCAGGGCTCTGTAAGCTTGACATACCGGGCCCTTTATTGTATGGTTGGATACGGTTTTCTATGGCGCGGTTTAACCGGCGGGAAGGGTGTTCGCAGGGAATTTTTTTGTACCGCCGGTTTTAACCCCGCCATCAATGACAGGTTTAACGATTCGCCTTGAAGCTTCCCAAGAACCCGCTATCGCGGGGGAAGAAGGGCGGGTTCTAAGGCATGGGTCCGGCTTTGAATCAAGGTTTGAAGCAGCCCGGCTATTTTAGGTATTTTAAGGAGAAAACTATGGCCCAGGCCAGTAAAAACGCTCGTACAACCAGCGCCACCCAGAAATTCTTTTGTTCCTGCGGGGGCGAAGTTAAAATGAAGACGGTCTTTGAAAACGGTAAGGTAAAAAACCAGGCGGAGTGCGAAAAATGCAAGCGGGTCGAACGGCGGCCCTCCGATTTTAAATAATTCCCCTGGATGTTTCCCAAAACTAAGCTGAGTTTTGAAATAAGCTCACTAATTAAGTGGAATTTGGAGGTTATTCTTGCCATACAAAGGTAAATCTGCGGAAAAACGGCACCGGCAGAGCGAAGAACGCCGGAAGCGTAATAAGGCGGTTAAGAGTTCCGTCAGGACCAGCGCGAAGAAATTTCTTCTTTTAGCCCGGAAAAAAGAAACCGGCGAGGCGGAGGCGGCGCTTAAGGATATGATACAAAAGATCGATTCCGCCGCCCGTAAGGGGATCGTTAAGAAAAACGCCGCGGCCCGCAAAAAATCGCGGATGCAGCGGCTTTTCAATACGCTCAAGGCGGCGCAGTAGAAATTTTTCCGGCCGGGCCTGTTTTTGGGCCCCATGGACAAGGCAAGCAAGTTGCCGGCCCGGCTGGGAGAAAAAACCGGGCTCTTCCGGGTTTCTTTCCCAGGGCGCGGCTCCTCCATGTAAACCCCGGTTTAGGGGCTTGCTGCGGGGAGCTTCGTAAAAATCACCCAGGAATTTGTTGCTTCGCGCATGATTTGTTGCGTTTCGCTTCTAATTCTAAATTGTATAAAAATTCATAAAAGTGAATTTTTATACCTTGCAAACTGCAAAGGGACGCCGGATAATCGGGATTTTTTGCATGGATATGCAAAAAATTCACAGGTGTAACAGGCTCCTAGTTGAGGGCGGCATGGCCGGAAAAAAAATCACAAAAGTAGAAGTTATTGATTCTATATACGAAAAAACAGGGGTAAATCGCAGGGAAATTAAAACGGTGGTGGAGCAGGTTTTTGAGGTGATAAAGGGGACCCTGATCGCCGGGGGGATTGTAGAATTCCGGGGTTTTGGCACCTTCGAGACCCGGATCCGCAAGGGAAGGCGCAAAGCCCGGAATCCCAAGACGGGGAAGGAGGTTTCGGTTACCTCCCATGGTATTGCCGCCTTTAGGCCGGGCCGGGAACTTAAACAGGCGGTCTGGACCCTTCTCCAGGCAGAAGAACCGGATACTTAGGACGTGAAGTCTTTTTTCTTATATCTGGCCCTGATTTTGGGCGGGGCATTGTTTTTTGCCGCCTCCTTCCCCAACCCGGTCTTTCCCTGGGGACTTCCCCTGCTGGCCTGGGTGGCCTATGTTCCCCTCTTTTGGGTGATCCGCAGAACCCCCATGGGGGGGCTGGTTCCGCTGGGGGCCCTTTACGGGTATGTTTCCTACTATCTTTTACTTCCCTGGCTGGGAACCTTCCATCCCCTGGGGGGGATTTTTGTCTGCCTGCTCCAGCTTGTTTATATGGCGCTGCTTTTTCCCCTCTTAAAATTGGCCCTAATCCTCTATCCCCGCCGGGGCTATCTTCTTCAATGGCTTATCTGGCTTTCGTATGAATATCTGCGCACCAGGGGCTTCCTAGGTTTTTCCTACGGGATCACCGGCTATACCCAATGGCACATTCTGCCGCTGATCCAGATCGCCTCGATAACCGGCGTGTGGGGCGTTTCTGCCCTGGTGCTGTTTCCTTCGGTGTATCTTGCGGGGGTTTTAGAGGATCCCCCCCGAAGGCCGGGAAAACCGGAAAGGCCCGGAAAGCCCCCCGGAGAATCTTTCCTTCGCCGGGAACGTATTCCGGCCCTTATCTGGGGGGCGGCCCTGGCCGGTACGGTGATTTTTGGGCTTATGTCTCCGGATTATGCGGACCGGCCCGGAGCACAGATTGCCCTGATCCAGCAAAACGCCGATCCCTGGAAAGCAAATACCACCGGGGGAAACCGGCGTATCCTAAGGACCCTGACGGAGCTTTCCCGGCAGGCCCTGTCCGCCCAGCCCGGCACAGACCTGGTGGTATGGCCCGAGACGGCCTTTGTCCCCCGTATTTTCTGGCACCTGAACTACCGGGATAATGCCGAATCCTATGGGCTTGTCAAGGAGCTGCTTGATTTTCTTGCCCCCCAGAAAATTCCCTTTGTAATCGGCAACGACGACGGACGGCTGGAGGCCGCCGGGAACGGCCGTTGGGAACGGGTGGATTATAACGGAGCCCTGCTTTTTACGGGAGACCACATATCCGGGGTATACCGGAAAATGCACCTGGTACCCTTTGCCGAATATTTTCCCTACGAAGGGATCTTTCCCCGGCTTTACCGGGCCCTGCTTAGGGCGGACACCCATTTTTGGAAACCCGGCGGGGAAGCGGTGGTCTTTGACACGGGAAAATTCCGGTTTTCCACCCCCATTTGTTTTGAAGACACCTTTGGATATATTTCCAGGGATTTTACCCGGAAAGGGGCGGAGCTTATTGTTAATCTTTCAAACGACGGCTGGGCCGGCAGCCTTTCCTGCCAGATGCAGCACCTGGCCATGGCGGTATTCCGGGCGGTGGAAAACCGCCGTTCCCTGGTACGGGCCGCCGCCACCGGCCAAACCTGTGCGGTGGATCCCCGGGGAAAGCTCCTGGCCATGGCGGAGCCCTTTACCCCGGCGTTTCTTACGATCCGGGCGCCCTTGGTAAAAGAGCTAAGCCCCTATACCCGGTGGGGAGATCTATGGGGAATTCTTTTTTCCCTCTGGGCCGCTTTGCTCTTGCTTATCGGCCTAATCTCCGGTATAATAGGATTTATCAAAACGGGAAGGAATAGATGAGTACCCGCAAAAAAATACTTGTGATTGACGATGAAGTTATAAATCTGGAATTTTTTGAGGTAATGCTTTCAAAGCTTGGTTTTGTGGTGGAAAAGGCCGGCAACGGCGAGGAAGGACTTGCCATGGTAAAAAAGTTTTTTCCCGATCTTATTATCCTTGACAACATTATGCCCAAAATGTCGGGCTGGGAATTAACCAAGCTTCTTAAGGCGGATCCAAAATATAAGGAAATTCCTATTATTATGCTTTCCGCCCTGGATGACGTGAAAGATAAGGTAGAGGGCTTTGAAATGGGGGTTGACGACTATATCACCAAGCCCTTTAATTTTTCGGAGGTGTTGGCCCGGATTAGGGCGGTGCTGAGGAACCGGGAACTTTTTAGCCAGCTGGTTGCCCGGGAATCCCGGCTTTCCCTGGCGGAGGAGTTAAACTCCGATATAAAAAGTAATGTCCTTGAATTTATCCAGACCATGGACGCTCTGGACGAAACCATAGGAAAAATAAACGCCCAGGGCCTTACCCAGGAAGAGCGCGGTTCCCTGCTGGTGGAACTGTCAAAAAAGACCCAGGTGGTGCGAAAAAACATTGCGGGGCTTGACGCCCGGATTGAACGGACCATGACGGAATGGGAGAACTTGAAGAAAAATGAAATAGGCCTTAATATACTGGAAAAACAAATACGCCGGTCCGTGCAGCAGGAACAAGAATGAAGCCGGGGAAAAAAAGATCAAAGGTAATTGTACTGGGTAATACCGTAAGTCTGGATGGTTTTTTGCGGTTTAAAGAAACGCTTTGTATCCAGGGAAAATTCAAGGGTACCATAGAAGCCACCGGGGGTTTAATCGTAGACAAGGGAGCGGCGGTAGATACCGATCATATTTCGGTAACTTCCCTTACCGTCCATGGTTCTGTAAGTGGTCAGATCCGGGCGGTGGATAAGATAGATATGCTGAGCGGATCCCAGGTTCGAGGGGACGTAAGTGCCTCCCGGCTGCGTATTGCCGACGGCGTCCTCTTTGAAGGACAGTGCAGCATGACCGGGACAGAGCGGGAGGTGGAAATTTTTTCCCGGCCCATTGAAGAGATCCGTTCGGAGCTGCAAAAGCCCCATGGGTAATTCCGCGGAGCGGTTGATCAAGCTCTTAAGGGAACGGTCCCTTTTTTTGGCGGCGGCGGAATCTTGTACGGCGGGGATGCTTGGCAGTATGCTGGGGGAAATACCCGGGGCTTCCGCCTGTTTTTGGGGTTCCTTTGTATGCTATACCCCCCAGGCAAAGATCGCCATGCTGGGCATGGGGGAGGAAATTCTTGTAAAATACGGGCTGGTAAGTGAAGAAACCGCCCGGGCCATGGCCTTGGGGGCCCTAAAAAAAAGCGGCGCCCATGCGGCGGTTTCTATAACCGGCCTGGCGGGGCCCGGCGGCGATGGGTCCCCGGTTCCGGTTGGAACCGTGTGGATAGGAACCGCCCTGTGGAGTGGAAAAGTTCAAGCAATGCAATTTCATTTTGACGGTCCCCGGCATAGGATCCGCCTAAAAGCGGCCGGAGAAGCGTTGGAGCAAATAAGCAAACAATTGTTAGAGGAGCCGGTTTCAAAACCCGGTTAGTTTCAAGCTGGTTTTGGAAAAAGCGGCCGCAGGATCCGCGTTTTCCGTTAAATCTAAGGCGGCTGCTTTAAACCCCCTGTGTTTTGAACAGCCCCAGAGGAGCAAGCTATGCCCTATCTAAGAAAGCCCCGGACAGGTAAGGCCGGGGATTCAACCGGGATCGATCAAACCGGTGAGGAACGGACCGAAGAGGGAAATCCCGGCAGAGTGGTGGTTAAGACCCGGTCCCGCCGGTTTATACAGGAAAACGAAAACGGCCCGGTGGAGGAGGATAAGCCAAAGGATCCCCCCCCGGTATTTACCGATTCTTTTATGCCGCGGCTTCCTTCCATGCCCGACATTTATGGCAAGCCCGAGCCCCGGGCCGGGGAAGAAAACGGCAAGCCCCGGCTTTCTATCAACGAGCTTATCCGGCTTAACATGGTGGATCTGCGGGAACTGGCGGCAAATTACAATATTACCCACGAAGACATGATGGCCCTAAAAAAACAGGAAATAATCTTTTCCATACTTAAGGCCCATACGGAGCGGGGGGGGATCATCTATGCCTACGGATCCTTGGAAATTCTTCCCGACGGGTACGGTTTCCTCCGCAGCCCCCAGAATTCCTACCTGCCCGGCCCCGACGACATCTACATCAGCCCCAGCCAGATACGGCTTTTTGCCCTAAAAACCGGGGATACCGTCTACGGTCAAATTCGCAGTCCCAAGGAACAGGAGCGGTTTTTTGCCATGCTGCGGGTAGAAACGGTAAACTACGACGATCCCACGGTGGCCCAGAACCGCATTCCCTTTGACAACCTTACCCCCCTGTATCCAAATAAAAAACTTGACCTTGAAACGGTTACCGAAGGGGTAAGCGAGCGGATCATCAACCTGTTTTGTCCTATAGGAAAGGGCCAGCGGGCTATTATTGTGGCCCCCCCCCGGACGGGAAAAACAATCATGATGCAGAAGATTGCCAACGCCATAACCCAGAATCATCCGGAGGTGTACCTTATTGTCCTCTTAATCGATGAGCGCCCCGAGGAGGTAACCGACATGGAGCGGACCGTCCGGGCCGAGGTTATATCTTCCACCTTTGACGAACAGGCAACCCGGCATGTGCAGGTGACAGAAATGGTTCTGGAAAAGGCAAAACGCCTGGTGGAGCATAAAAAAGACGTGGTGATCCTTTTGGATTCCATTACCCGCCTTGCCCGGGCCTATAACCAGACCGTTCCCGCATCGGGGAAAATTCTGTCCGGCGGCGTGGATTCCAACGCCCTTCACAAACCCAAGCGCTTTTTCGGCGCCGCCCGGAACATCGAGGAGGGGGGAAGCCTGACTATTATTTCCACCGCCCTGGTAGAGACCGGCAGCCGTATGGACGAGGTGATCTTTGAAGAATTTAAAGGGACCGGCAATATGGAGATCAACCTGGACCGGCGCATCTCCGACAGGCGGCTTTTCCCGGCGATCAACATCAAAAAATCCGGTACCAGAAAGGAAGAGCTGCTTCTTTCCGAAGAGGAACTGCAGAAAATCTGGATACTCCGGAAGGTAATTAACCCCATGGATGACATTGAAATTATCGAACTGCTGGTGGACCGGATGAAAAAAAGCAAAAATAACGAAGCCTTTTTACGGTCCATGAATACCGGGACCGCGGGAGTTGACTAAGGGCGGGGTTATGTGCAAAACTGCCCTGTCCCTGCGGGTTATACAAAAGGGTTGACCCCATAGGCCGGAATGCGGGACGGATAAGCACGGAGGATTTTATCGGCATGAAAGAAAAGATACACCCAAAATATGAACTTACCACCATAAGCTGCGCCTGCGGCAATGTAATTGAAACCCGGTCCACCGTTAAGGACCTTAAGGTGGAAATTTGTTCCGCCTGTCATCCCTTCTTTACGGGAAAACAGAAGCTGGTGGATACCGCGGGCCGCATAGAACGGTTCAGGAAAAAATACAACATCAAAGACCCCCAGTAAGAGCCGAAGGAATTCTGCGCCGGGCGGCCCCGGCATCAACAGGCCCTGGGTTTACCCCGCGGCGCTTTACCCCGAAAAGCTTATCCTGTATGTTGCCGGGATGGGCTTTCCCCGGTAGTCTTCGTCCCGGAGCTGCTCGGAAATATCCCTAAGGCTAAGCCCCCGGTCCTGCGGGGGAAGGGTCAGTTTAAATCCCCGGACAGTGGCGCTTAGGTAAAGGGTTCCGCCCTCCTTAAGCAGAGGGAGGCACCGGGCAAGCAGTTCCTGATGATCCCGTTTAAGGTCAAAGGGGGTCCGCATTTTTTTTGAATTGGAAAAGGCCGGAGGATCGAGGATAATAAGATCCCAGCGCCGCTTTTCCGCGGAGGCTTCTTCCAGAAACCGCCGCACGTCGGCCCGGATAAACCGGCAGCCGCAGGGCCTGTCCCCCAGGACGGGTCTGTTAAGAAGAAAATTTTCCCGGGCCCAGGCCAGGTAGGTGTTGGAAAGATCCACCGAATCTACCAGGGCTGCGCCCCCCGCGGCGGCGCAGACAGACAGGGATCCGGTATAACTGAACAGATTAAGAACCCTTCTGCCGGGGGCCTCTTCCCGGATCCGGCGGCGCAGGAGCCGCCGGTCAAGGAAAAGTCCCGTGTCCAGGTACCCGGAAAGGTCAACCCGGAACAGCAGGGGCCCTTCGGAAACCTCCGTTAAAAATTCCCCCCGGCCGGTTTTACCGTACTGGGAATGTCCCCGCTGGGGTTCCCGCAGTTTAAAGAATATCCGGGAAGGATCTATCCCCAGGGCTTCCGCTGCCGCCCGCCGCATTGTTTCCAGCCAGCGCTTTTCCTCTGCCGGATCCTTTTGGTAGGGCCGTTTATACAGGGCCCCGGCAACGGCGCCATTGTACCAGTCCAGTGCCAGGGGTATCTCCGGAATATCCCGGTCATAAAGGCGGTACGCGTTGATCCCCCGGCGGCGGGCCCACCTGGCCAGGTGCTTTTGCCGCTTTGCAAGCCGGTTGGCGAGCATCACCGCCTGGCCGGCGGTTTTAGCGGCGGTGTCCGTACCTCCCTGGCCGGGTACGCCGGAATTTTCCACGGCCTATTCCACGGTTACGCTTTTAGCCAGGTTCCGGGGTTTGTCGGGGTTGTTGCCCCGCTGGATAGAACAATAGTACGCAAAAAGCTGGGCGGGGATAATCGAAAGAAGGGGCGAAAAACAATCCCTGGTTTTAGGAATTGCAAAGATCTCGTCCGCCACGGATTCAAAGGATGTTTCCCCCTCCCAGCTTATTACCAGGGAGGAAGCGCCCCGGGCGCTGGTTTCCCTGATATTGGAGATTAGTTTGTCAAAGAGGACGGTCTGGGTGGCGATGGTTACCACCAGGGTGTCCTTGTCCACCAGGGCAATGGGGCCGTGCTTTAGTTCCCCGGCGGCAAATGCTTCGGAATGGGTATAGCTTATTTCTTTAAGCTTCAGGGCGCTTTCAAGGCTAATGGCGTAATCAAACTGCCGTCCCATAAAAAAGACCTTCTGTTTATTGAACTGCCTGGAGGCAAAGCGCTGGATCAGATCCTGCCTGGCAAGGATCTTTTCTGCCTGGGAGGGAATACGGCCCAGGTCCTCTATGCAGGCCCGGTATTCCGCATCGCCGATGCGGGAATGGAGTTTTCCTAATTTTAAGGCCAAAAGGTACAGACACATAAGCTGGGTTGTAAAGGCCTTGGTAGAAGCCACGGCTATTTCTGGTCCCGCCATGGTAAAGAGCACCAGATCCGCCTCCCGGGCCAGGGTGGATCCCACCACGTTGGTAATGGCCAGGATGCGGTTCCCCCCCTTTTTGGCAAGCCGCATCGCCGCCAGGGTATCGGCGGTTTCCCCGGATTGGCTTATGACAATAAACAGATCGTTTTCTTCGGTTACGGGGCTGCGGTACCGGTATTCGGAGGCAATATCCACCTCCACGGGGATCCGGGCAAAGTGCTCAAAGGCGTATTTTGCCACCATGGCCGCGTGCCAGGCGGTGCCGCAGGCGGTGATCACAATCCGGCGGGCTCTTCCGCAGAACTCGTCAAAGTCAAACTCGTCAAAGCTTATTTCCCCGGTTTTTATCCGGGGCCGCAGGGTATCGGAAAGGGCCTTTGCCTGGTCGTGAATTTCCTTAAGCATAAAATGGGCAAAACCGCCCTTTTCCGCGGCATCCGCATCCCAGTCCACATGGGAGGGGGGGCGGACAATATGGTCCCCCTGGGCGTTCATCAGCTCCACATGGTCCCGGTAAAGCACCACCAGTTCCCCGTCTTCCATATAGACGACCTCTCTGGTATGGGCCAGCAGGGCGGGAATGTCCGAAGCCACAAGGTTTTCGTCCTTTCCCAGGCCGATAACCAGGGGGCTGTCTTTGCGGGCCGCGATGATCCGGTCCGGATAATCCGCCGCGGTAATTGCCAGGGCATAGGAGCCCTCGAGCCGCTTTAGGGTGTGCTGCACCGCCGTAAGAAGTCCCGAACCCTGGCGGTAATAGTAGTCGATAAGGTGGGCCACCACCTCCGTGTCGGTTTCGCTTTTAAACACCACCTCCCGGGCCTGGAGCCATTCCTTTAACCGAAGGTAGTTTTCGATAATTCCGTTATGGACCACGGCGATCCGATCCGATACGCCCGTATGGGGATGGGCATTAATGTCCGAAGGTTCCCCGTGGGTAGCCCAGCGGGTGTGTCCTATGCCCGCCTGTCCCCGGATCTGTTCATTTTTCAGCTTTTCTTCCAGAACCGTAATGTGCCCCTTGGCTTTACGGACCGTAAGGGTTCCTTCGTGAAGGATCGCAATTCCCGTGGAATCGTATCCCCGGTATTCAAGTTTTTTTAAGGAATCCAGCAGCACAAAGATCGCCTCTTCCCTGCCGATGTATCCGGTTATTCCGCACATGGTACCCTCCATTACTGGTTTAACATATTTTTTATTTATGGTAAACTCGTGTTGTTCTTATTGGGAGGAAAATGTGTATAAGCCGGTGGATCCCAGGGTAAACTTTCCCCAACTGGAAGAGGAGGTTCTTTCGTTTTGGAGGGAAAACCATGTCTTTGAAAAATCCCTGGCCCAAAGGGAAGGAAAGGAAGATTTTGTTTTTTACGACGGCCCCCCCTTTGCAACGGGGATGCCCCACTTTGGCCATTTTGTCCCCTCCACCATAAAAGATATTATTCCCCGGTATAAGACCATGCGGGGTTTCCGGGTGGAACGCCGTTTTGGCTGGGACTGCCACGGTCTTCCGGTGGAAACCCTTATCGAAAAAGAATTGGGCCTTAATTCCAAAACCGACATTGAAAAATACGGAGTGGCGGAATTTAACGAAGCCTGCCGGGCTGCGGTTCTTCGGTATGTTAAGGAGTGGCGCCATGTAATTACCCGCCTGGGCCGCTGGGTCGATTTTGACAACGACTATAAGACCATGGACAGTAAGTACATGGAAACGATCTGGTGGGTGCTAAAATCCCTATGGGAACGGGATCTGCTTTACGAGGGGTACTACATTCTGCCCTATTGCCCCCGGTGCGCCACGGTGCTTTCCAACCATGAACTTAACCTGGGGGGCTTTCGGGATGTCCACGATCCGGCCATTACCGTGCGGTTTAAGATCACCGGGACCGTTCCCGGCAGCGCCGCGTCGGCAGAACTGGAGCCGGCGGATCTGGCGGAAGGTTCCGGCAGCGCCGCCTATATATTGGCCTGGACCACCACCCCCTGGACCCTGCCCTCTAATCTGGCCCTTACCGTGGGACCCGGAATTGACTACGCGCTGGTCCAGGATAAAAACGACCGGTACATCCTGGCCCATGCCAGGCTTTCCGCTTATTACCGGAACGAAGACGAATACAAGATCATCTGGGTAAAAAAAGGAAAGGATCTTAGGGGTATTAAATATGAACCCCTCTTTCCGTATTTTGCCTCCGCGGCGGAAGACAACGCCTTTCGTGTCTATGGGGGGGATTTTGTCTCCACCGAAGACGGTACGGGGATTGTTCATACCGCCCCGGGTTTTGGCGAGGATGATCAACGGGTGTTGAAGGGAACGGGGATTCCGGTGATCTGTCCCATTGACCAGGAGTGCCGCTTTACCGAAGAAGTTCCCGATTACCAGGGCCTTTTCGTCAAGGACGCAGACCGGGCGATCATGGACAGGCTTAAAGCAGAGGGCAAGCTTATCCGGCGGGAACAGATCCTCCACGCCTATCCCCATTGCTGGAGGTGCGGCAGCCCCCTTATTTACCGGGCCGTAAGCTCCTGGTTTGTCCGGGTGGAAAAAATAAAAAAGGACATGCTCGACGCCAACAGCCGGATCTATTGGGTACCGGACCATATTAAATCCGGCCGTTTTGGCAAATGGCTAGAGGGGGCCCGGGACTGGGCCATAAGCCGCAACCGGTACTGGGGGAATCCCCTGCCTATTTGGCGCTGTAATGACTGCGGCAAAACGATCTGTGTGGGCAGCCGGGCGGAACTTCGGGAACTTTCCGGGGTCTACCCCGAAGACCTCCATAAACACTTTGTGGACGAAATCACGATTCCCTGTGCAAAAGTAAGCGGCAGTTCCTTCGGAACTGCCGCGCATAATACCGGAACGTGTTCCGGTATTATGCGCCGGATCCCCGAGGTGCTGGACTGTTGGTTTGAATCCGGGGCCATGCCCTACGGCCAGAACCATTATCCCTTTGAAAACAGGGAGTTCTTTGAAAAAAATTTTCCCGCGGATTTTATTAACGAAGGGCTCGATCAAACCAGGGGCTGGTTTTATACCCTGACGATCCTGGCCGCGGCGCTGTTTAAAAAGCCGGCGTTTAAAAACTGTGTAGTTTCCGGACTGGTCCTTGCCGGTGACGGGAAAAAAATGAGCAAGAGCCTTAAAAACTACACCGACCCGATGGAGGTGGTTAATTCCTTTGGGGCCGATGCGCTGCGGCTTTTTTTGATCCATTCGGCGGTGGTTAAGGCCGACGACCTGCGGTACAGCGACGAGGGGGTTAGGGATGTGATGAAGAATATCATTATCCCCCTGTGGAACGCCTATAGTTTTTTTGTTACCTATGCCAACATCGATAAGGTAGAGGATCCCGCGGCGCCGGAGGATCCTTCAAACCCGCTGGATCAATGGATCCTCTCGGAGGCGGAGAACCTGGTGGAAAAAACCGTCGAAGCCCTGGACGGGTACGATCTTTCCCGGGCGGTGGATCCGATGCTGGAATTTATCGACAACCTTAACAACTGGTACATCCGGCGATCCCGCCGCCGTTTTTGGAAGAGCGAAAACGACAACGACAAGATCGAAGCCTATGGAACCCTTAGGGATGTGCTAAAGACCCTCATAACCGTCACGGCCCCCTTTATGCCCTTTATCACCGATGCAATCTGGCAGAACCTTGCCCTGCCCGGGGAGCCCGCTTCGGTACATTTGGCGGACTATCCCCGGGTTAGAACGGACCGGCGGGACAAAACGCTGGAGTTTAAGATGGCCGCGGTTCAACGGGCGGTTTCCCTGGGCCGCTCCCTCCGCTCCCAGTACAGCATCAAGGTGCGCCAGCCCCTGCGGACCGTGGAGCTTGTTACAAAGAACCCGGAGGAAAAAAAAGTTCTGCTGGAAATGGAAGATATTATCCGGGAAGAACTGAACGTTAAAACCGTGGTCTTTAGGGACAACGAAGAGGATCTGGTGGAATACGAAGCCAGGGCAAACTTCCGGGTTCTGGGGAAAGAACTGGGAAAGGACATGAAGGCCGTGGCGGAGCGGATAGGGGCCTTAAGCCAGGGGGAGATCCAAACCCTGCTTGAAGGGGCGGCCCTTTCCCTTGATCTGCGGGGACGGACCGTGGAAATTACCGCGGATAAGCTGGATATCCGGCGTATTGAAAAGGCCAAGCTTCGGGTCCTTAACGACGGAACCCTTACCGTGGCCCTGGATACAAACGTAAGCCCGGAGCTTGCCCGGGAGGGGGATGTGCGGGACCTGGTTCGGGGGGTACAGAATGCCCGGAAAGAAGCGGGCCTGGCGGTAACCGACAAGATCCTTCTGTATATTTACGGATCCTCCCGGCTTAGACAGGCCTGGGAAGATTTTTCCGACTATGTGGCCTGCGAAACTCTGGCGGTAACCATAGAATGGGGCGAAACTGAGGGTATGGTTGAATTAGAAGCGGGAGAAGAAAAATGGCTTATCAAACTGGAAAAGGCGGAACCCCAGGGATGAACCTTCCCTCTGCAAGGCCGCTTCTTGGGTGTCAGGCCCCGCGGCAAATGAACCTCCCCGCCGCAAGCGGCGGGGTATCCTGTGGGCGTTACAGTGTTTACGAGGTTCGTTCTGTAAGGAAATTATTTAACTGTGGGGTTTGCTGCCATGCAATCTAAATATAACTTTTCTGAACCGCCGCAAGCGGCGGGGTATCAAACCCCACTGCGAATGAAAAGTCCGGGACGGCGGGGCGGGAAGCCGGACCCTTTTTTCTCCCTGGTGGTACTTTGCCTTTCTTTGTTCCTTGGCGCCTGTGCTTCGTCCCCGGCAAGTCCCGAAGGGTTTTATTCGGGCCGCAGGGATTTTTCTCTTATGGGTCCCGGGGCGGATCTGTACATTAAAGCGGAGGTCCGGTCGGTCCGTCCGATCCTGGAGAGCCTTATCCTGGGGGGTACGACCGGAGCGGAGGTAAAGGATTTTCTTGATATGAGCGATACCCTGACGGCCGCGGTGTACACCGGGGAGGAACGCCGTTTTTACGCCGCCGCCGCGGGCCGGTTTCCCAACGCCCGGGGGGGGCTCTTTTTTAGCGTCAGCCGGGACTGGGAAAAAAAGGAATCTCCCCTGGGAATGGACTATTGGTATTCGGATAAGTCAAAACTGGGGGTGGCCTTGACGGGAAAAAACGCATACCTGGCCAATGGGGATCCCTTTGTGCCCTCCCCCGGCGCCCAGGCGCCCGAAGCCCTGGGTCCCCTGCAGGACGGAGCGGTCCTTTTTGGATGGATGGAGGATCCCGCTTCGGCGCTTAATAAAATTGTCGCCGCCTTTGGGGTGCCGATTGCCATCCCCGCGGAACGGCTGATTTTTGGGGTGTATCCCGCGGGGGAGGAAAACCAGGACTATACCGCCGTACTGCGGTTTGAAACTCCCACCCCTGCCCAGGCAAACGCCCTGGTATGGATCTTTACCTTGGCCCGGACCCAAATTGCCGGGGCGGATTTTAGCGCCCACCCCGACTTGGAGGCCCTGGCCGGAGCTTTTTTTTCCGGCGGCGCCCCCCGGCAGGAAGGGAATGCGCTGATCCTTACAAGCGGCGTTATGAAGGGCCAGGATCTTGCTTTACTTTTTAATATTATCTCATTATATTGAATTATCATGCCCACGTATGAATACCAATGTAAAGATTGCGGACACACCTTTGAAGCTTTCCAAAGCATGAGTGAAGATCCTCTGAAGGACTGCCCCAAATGCGGCAGGGAGATCCGCCGGATTATCAACGGCGGCGGGGGGGTTATTTTTAAGGGGTCGGGCTTTTATGTGACCGATGCGAAAAAATCCGGGGCCGCTTCCGCCAAACAGGACGGAAAGGCCGGCGGCAAGGGCCCCCCGGGGGAAACGGCCGCCGCCGGCGGCAAGGGCCCTGGGGCCGAAACCGCCGCCGCCGAAAAGGGCCCCGCCGCCGAAAAAAGCCCCGGGGACGGAAAAACCGCCGCCGGTACCCCCGGCGCTTCCGCTCCGGGTTCGGAAAAAGCCGCGGGCTAAGGCCTTTTTATGGCCGCCCGGTTTTTTTGCGATCACTGCGGAGCAGAGGTCCGGCGAAATTCAGACCGCTGCCCCCGGTGCGGCCGTATTTTTGCCTTGGTCCGCTGCCCGCAATGCGGTTTTACCGGGGAAGAGAAATTGTTTAAGCATGGCTGCCCCCGCTGCGGCTACTGCGCCCCGGTCCCCGAACCGGCGGAAACCCCGGCCTGGCCTGCCGCCGGACCCCGGCCCGCGGCGGCGGGAAAGCTCCCCCTATGGGTATATATCCTTGCGATCCTGGCTCTGGCCGCTGTAGCCGGGGCCCTGCTGCTTTTACTCCTTACATAATAACGTGGATACCACCGCGGGCTTTGCGGACAGACCCCATTGTGACCCAAACTTGACCCGAAAATGATTCAGGACCCGTGGTTTTGTAAAATTCCCAAAAAACGCTTGACAGAATAATCCCCGGGGTATATAGTATATTAATCCTATGTATTTAATAGGATAACCTTCCGGTGAAGGTACCCATATGAAATAAGAGAGGAATATCATGGCCCGTGCAGAAAGAATCACAGATTTAATTGGGAAAACCCCCATTGTCAAGATCCAGAAAATCAACGAAGGGGGGGCAGAGGTGTATGTAAAGCTGGAGTATTTTAATCCCCTTTCCAGCGTCAAGGACCGTATTGCCCTGGCCCTTATTGAAGCGGGGGAGAAGGACGGTAAAATAAAAGAAAATACGGTCCTTATCGAGCCCACCAGCGGGAATACCGGCATTGGGCTGGCATTTGTGGCGGCGGTAAAGGGCTACAGGCTTATTCTAACCATGCCCGAGACCATGAGCATAGAGCGCCGCAAGCTTCTTAAGGCCCTGGGGGCGGAACTGGAACTAACCGAAGGGGCCAAGGGGATGAAGGGCGCCATAGCCAAGGCGGAAGAACTGGCCGCATCTATCCCCAATTCTTTTATCCCCCAGCAGTTCAATAATCCCGCCAACCCGGCGATCCACGAAAAAACCACCGGCCCCGAGATATGGGAAGACACCGAAGGAAAGATCGACATCCTAATCGGCGGGGTAGGCACCGGCGGCACCGTAACCGGGGCGGGAAAGTACCTAAAGGCAAAAAAGAGTTCCGTCAAGGTTATTGCGGTGGAACCCGCGGCTTCGCCGGTCCTTTCCGGCGGCAGCCCCGGCCCCCACAAGATTCAGGGCATAGGGGCCGGTTTCCAGCCCCAGGTGTACGATCCTAAGATTATCGATGAAATTTACCAAACCGACGAGGTTAAGTCGGGAAATGTCGCCCGGCTTCTGGCAAAAAAAGAAGGGATCCTGGTGGGTATTTCCTCCGGGGCGGCCCTGGAAGCGGCCCTAACCGTTTCTAAGCGGCCGGAAAACAAGGGGAAGGTGATCGTGGCGGTCCTGCCCGATACGGGGGAACGGTACCTGTCTACATGGCTTTGGGAAGACTAGGAGCCTGTTGTACCGGTGTACCCGGGGCAGGGGAATGGCCGGAAGGCCCCTACTTTTTGGCCGCTCCCTCGTCCCGTTCCAGATCGATCTTTGGTTCCAGCACCTTTAGGGCCAGATGAACCAGGCCGTCAAGAAAATCCGGCAGTATATCGGGGATAAAAACGATGGGGGGGACAAACTCCCTGGGCATCGATTCCAGCAGGCGCCTGCGAAGTTCCTCCGCCGTATCGGCGGGGAGCCAGTTCCCGTAGATCACCAGACAGCCGGGGTTAAAAAAAACCACCAGGGGCAGGGCCATGTCTGCCATAAGCTTGGGGACGCTTATTTTTGAATAGTCCAGTTCGTTGGGGCCAAAGTGTTTCCATTGAACATCGGTGTTAAGGTAGATCACTTCCCCCGCGGCGTTATCTTTGCCCCGGTATATTTTGCCCCCAATGCAAATGGCCCCGGCGGGATGATGGGTCTGGGGTATGTACAGGGCCCCCACGCATTCCTCTTCTCCAAAGTCCCGGGTCTCGTAATACCCCATAACGGCGGCTTTAATGTCGTTTTCCAGCAGGCTGGGAAGTCCGTATTTTTCCATAAAGTGATCCCTAAACCGGACCCATTCCAGTTCCGGAAAATTCAGCGAAAGCAGCCGGCCCGATCCCCGGACTTCAAAACCGGCCATGCCAAAGGCTAAAAGTCCAATGGCCGGATATTTTGCGCAGTAGGTTTCTACGATGTCTTCGAAAAATTCGATCGTACCGGGGTTGGCGGTAATTTCTTCCCGTTCCAGGTATTCGCCGTAGAGATCGCTTACCACCACATAGACCCGGTCTTTTTCCAGGACGCAGATCGCCAGAACCAGTTTGTATTCCCCGTTAAAGCGAAAAAAAGTTTCTGTTTCGCCGGGGATACGTTCCTGTATATACTCCCCGGAAAGGCACAGTTCCCTGGCCAATTCCTCGACCTGCCCGGTCTCCAGCCCCGTAAACCGGGAGAGTTCCTGGATCGGGGCTATCCGCAGTTGTTTTAAAACACTTCGAAGGCTGTTGGTGCAAAGATCCTTCGCAAGCTGATCGTTAAAATCCATAGGTTCTCCCTCCGTGTATATTCGGCATTTTAGGGGCCTTTAAAACCCTGCGGGTTTTGGGAAAGTCCCTGGCAGCCTGCTGTACCTGTAGGTTTTTATGCACAAAGCGCAGCAAAGTCCTGGGTGTGTTTTCTCTCATAGGCCCTTGATCCTGCTTAAAAATAAAAGGCTGTCGGACTGTGCATGGGCCTTAAGCCGCTGATAATCCTCCGCCGTTTCCGTGACCGATCCGGATAGGATCAGCGTGGTCCTGGTCCGCAGAAACCACAGGTAATGCATATCCACAATGGAACGTTCCGGCGCTTTACCCATGGTCCGTTCCAGCATGGACGCCAGCATAAGATGATTTTCTTCCCCGGTTTTCCAGTGGAAAGAGCCGGACCGGTCCATAAACAAAACCAGCCGGTTAAAACCGGCGTTAATACAATCGTCGTTACGAAAGCCGTCAAAAATCAAGGTGTATTTTCCCATGGAAAGATCATACCCCGCCAGGCGCAGCTGTTTCCGCAGTTCCACCAGGGCCCCCTGGACCTCCCGCAGCATGGCCGGATTTGCCGGGGTCCTTTGAAGCTGGGTACGGAGGACCGCCATCTGGCGGATAAACCGGTCCTCCAGGGCGGTGCGCCGCAGCAACAGGGCGGTTTCGTTAAGGAGTCCCCAGACCTCATTGATTTTTTTAGCAATATCCATGTATATTCAGCCTAGCAGCCTGTGGCACTTGTAGGTCTTTGGCTTTTTCGTTGGAAAAAGCCATAAAAACCCACGATTACCGGGCTGCTTTCGGAGTTTGCAAGGTAAAAAATCGCCGGTCAGGCGATTTTAAGGGTGTTATGCGCAAAGCGCCACAAACTCCTAGGAGTTTTATGCGTAAAGCAACAGGCTCCTAGGCTGCTAGTATAACAGGGAGTAATGATGAAAACCACTCTTAGTATCGACGGAATGAGCTGCGAACACTGTGTGAACCATGTAAAAGAGGCCCTGGAGGAGATCCCCGGGGTTGTTTCCGCCGCGGTAAGCCTGGGGGATAAAAACGCCCTGGTTGAACACGGGGATTCTGTTTCCCTGGACGCCCTTAGGGGGGCGGTATCCGAAGCGGGTTACGAAGCGGTATGATGTGACGGATCTGGGGAGTCCTGGGGCGGCGGATCCTTCGCTTCACCGTTTAGAACTGCTTTTGGGGAAAGAGACCCTGGCGGTGCTGAAGGAAACGGCGGTCCTTGTCGTTGGACTGGGGGGCGTGGGAAGCTGGGCTGCGGAAGCCCTGGTCCGTTCCGGCATCGGCAGGATCACCATAGTTGATTCCGATTCGGTCTGCGTAACCAATATCAACCGTCAGGTCCAGGCCCTTCCCGCGACGGTGGGGCTTCCCAAGGCTGCGGCCTTGATGAAGCGGCTTCTGGATATTAACCCCCGCTGTGAAGTTCGGGCCTTTAACCAGGTCTTTTCCCAAAAAACCGCCGGGCTCTTCGAGCTTGAAAAGGCCGCCTATGTGATCGACGCCATTGATACCCTTACCTGTAAGCTGGATCTAATAGAGTTCGCCGCCGCCCTGGCCCTGGAAAGGGGAGGGCCCCGGCTCTTTTCTTCCATGGGAATGGCCTGCCGCCTTGATCCGGTCCGGCTTAGGACCGCGGATATTTGGGACACCACGGGCTGTCCCCTGGCCCGGCTGGTTAGGCAGGGACTGCGTAAACGGGGCTTTACCGGAGGTTTTACCGTGGTATACAGCGACGAAGAGCCCGTCTCCGGGGGCGATGGAACCTTCTGCGGAACTTCCCGGTGCCTGTGTTCAAACAAAGACACCGAATGGTGTTCGTCAAAAAAGAGTATCAACGGCAGCAGCGTTACCGTAACCGCCTCGGCGGGGATGATCCTGGCAAGCCTGGTGATCCGGGATATATACGCCCGGATCGCCGGAATCCGCCGGGAAACGGAGCGGATCCCGGAACTGAGGAAAGCACAGGAACTGAGGAAAACACAGGAACTGCATGAGCCCCCGGAGGCCCGCCGTGGCTAACCGGTTTCTGCGCCGGGCCGGGGCCGGTGAAATTGTCCGCCGCTTGACCGCCAAGGCCGTATTGGACCAGGACCTTATCGGTCCCGGGGACCGGATCCTTGTCGCCGCATCCGGGGGCAAGGATTCCACCGTCATGGCCTGGGCCCTTTCATCCCTAAGGCCCGCGCTAAGCCGGGGCGGACCGGGGTATGAACTGGAGGCCCTGCATATCTCCAGCGATTTCTGCGCCTGCTGTAAAAAATCCGCCCTGGCCCAAAGGTTTGAAGGCTGGGACATCCCCTTGGAGGATCTGTTTGTGCCGGTTATTGGGCGGCTTAAGGATGGGGAAAAGATGAACTGTTACTGGTGTTCCACCCAGCGAAGGACGGAACTGCTTAAGTACGCCACGGAACGGGGTTTTAATAAAATTGCCCTGGGGCACCACCTGGATGATATTATTGAAACCTTCTTTATGAACCTCTGCTCCAAGGGAGAACTGGACCCCATGGCCATTAAGATCCGGTACCGCAAGTACCCGGTTACCCTTATCCGTCCCCTGGCGTATCTGGAGGAACGGCAGATTATCGCCTGCGCCCAGGAGCAGGATATCCTTACCGGCGCCTGCACCTGTCCCTACGGGGTTAATTCCAAGCGGCGGGACATGCGGAAAAAACTTGCCGCCTTTACCGGTAATTCGGGGCCGGTAAAACGGAGGATCCTGGCGGCCCTTTCCCGGGAAGCCCCGGGGTTTATTACGGCGCATAGATGATCCTGTCAAAAAAAAACCATATCCTGTTGCTTATTATTATTAACGGAACTATGTTTCTCTTTGGGTTTGTGGAAAACATTAAGGGGGTTTCCTATCCGCTTATAAAAACCGGCTTTAACGTATCCTACGATGATCAGGGTAAGATGATTTCCCTGTCGTCCTTTGTATATACGTTTTTTTGTGTGGCCGCGGGGTTTATCCTGGCCCGGTTTGGGGTAAAAAAGGTATATTTGCTGGGGTTTGTGCTGCTCCTGGCGGGGCTTGTGTTTATCTGCCTGGCCCCGGCGTTTATAACCGTGGTTTTTTCGCTGCTCTTTATTTTTGCCGGATTTGGTCTTTTTGAGATCGGAGTGAACGGCCTGGCCGCCCAGCTTTTTACCAAAAGGGCCGCCCTTTTAATGAGCCTCCTTCATTTTTTTTACGGCCTGGGGGCGGTGGCGGGCCCTAAACTGGCGGGGATATTCACCGGCGCCGCCGGGCCGGACTTTGGGTGGCGGCAGATTTATCTGTACTCCATCCCCCTGGTGTTTCTGTTTTTTATCCCCGCGGCGGCGGCCGCATTTCCCCCTTCGGACCATGCCGCCGAAGATTCCTCCTCCAAGACCTCTCCCGCCGAAACTTCCTCCATCAAACCCCCTTCCGGAATGGGGACAAGACGCCCCCGGGGTCTGACTTTTACCGGCGCCCTAGGGGATCCCCAGGTGTGGATCTTCGGACTTGCCCTGGGGCTTATGATGGGAATAGAGATGGTTTCGGCCAATTGGGGGGGACTGTATTTTCAGGATGTGTACGGCATGGATCCCCGGACCAAGGGGGCCGGTTTTGTTTCGATGTTTTTTATCCTCTTTACCGTATCGCGGCTTATAAGCGGTTTCTTTATAGAACGGATCGGCTACATGCGAAGCCTGGTGGGGGCCGTTTTCTGTATAGTGGTCATTTTGATCCTGGGCTTTTCTTTGGGCGAAGGGGGGATTTATATCCTGCCCGGTTTAGGATTTTTTATAGCGATCCTATGGCCCACATTTATGGCGGTGGGAATAGGCCGGTTTGGAAAGGACGCCGCGGTAAAAACCGGAGCGATGATCCCCATAGGGGGGCTGCTTAATGCGCTAATCCAGCTTTCCATAGGCTATATCAACCGCTATATGGGCGCCGCCTGGGGATACCGCAGCGCCCTGGTGTTTTCCGCGGCCCTGCTGGTAATTTTAATTTCCATCCACCGGGCCCGGAAATGAAGATCACGATCCTGGGTTCAGGCACCTCCCATGGCGTGCCGGTTATTGGTTGTTCCTGCCCGGTCTGCCGGTCCCCGGACAGCCGGGATAAACGGACCCGCTGCTCCCTGCTTGTCCGGGGAAATGGCGGAGACCAGGCGGTGATTGATACCGGCCCGGAATTCCGTATTCAGGCCCTGCGGGCCCGGATCAGTTCCCTGGATGCGGTGTTCCTTACCCATGCTCATGCGGACCACCTCCATGGCCTGGACGATATACGGCCCCTAAGCAGGGAACGGGCCGTTCCCATTTACGGAAACAAAGAAACGCTGGATGAATTTGCCCTAAGGTTCTCCTACATTTTTGGGCAGACCCAGCAGGGGGGAGGAAAACCCCGGATTGAAACAATTGCGGCGGAACAGCCGGTTCAGGTGGGGGGCCTTTGCTTTACCCCCCTCCCGGTAAAACACGGCATGCTGGATATTCTGGGGTGGATGGGTTTTGAACCCCGCCGGGGAAAGGGGGCCAAATTTGTCTACATAACCGATTGTACCTCCATTGGACAGGATTCCCTGGATCGTATCGCCGAAGGGGGCCCCCCGGATCTTTTTATTATCGGCGCCCTTCGGATCCGATCCCATGGAACCCACTTTAACTTTGAACAGGCCCTGTCCGTGGCCGCCCGCACCGGGGCCCGCCGAATTTTCCTAACCCATATCTGCCATGACCATTTCCACCGGGAAATAGAACAGTACTGCAGGGATTTTTTAAGGGTCCAAAATATCCTGGCAGAAATGGGTCCCGCTTGGGACGGAATGGAAATAGATCTGTAACGGTAGATTTAGCGTCCCATGGGGGGTATACTTTTAGTATGGCAAATCCTGAACTGGTTAAGGCCATGGACTATATCCTTAACCGGTGCGATGAAAAATCCATTGATGCGGTGGCCGCCGCGGTGGTACGCCGCCGCCGGGAACTGGCCATGTTTGGAGGAGCGGCAAATCTGCCGGATCCTAAAAAGATGGCCAGGGAAGTTTCCGGCCAAATTAATATGGGGGCCAGCATTGAAGGACTTAGGGAAACGGTGCGGAATATGGCGGTTCGGATTATCCGCCGGGAAGCGCCGGAACTAAGCGACGCCCAGGTGGCGGAGCTTACCGCCGCCTGGGTCCCCGGCTCCGGCAAAGATCGGGGGCTTCCGCCGGAGCTGCTTCTGGAAATGGCCGATCAGTTTGTGGCCTTTTCAACCGGCCGCATGTCCGCGGTGGAGGATAAAAAACTGCGGGAAGAAATAGGCGACTGGCCCCAGCGGTACTGGAAGGCCATGCCCGGGGTGGTACAGTTATTAATAAAAGATTATTTAGACGGGGAAATTAACGGGAAAACATACCGCGCAAAATTGACCGCCGTGTTATTCGAAGGCTAAGGTTGATGCCGGGGCTGTAAAAGAAGTCCCCCGGCAGAAAGCTCCGCATAAGCAGGGCGAACCGGGAAGGAGTCATAACAAACAGTCTAAAAATACTCAAACCACAAAAAAAGAGCCAGGAGCCTGTTGCCGTGTAGATTTAAGGTATAAAAATTCACTTTTGTGAATTTTTATACAATCCATGGGCGAAGCACAACAAACTGTTTCAAACCTTTCGTTTTTGTAACAGCACGCTCAGATTTAGGGGCTAAACCGTCATCCCGCCGTGGTGCCTAAAACAAAATCTAGCCGAAAAAAGTGGATGCCTAATAACTAAAAATCTAGTCCAAAACTATACTAGCCTTATCAAGGAGATAAGGCAGATGAGCTTGGACATGAGCAGTAGAAAGGCAATCGTACAAAACAGCCACCGGGAGTATCAGCAAGCCGGTAAGAAGGGCCGGGGTGAAATCCTGGACCGCCTGGTTCCCGTGACCGGGATGAACCGGGATTACCTGGCCGCCGTTCTGGGCCGTTTCGGGAAGGAACCGCGGACGCCGTGGGAACGGCTGATGGGATCGGCTGATATTTCAGAGGAGAGCAAGGCAGAGTTGCGGCGGCGGCGGGCATTGTACAATCCGGTTGAATTGAACCGGAGATTGAACAAGGCGGTGGAGCAGCTGTTGAAGCTCAATCGGGAAAAGGGGTATACTGGAAACCCTCCCTGTCCGGGAGGAGGAGGTCGGGTCCCCGCGGCCTGATTTCGGCTAGATTTTATTCGAAAGTCTGGTTTAATACCCCGCAGCTCTGCTGCGGCTGAAATAACGCAATGCTTACAAAAATCTGGTATTAAACCAGACGGTATAATAAACTTCCTATCGAACGAGC
>JAISLT010000034.1 GCA_031277165.1 Spirochaetaceae bacterium
GGGGGAGCGATTTTCTGTTCCGGTTTGGGACGAAACGGTTTCATGTGTATAACCGGCAGGGCAGGAGGGTGAACGTACCGGGGTATTTCAAGGGGTTAAAACCGGGAGAAAGCGGGGAGAAGACGCTCTGGTATGGTTTTACGGGAAATTGTTATTGGCCGCCCTCTGTGAAACCTGGGTTAACCGAGGGCGTTTTTCCCCCTCCGGAGAAAGGATCCCCCGACAAAGAGCGGTCGTTATGGAATGAACAACGGCTTATGCTGGTCATGGTAAAGTATATACTCCTTGAGACCGTTTCTTTTACGAATCTGCTTAAAAACATTCATCATCTTGGAAAACTTTGTGCAAATTCTAAAAGAAAACGACTCCCGGCACTTTATAGGCTTCTCGTCCCTAAGTAAACGCATATGGGTCCAATACCCCCAGAACCAGCTCTTCTTCGGTTACCGCCAGACAGCTATGGACATTGACCCCCATCGTCTTGTCGCTGATATACCCTATCCCCTCGGTTTTTACGTGGGTGTTGTAGTTTACCCCCGTGGTATCCTGAATGGCCAGAATGGTTCCGCTATAGCCGCTCATGCGCCGTATGGCCGCTTCCCGGCGCGCCCGGAGAATCTCTTCCCGGTCAATGCCTTCATTGCCGGGCATCCGGTATATCGCCTTGGCCTCAGCCCGGTTCTCGCTTGCTTCCCGGATAGACTTGTCCGGCTGCCTGTAGAAAGTTCCCATTGTTTTAATAAACCGCCGCTCAAGCCGGAGCGAATGAAAATTCAGACCGGCAAATTCTTCTCCCGCATCAAAACTTGTCCCTTCTGCCATGTCCCCCTCCCCGGAGTTTTCGGCTTACCGGGAAAGTACACCATGGACACGAGAAAATTGTGGGTCAAGTTTAGTGCTTGCGGCGGAGTTCTTCATTTGCGCCCAAACCCGCAAGCCTAATCATTCATGATGCCGGCCGCCTAAGCCCGGAAGGGCCACATGGCTTTATATTCCCCATGGCTTAATACTTTAGCGCCCAAACGGGTTTTATATGGCAGCCCGTCCGAATATCCAAAATCCCAAAAGGCGAAGCCCTTTTCTTCAAGGTACCGGGCGGTGAGGATTAATTGAACCGTTCCCGCCGAGGGTTCCTCGTGGTAACCGGAATAGCTGGTGTACACCCTGCCTATTTGTACTCCTATGTCGCCGGCAGCGAGCTTTCCGTCCTTGTATAGGGAGAACGAAACCGGGAGTACCGGGCCGCCGCCGTTTTTGAGCTCCTTAAAATAAATTTGAAAGTCCGGTGTCAAACCCGCGTCCCCGTGAATCTCAACGCAGCGTTTCATGACCGCGTCAAAATCCGTATCAAAACAGAGCCGGTAACGCCCGCCAAACCGGGCAAGATGGCGGCGGATGGTTTTCCCGGTATGAAGCCTGTCAAAAAAAAGCACCGCCCGGTTCGATGGAATAACGGGCTTGATAATGACGGGATTACGGGAATCCCCGTGGATACTCACATAAAACCCTTCGAGTATTAAGCCCCGCGTAAAATCCAGGCCCCCTTGGCGTTCCTCCTGGTTCACTATCCTGATTAAGCGCCGGGGGTCTTCTCCGGGGAATTCTATTTCCATCTGTTTTGTAAAATCCTCCAGCGCCGGATTCAACAGGCCTTTTTTGTGGTACGCCCTCCCCCGGTTACCAAAAGCATAGACATGTTTGGAATCAACCCTTATGGCGTTAGTGTAATCCTGAATCGCCAAATCAAATAATCCTTTCTTGTAATACACCAGCCCCCGGCTATTAAGAGCATCAGCATATCCGGGATTAATCCCTATGGCGTCGGTGTAATCCCGCATCGCCAAATCCCATAATTCTTTTTTGTAATATACATCTCCCCGTTTATTGAAAGCATCGGCGTACATGGGATCAATCCCTATGGCGCTGGTGTAATCTTGAATCGCCAAATCCCATAGCTGCTTTTTATAATATATGTTTCCGCGGTGATTGAAAGTCTTGGCAAGATTATAATTAATCCCCGGACCACCGTTCTCTTTGTACTGCTGTATGGCGCCGGTGAAGTCCTGAATCGCCAAGTCCCATAAACCTTTACGATCGTATACATAGCCCCGGTTGTATAAAGCGTCGGTATAGTTTGGCTCAATCCGTAACGCGCCGCTAAGGTCGGCTATCGCCAAATCGAAAAGCCCCTTGTCCTTATAAACGCAGCCCCGGTTGTTGAGAGATCCGGTATGTTTTGGGTTAATTTCCAGGGCTTTGCCGTAAGCGGCCAGGGCTTCGTCAAGTTTGCCGGCGGCGTGGAAATCATGGCCTTTATTGAAAAAATAACCCGCAGTATGGGTCTCCATAATTTTTGATACATGATTTCCGTAAAAAAAACAAGAATCGGCGCGGGTATACCCCGGCTATGTACTACTCCCAGGGGAGGAGCATCCAGCTTTCCCCCGAACAGTGGAGAATCCCCGCGGCGGAATACCATGCCTGGGCGGCGGGACCGGGGCCCGTTGGAAAAACACAGGGCCCGTCCCCGAATTCAAGGGCCCCCGCAAAGGGGGACGGGGAGATCCAGGGCCCCGGCGGCGCGGGGATACTGAGGGCCTGGGTTTCCATGACGGTGAGCCACTGTTTACGGAAGCCGGAACGGAGGGTCTTCCCCGCGATTGCCTCCCAGTCGGCCCGCCAGGGATCCTCCCGAAGCTCCTGGGGGACCGAGGGATCGGAGAACAGGTCCCGGAACTTGGGCCAGTTAAAATTCCCGCCCCGCCGAGGGGCTTCTACATCCCCGGCCGCCGGGTTTTCCAGGGCCGCCCTATCCAATGCCCGGTAAAACCAGGCGTCCACCCCGCCCCGCCAGCTCAAGACAAGCCGCCGGCCGGCCCCCTCCGGAAGGGCGTCGCAGGGCAGAATCAGCCCGGCGGGCCGGAAATCGCCGGGTTCCAGGCGGCTGGCCGGCCAGTAAGGCCAGGCAAAGACCGGCCCTGTGGCGGAGGGGGGCAGGGAGAATTCCCCGCCGTCCTCAAGATACGCCTCCCGCTCCCCCCCGGCGTAGTAACGGACAAACCAGCGGGGGCTTCCCAAAAGCTCCGTCCAGGCCGCCGGTAAGGGGGGGAATTCCAGCCGGGCAGGGGCCTCGCCGTCCCGCAGGCTGCAGGACAAAAAAAGGAAAACACATAAGAAACCGCGGTAGTTTTTCATACCCAATGTGGGCGCGAACAGGGGTTTTTACTTGTTTTTTGGGGTTCCCCCTTGGATTCTTCTAACTCATTGCCTAATTGCCCCGATTAGTGCATACTTTTCACAGATGGCCGGGAACGATAATTATCCAAGCTCCCTTTCTCAAGCCCTGCGCGCCCGGGCGGATTGGATAGAAAAATCCGAAATGGCAAAATTCAAAGAGGAACTCCGGAGTTTCCAGGTTTCCTATGCCTCGCTGTACAATATTTTTCTTAAAAAAGGGCTCATCCACGAGGATCCGTATAAACAGGAAGCGAGAATCGGGGAGATCGAAGTACCCAGCACCTCAGGCTTCAGCGAGGCGGAACGGGTAGAGCAGCTGAGTATCCGCCTGGCAAACTACGACAACCAACTGGATTTCCTGGTCAATTTTTATCAGTTTAATCTGGAATTCTTCACTCTGGACAGGATCAAGCGGGTCCTGGGGCTTATTAAGTTCGTTGACTGGGCGCACCTCTCGATGGATTCCCCCTTTCCGGTCACCAAGGCGATGATGGAACTTACCATGTCCGCCAAAAACGGCCTGGACCCCCTGACTCTCAGCCTTTTTAACGAATCCCTAAATAAAATTTCCAGGGCCACCGGGGCAATCATAGGGTATCTTAAAATAATCAGCGATTATCACCGGGAATCCTATAAATTTGACCTGCGGGCCACCCTTACGGGGGACATGAAGGCCCCGGAGGCCACCCTGGGGAATATCAAAAAGAAATTCGCCTCCGCCATGCCGGGCCGGCCCTTCTACCCCGATCTGGTGGAGGAACTTATCAAGGAAGACTACTCCGCCGACGGGCCGGCGCTGCGGGAGAAAGTGCTAAAGGGCCTCCAGGTGGAAGAGGCCAAACCCAAACTGGAAAATCAGCAGGTCTCTTTTAAGCAATTTTTGATAGAAGGCCTGCATGTTATCGGAAACGTTGGCAACACCCTGCAGGAAATCGTCCCCAAAATCGATGAAAACGAAGCGATGATCGCCAACAGGAGGAAAAGCCTCTGGCAAAGTGTCTGCCTGCTGGTACAGCAGATCATGGGCAAGGCGCCGGATCCGGTGGTTCTCGAACTTACATATATGGACGCCCTCCGTGGAACCCAGAAACGGGAAAAGGTCAACTATACCGGCTTCCGCCAGGATCTAGACAAGCGGATCCGGGTTCTGGGGGCTTACGCGGCCCGGGGAATGGCCGCCCAAAAGCTGGGCGCCATGAACGAGGAACAGCTTACCCAGATTCTGGACCGGCTTATCAGGGACATGCAGAATACCCACCGGACCCTCAGCGCCATGGATGACTTTTTTAAGGCCGAAGCCGCGGAAAGCGAACGGGAAAAGGTAAAAGGTATCAAGCCGGAACTGGCGGCCATGAAAAACGCCATCGTCAGGGCCAATCAGATCCGCCACGATTACAGCGCCCGTAAAGAAGAAGAGGAGCAAATGCGTAGACTCGGGATTGCTCCGGGAGCCTAATATGCGTCAATTTTTCCGTTTTCCCCCCATGCTGTTGATTTTCCTCCTGTTTTTGGGGGCCTGCCAAAGCCCTCCCCCGCCGGAGGAGCTTCCCGTTCCGCCTGACTCGCCCGCCTTGGAAGGGCCGGAGGCCCCCCGTGAGGGCGGCCCCGACACGGCGGAAACCCGGCCCCGGGCCATACAGCGGGATAAACTTACCGTTGCCTTCGGGAAGGCGGATGTGGAACTGGACCCCCGGAAATCCTATATTGCCAGCGAAGCCCAGCTTTTCACCGGCCTTTACGAGGGGCTTTTTTCCTACCACCCCGTTTCCCTGGAACCCGTGCCCGGGGCGGCGGAAAAGTGGGAAGTTTCGGCGGACAAAAAAACCTGGACCTTCACAATCCGGAATAACGCCGCCTATTGGAACGGCGACACGCTGCGGGCGGAGGACTTCCGGGCCGCCTGGATTTCCCTTCTGAACCCGGAACGGGAATCCCCCTATTCCGGCCTTTTTGACGTCATCCAGGGCGCCCGGGATTACCGTACCGGAAAGGTTTCGGACCCTTCCTCCGTGGGAATAAAAACCGCGGGGGATAAGACACTCGTCATCCGCCTTGCGTCGCCGGCATCTTTTTTCCCCCTCATGCTTTGCCACCATTCTTTTAGCCCGGTACACCCTTCCATGCTGGAAAATGAAGACTGGTCCGCCGCGCCGCCGCTGTCCAACGGGCCTTTTTACATTGTGGAGCGGGATTCCTCGGATGACGGTTTGAATAAGCTGGTCCTGGCAAAGAACGGCCGCTATTGGGATTCCCAGCGGGTAAACCTAAACCAGATCACCATCCTCTACACCGAAGATGAGGAGGCCGCCGTCCTGTGGAACTCCGGGCAGGCCCGGTGGGTAGCCGGGAATGTCAGTCTGGAAGCCCTGACGGACCGTTCCGGCATCATGGTGAACCCCATGTTCGCCACTTATTATTACTTTATCCGTTCTTCGGAAAAGCCCTGGACGGATCACCGGGTCCGCCGGGCCCTTATCCTGGCCCTGCCCTGGGAAACCCTGCGGGAGGGCTACTCCCTTCCCGCCACAACCCTGATCTTCCCCCTCCAGGGCTACCCCAAGATCGAGGGCCTAACCCTTACCGATGTGAGCGAGAGTCTCCGTCTTTTGGAGGAGGCGGGCTTCCCCAAGGGGGAAGGGCTGCCGGAACTGGTGCTGCGGATCAGCCCCTCCCAGGACGCGGCCCGTATCGGGGAACTCATGGCCCTGGCCTGGAAGGAGAAACTGGGGGCGAAGGTACGGATCGAAGTGGTGCCCTACCGCCAGTACCTCCAGTCCCTCAAGAAAGACGGCTACACGGTAGGTTCTTCGTCCTGGATCGGGGACTTTGCGGATCCCTATACCTTCCTCCAGATCTGGCGGCGGGATTCCAACCTGAACGACGCCCGCCTGGATGACGCGGATTACGAAGCCTTGATAGAAAAATCCATGATCCAGGAAGGGGCGGAACGTTTGGCCACCCTGGCGGAAGCGGAAAAGCTGCTCCTGGACCGGGGCACGGTAATCCCCATCTCCTACAGCCCGGCCCTAAACATCGTGGACACCGGCGAACTGGACGGCTGGTACCCCAACGCCCTGGATATTCACCCCTTTAAGTACCTTATCTTCAAGGGCTTCCGCCCCCTGCCCGGCGTGGC
>JAISLT010000044.1 GCA_031277165.1 Spirochaetaceae bacterium
GGCTTTCCCAAAACTTCAGTTTTTGGGAAAGCAACCTTAGATTTATGGGGAAAAGCGGACTTTTGGCCGCTTTTCCAAGAGCATTTCACAAAACTAACCGAGTTTTGGGAAATGCTCATGCTATTGATTTTTTTCGTGAAATCTTCCACGTTTTTATGTATATTATCCCTTCTTTTTGTCAAGGGCGCCATCTTTGGCGATCTCATGCTTTTACACCTAAATATCAAAGATGAAACCGGAATAACTAAACAATATCTGCCCCCGCTATCCACCGGTTTATCAGGAACCGGGACACGGAACCGTGGCCGGGGATCAGGGGCAGCTTGTCCCGGGAAAACCATCGGGCGTCTTCAATTTCCATGCCGTCGGGCCGGAGTTCCCCGGAGGCGTAGCGGGCGGTGAAGCCCAGCATAAGGGAGTTGGGGAAGGGCCAGGACTGGGATGCGACATAGCGAATGTCCCGGACTTCGATGTTGACTTCCTCCCGGGCCTCCCGGACCACGGTATTTTCCAGGCTTTCCCCGGCTTCGGTAAAACCGGCGATAAGGCTGTACATGCCGGGGACAAATTTTTTGTTGTGGGCCAGCAGGGCTTCCCCCCGGCCATTGGTGATAAGGGTGATCACCGCCGGGGCGATGCGGGGGAACTCCATGCGGCCGCAGGCGGGGCAGAGCCGGGCCAGTTCATCCGGGGCGTCAATATTTTGCGTCCCGCAGCTTCCGCAGAACCGGGCTTCCCCCCGCCACTGTATAATATGAAAGGCCCTAAGCACCCGGCCCGCAGGCCCCCGGCCGTCCAGGGCGGTTTCCCCGGTAAAGGGGAGCAGGCTCCGCCGGACCGGAACGGCCCGCCATCCCGGCGGCAGGGGCGCGTCGGGGGCAAGGGAAACCCCGGTGATACGCTCCGGGCCCTCCAGGGCGGGAATTTCAACAATTTCAATGTCCCTGAAGTCCCGGATGATGTTTTTGAGGGGGCTGCCGCCGGCCAGATCATCATCGGGAAGCCCCTCCTCTACGATTAAATTCGTTCCCTGAAAAAGCCATGCCCTTTGACCGCCGCCCAAGCTGAGCCTCCGCACCATAATACCCGGGCGGGGACGGTTTTTCAACCACTTTTTTTCAGCATATCTGTTGACAGGGTTTTGAATTTTATATATACATATAAAACCTATCAGAATTATAGGTTATAACCGCAGGATATGAGAGGAGGCCCAGGAGTGGGTGTTATCGCAAAAATCGTGGAAAGCGATGTGCTGGTTATCGGCGGAGCGGGGGCGGCGGTGATGAGCGCCGTCCGGGCCGCCCGGCTGGGTGTTTCTGTGGCGCTGGCCGCCAAGGGGAAGGTCGGGAAAAGCGGCAACACGGTTATGATAGGCGGCGGATTCAGCGTGGACGGCGAAGGGGCCAGGGAAGTTTTGGGGCTTTCGGAGGCCAATCCGGCGTATACCCGGAAGAAGGCCTTTGACAAGCTGGTGTACAGCGGTTTTTCCCTGGGGGATCAGCGGCTGCAAAAACTTTTTGTGGACCTGGGGCCCGCGGCGGTGGGGGAATGCCTTGCATGGGCAAAAGAGGCGGGCCAGCTCTTCCGGTTCAACCCCGATTCCGTGGGGTGGTTTACATCGGGGGCGGCTTTTGGAAAAACCGTAGCCCAAGGGGTTAAAGGGGAAAAAAACATCGGCGTTTATGAGGATATTCTTATCGCGGAATTGTTACAGAAGGACAATCGGGTGTGCGGCGCCCTGGGCATTGACATCTATTCCGGCGATTTGGTGCAGTTCAACGCAAAGGCGGTTATTTTGGCCACCGGAGGTTTTCAGCCCTTTTCGTTGAAGAATTCCCACAGCGATATGACCGGCGACGGAATTGCCCTGGGGCTCCGGGCGGGGGCCCGGGTGGTGGATATGGAATTTTTGCTTTTTATCGGCACCATACTGGAGCCGGTTCACGCCAGGGGTTCCATCCTGCCCTTCCTCCTGACCTTTTACCGGACGGCGCTGAATCCCAAAAAAACGGATTTGGACGGCAGGGAACTTTTTTTTCCTCCCGAACAAAAATACAAAGTGGGCCCCCTTACCGGCAAGGTAAACAAGGTCCTTATGGCGGATTTTTTTGGCCGGGGCATTTATGAAAAACTGGATACCCACGGCAACGCTTTTTACTACGATTACTCCGCTTATACCGACGATGAGGTGCGGAACGGTTTCCGGGAACTGGCGGAAGGTTTTAGCGCGTTTCACCGGGACGGCCATTACAACGGCATAGACCTGCGGCGGCTGGCGGAAGATATTATCAAAAACAACAAGCGGATGAAGGTTTCCTTTGGCAATGAATACAGCAACGGCGGCATTGTGGTGGATACCGATTTTTCCGCCGCCGGCGTCCCCGGACTTTTTGCCGCCGGGGAAGTTACCGGGGGCACCTTTGGCGCGTTCAGAAGCGGGGACGGCCTTACGGAAATGCTGATCCACGGGTATGTGGCGGGGGCATCCGCGGCGGCCTTTGCAAAAAATACCGCCGCCCTTCTTCCGTCAGACGGCGAAGAAAAGGCCGCGGCCCTCCTTGAGCCCTTAAACCGCTCCGGCGGAATCAGCCCCATCGAAACGCGTATAAAGCTGGAAAGGATCTGCGACGAGGGGTTTGATTTTTTCCGGGACGGAACGCGGCTTGCCAGGGCCTATGGAGAAATAGTAAAGCTCCGGCAGAGCCTTAAAGAACTTTCCGCCGCGCCCAGGGAACGGGCCTATAACCTGGAATGGCTCAATTCGGTGGTGGTCAGGAACCTGGCCCTCTGCGCGGAAATCGGCATCTACGGGGCCCTGAACCGCAAAGAAAGCCGGGGTTCCCATCTCCGGGCGGATTTTCCCGGTGTCAACAACCGGGATTACCTTTTCAGTTTTGCCGCCTCCCTTTCCGGCACCGGGGAAATTGTCTATGAAAAACAGCGGCCGGAGCCGTATTACCTGCCGCTGATCACCGAAGACTATCCTTCGGTATCCGAATATCTCGCCGAAAAGGTGCTGCAAGGAGCATAGCATGAAAGTCGATATTAACCGGAACGGCCGGGTCCAGTCCTACGATGTGCCGGACAATGACGGCACCATCACGGTTATGCAGGCGCTGGATTATATCCATGAGCGGCTGGACCACACCCTGGCGTACTACCGGCACAGCGCCTGCTGCCAGGGAATATGCGGACGCTGCGTGGTTAAGGTAAATGGAAAAAGCGCGCTGGCCTGTACGGAAAAGGTTGAACCCGGCGTGGAACGGCTGCTGCTTGAGCCCGCGGGAAAAAAGATAGTCCGGGACCTGGTAACGGAAATCTAAAATAAAGGAAGTAATTTTATGGATGCGATTGAACAGAAGATTGTTCAAAAAATCGACGAAAACCGGGAAGCCCTTATTGCCTTTGGAAGGGATATATATACCCACGCCGAGCTTGGGTTTAAGGAATTCCGCAGCGCCGGAAAATTTACCGATGCCCTCAAGGCCCTTAACCTGCCGGTGATCGAAACCGGTTTGGCGCTTACCGGGGTAAAGGGCTACCTTAAACCAAAGGCCGAAGGGCCGGTCCTGGCCCTGATTGGCGAACTTGACGCGCTCAGAATTCCCTCCCATGCCTGCGTAAACCCCGAAACCCAGGCGGCCCATTGCTGCGGCCACCACGCCCAGCTTGCCGGGGTGGTGGGGGCGGCCCTGGCCCTGACGGACCCGGAAGTGGCGGCGGCGCTGGACGGGAATGTGGTGTTCTTTGCCGTCCCCGCCGAGGAATACGGGGAAATAGCTTTCAAGAATCAGCTTAGGGAAGAAGGAAAAATCCGTTACGGCGGCGGCAAGTGCGAGCTTATCCGCATAGGCGCCTTTGACGACATTTCCCTGAGCCTGGCCCACCATTTAAGCAACGAAGGGCCGTCGGCGGGGGACGGCAGCAGCAACGGTTTTGTTTCCAAGGTCATACGGATTTTGGGCCGGGCCGCCCATGCCGCCGGAGCCCCCCATCTGGGGGTAAATGCGTTGAATGCCGCCGCCCTGGGGCATACGGCCCTGCAATACCAGCGGGAAACCTTTAAGGACGAGGACCATGTGCGGGTTCATCCCATCATTACCAAAGGGGGGGACCTGGTAAACGTGGTTCCCGATGAGGTCGTACTGGAAGCGCTGGTCCGGGCCAAAGATATTGGGGCGATTCAGGATGCGGACAGAAAGACGGACCGGGCCTATAAGGCCGGCGCCGACGCCCTGGGAGCCGGTTATGAAATAGAGACCATGCCCGGTTATCTGCCCAAGATTCCCACCCAGGCCCATCCGGCCCTGCTGGAGGCGCTTAAGGCGGTCTTTCCGGGCAGGGAAATAAAGACCCAGGATCATCACGGAAGCGCCTCCACCGATGTGGGGGATCTTCAGCATATCCAGCCGGTTTTAAGCTTTCAGACCGGCGGTTCCCGGGGGGCCTATCATTCGCCGCAGTTTGAAATCACCGACGAGGAAGAAGCCTATATCAGCACCGCAAAAATTTTTGCCCTGGCATCCTACGGCCTCCTCAAAGACAAGGCGGCGGCGGCCAGGAAAATTACGGCCGGTTACAAACCGGTTTTTACCAGGGATTCCTACATACAATTTATGGAATCCCTCATCAGAAAAGAAAGAAAGGAGGTACGGGGAAATGAGTGAAGAAAAAAATGCGACGGTGGCGGAAGTGCGCCTGGCCTGCCGCCAGTTTGCCATGCTTTATTTTCATTTCTGCAAGGTTTTGGTGGATGCCCTGGGCGAGGAAGGGGCCCTGCCGCTGGTTCAAAAGGCGGTGTTTGAACTGAGCCTGGATAGAACCGGCGGGGCCCGGAAAAGGGCGGAGGCCCGGGGGCTTGCCTTTACCCTGGAAAATTTCAACAAGGTAAACGATCTTCCCTGGACGGCCTGGAAAAATTGGGACCCCAGCGGGGGGGAAGTCCTCTGCCCCTATGCCCAACAGTGGCTGGGCTATTACAAGGAACACCCGTGGTTCAAAAAATTCGCCTCCCTTTACTGCGATGTGATCGATACCACCAATATCGAAAATTTTTCCCGGACCACTTCCCACAGGCTGACCAAAAATTTGCTCTGGGGGGATAAGGAATGTGTCAGGGAATATTTTGAAAGCGATACCGTTAAACAGGGAATATTCACCTACGGAACGCGGGAAGCATCCCCCCGGTCTGAAAACTGACCGCATTGCGGCGGCCTTATTAAAGGAGAGTACATGGCTGTTTTTAGTGATGAAGATTATTTGGCGGCGGACGATGTGGAATTCCGCGCCCGGTTCCGGGAACGCACCCATCATACCCTGGAAATCCAGGTTTATGCGGCGGCGTACCGGAACAAAACCCTTTCGCCCACCCAGGCGGATACGGCAAAACACCTGAGCGAACTTTGGGTCCGCCGGGGGCTTCCCACGGATGCCCACGATTATCTACTGGCTCAAAAATTTATCGAGTTTGCGGATATTCTTTCGCAGGGCGGAAAGGTGGACCTCTCGGCCTATGCCCCCCGGCCGGTCAGCCCCGAATGGGAGGAGGCGTTTTTTACCATTGTCCGGGACCGCCGTTCGGTCCGGGAATTTACCGGCGAGCGGACACCGGATGAACTTATCAACAAAATTCTGGATGCGGGATTATGGGCGGCCCATTCCTGTAATTTACAATCCATCCGGTATTTGGTGATCCGGGAAGAAACCAGTCCGGGCCTGTTTTTGGGCAGCGATATTCCCGGCGGCCCCGTACATCTGGTAGTTCTGCAGGACGAGCGGGTCTACAGGGCGAATCCGTATATGCCGGTGCGGAATCATCTTCTTGATGCCGGCGCGGCGGCGCAGAACATCGTCCTGGCGGCCCACGCCGCGGGGCTGGAAGGGGTCTGGCTTACCTTTAATGACGCGATCATTAAAAGGCTTAAGGATAAATTTTCCCTCCCCGATTATATCACCCCCGTTACCTATGTGGATGTCGGATACGGAGACCAGACCCCGTACCCGGTGCTGCGGCCCCCGGTGGAAGAGATGATCCTTGGCAGGGCCTAGTCGGACACGGACAGCCCAGGTCCTAAAGACCTGATAATTTTTAAGGAGTAAAAGGAGTAATGTGATGAACAGACAAACAAAAAAAGGCCTATTGGCTCTTGCGGTCCTTGGGATAATTTTGCCGCTCTTTTCCTGCGGTGGAAACAGGGAAGCGGCGAAAAAGCCGGAACTCAAGATTATCAATGTGGGGGTTACCAATGATCCGGCCACCCTAAACCCCATTGCCACCAACAATGTTTTGGCCAGCACCCTTACCGGGACGATCTATCTTCCCCTTACGGCGATTGATGAAAACCTAAAGTTCGTCTACCGTCTGGCGGAAAACGTCGCCACCCGGGATAACAAGATCTTTACCATAAAGATCAATAAAAACATCAAGTGGACCGATGGAAAAAACGTAAGCGCCGACGATGTGGTCTGGTCCCTTAACCTCTATACCAACCCCAAAACAGGCACCCACGAACCCAGTACGTACAACATCATCCTGGGAACCGATAATTCCGGCCTCATCGAAAACGGGGGCGATACGCTGGCGGGGGTCAAAAAAATAGATGACCACACGCTTACCATCGAAGTAAAGTATCCGATAACCCTGGATATTTTTAATCTCACCCTGGGCGGCCTGCGGACCCTTCCCAGGCACATCTATGGATCCGAACCGGTGGAAAATCTTCGCAAGAGTCCGCTGCTGCAAAACCCACAGGTTACCAACGGGCCCCTCAAGTTTAAGGAATACGCAGCGGCATCCCACATCACCTTTGAAACAAACAAGGACTTTGCCCTTGGCAAGCCAATTATCGATTTGATCAACTTTAAGTTTCTGCCCGGTACCCAGATTACCGCCCAGCTTGAAAGCGGCGAAATCGATATGAACTATCCCCTGGTGGGCAATATACCCAACGATGATTATGACCGCATCAAACGGCAGCCCCATCTGCGGACCGCCCTGGGGGTTCCCAGTAATATTCAGGTCCTCTTCATCAACAGCAAAACCATAAACAACCTGAAGGTCCGGCAGGCCCTGGATTTAGCCATAGACCGCCAGGGCATTTTGGATAATGTCCTCAAGGGGGCCGCCGAAATTTCCAGAACGCCGGTAACAAACCGCATCCAGTATTGGAACGAAGCGGCTTCAAAATGGGTGTACGATCCTGACCGCGCCCGGCAGCTTATCAATGAATCCGGCTGGGACAAATCAAAAAAAATTGTTTTTGCCCTGCCGGCCGGCAACAGCACCCGCGAAAAGGTAGGAACCATTTTGGTTGAGGCCTTCAACAATATAGGTCTTAATGTCGTCATTGAAAAAGGCGACTTTGCCGCCACGCTGGCCAAGGTACAAAGTGCGAATAATTATGATCTTTCGATCATAGGTATGCCCGACGTACCTTTTAACATCGTCCGCTACCTCAGGGTTTACGCCGCCACCCAATACACCTGGACCAATTATTCCAATCCCGCGGCGGATAGACTTGTTGACACCATACAAACCAGCATTGACGATACGGTGGTCAAAAACGCCTATTACGCGCTTCAGGAACTTATTGCCGAAGAAGTACCGGTGGCGGGGATATATTCGGAACTTGCCCTGCGGGCTGTCAACAAGCGGATAAAATACGGCGAAATAAAGGAATACGGCCAGCTGCTTGACATTGACAAATGGGATGTGGAATAACATGGGAAAATTGCAGGAGCTGGCCCTCGCGGTTGAGCCTGAGATGGTGGAGTTGTGGAAACAGCTCCACAAAAACCCGGAATTGAGCATGAAGGAATACAAGACCGCCGGTCGTCTTGAAGAGCTGCTCCGAAAAAACACCGGGGCCGGCCGCATAGAACGGATTGGCGAAACCGGCATTTGGGTGGAACTTGTGGGGACGGCGCCGTGGCAGGGCGGGGAACAGATCCTCGCCCTGCGGGGCGACATGGATGCGCTTCCAATACAGGAAGAGACCGGCCTGCCCTATGCGTCCGCCGTTCAGGGGGTCATGCACGCCTGCGGCCATGATGTACATACCGCATCGCTTTTGGGCGCGGTCCGCGTATTGGAAAACTACAGGGACAGGATACCCGGCAGAATATGGTTTTTCTTCCAGCCAGGAGAAGAACAAATGGCCGGGGCCCGCACCTTCCTCGCCGACAAGCGGATAGACTTTTCCAGGCTAAAGGCCATCGCGGGAATCCATGCGGCCGGCGACCTTGAGGTGGGAAAGGTACGCCTTAAAGCCGGACCGGTTCTTGCAAGTTCGGACCTTGTCAGGCTGCGCGTTACCGGCGAGGAAGGCCATGCCGCTTTTCCGCATAAAACACGGGACCCTATTGTGGCCGCCGCAAACCTTATTGTCCAGCTTCAGACCATCGTGTCCCGGGAGATCAGCGCCATTGATCCGGCGGTGCTTTCCCTGGGGCGCATTTACGGCGGTACGAAGGACAATATCATAGCCAGGGAGGTATGTATTGAAGGCACCCTGCGGACCTTAAACAAAGAGACCCGGACCCGTATACAGGAGGCGATACGCAGAATAAGCGGCGGCATTTCCCTGTCATTGCGGGTAAAGGTTGATGTGGACATAGAAGAGGGCGCGCTGCCCCTTATCAACGATGCCGGCCTTGTTGAGACCGCCAGGAAGGGCTTGATAAAAGCATTTGGTGAAAACAACGTTGCCTTTGCGGAAGCCCCCGGCATGGCGGGGGAAGATTTTTCCTACTTTACAGACAAGATGCCGGGGGTCTTTATCTTTGTGGGGGTCAAGAGCGAAGGGGGAAAACCGGCGGCCGGACATACGGCGGAATTTTATACGGACCCCCGGTCGATAAGAAACGGCATACTGACCCTCAGCGCCTTTGCGCTGGAATACTTTGGCGTAAATCCGGACTGAAGCGGCTGCCCGCAACCGTTCAAAAATGCAACACACCGTCCTTTAGGACACGGTGAACTGAAATTGAAAAGGAGTTAATATGAAAACGTTCTTTAAGAAGGCCCGCAGCCTTACGATGAACAATGTTCTGCCGTTCATGGCGGCCCTGTCCGTGGTACTGGGAGCGTCCCTTTTCCTGCTTTCCTGCGGTGCGGGAAAAAACGCCGCATCCAATAAATCCAAGGTTATTAACGTGGGAGTTACCAATGATCCCGCTTCCCTTAACCCCATCGCAACGACCAACACAATGGCCAACCACGCCCAATCCCTGCTGTATCTGCCCCTGGTGGCCGTAAACCGGGACCTGGGCTTTGATTACCGGATCGCCGAAAGCATCAGCACCAACGACAACAAAACCTTTACGATTAAAATCAGGCAGGGTGTGCGGTGGACCGACGGAAAGCCGGTAACGGCAGACGACGTGATCTTTATCTACAATGTCTATACCGATCCCAGGGTGGGCCGCAACAACAGCGATTACAACAAGGTTGAAGGAACGGATCAGGCCGGCCTCCGGCCCCAGGGGATTGATGCAACCGCAGGCTTCAAAAAAATAGATGACTACACGGTTTCCGTCACCCTCAAGTACCCCATCACCCAGAACGTATTTAATCTTACGCTGGGCACGGCCTGTCCCCTTCCCAAACATATTTACGAAAATGTGCCCCCGGAAAACCTGCGGTCCCATCCGCCGCTGTTCAGCCCCCAGGTTACCAACGGTCCTTTCAAATACAAGGAATATGTTCCCGGCCAGTACATTTCCTATGTGCGGAACGACGATTATTATCTGGGGCCGCCGAAAATTGACGCCTTTAATTTCAAGATCCTCACCGGGGCCCAGATTACCGCCCAGCTTGAAAGCGGGGAAATCGACATGAACTTTGCCTACGTCGGGGCCATTCCCGCGGAAGATTACGACCGGGTCCAGCGCATGGAACACCTAAGGACCTTTTTGGACAAGCCCATCGGCGTTCAGGTGCTGTATTTTAACTGCGAGTTTATCAACAACGTCAAGGTCCGGCAGGCCATGGATCTTGCCATAGACCGGGAAGGCATATACAAAAACATCCTCAAGGAGCGGGGCTACCTTACCAAAGTGCCCTGGACCTACCGCATTGAATACTTTAACGAGGAAGCTTCAAAATACGAGTACAACCCTGAAAAGGCAAAGCGGCTTCTTGCCGAATCCGGCTGGGATCTCAACAAACGGATCGTCTTTGCAGTCCCCACCGGCGACACCACCAGGGAGCGGGTGGCCAACATTTTGCTGGAAAGTTTTAAGGGCATAGGACTTAACAACATCGTAATTGAAAAGGCGGACTACGCCACCACCCTGAGCAACGTGCAGCACAACAAGTATGAACTCTCCATTGTCGCCATGCCCGAGATTCCCCTGAACCAGATTTACTATCTTAGGGTATACGGTTCCCAGCGCTGGACCTGGACAAATTTCCAGAACCCCCGGGGGGATGAACTTTTGAATATTATCGAAACCAGCATTGATCCCGGAACGCTCAAAAACGCCTATTATGAACTGGAACAACTTATCGCGGACGAGGTGTCGGCGGTCTGCGTGTATTCCCTTCTGCCCCTTAACGCCGTCAATAAGCGGGTTGTACAGGGGGAAATTCCCCATTACGGGCCCCTGCTGGAAATTCACCAGTGGGATGTTGAATAGAGGGCATCATGGCTGAAGCGCTGCTCGAGGTGGAAAATCTGCAGGTCCTCTTTGAACGGGAACATAAAATTTCCGTGGGGGTGGACAATATCAGTTTTACGCTGCGGGAAGGGGTGAACCTGGCCCTTGTGGGGGAATCGGGAAGCGGCAAAAGCGTTACTTCCCTTTCCTGTATGCGCCTCCTCGGCAGCAACGCGGTCATTTCCCGGGGAACCATACGGTTTGAAGGCCGGGACATTACCGGGGCAAGTGAACGGGAGATGCGGAAAATCAGGGGCGAGCGGATGTCCATGATTTTCCAGGAACCCATGACCAGCCTGAATCCGGTGCTGACCATCCGGTTTCAGCTTGCCGAATCCTTGAGGCTCCATACGGATATGAACAAAACCCAAATTGAAGAACGCTGCCGGCAGCTCCTGCACCAGGTGGGAATAGCCGATGCGGAAAAAGTTCTGCGGGGCTATACCCATGAACTTTCAGGCGGCCAGCGGCAGCGGGTGATGATTGCCATGGCCCTGGCCTGTAATCCAAAGCTCCTCATTGCCGACGAGTCCACCACCGCATTGGATGTAACCATCCAGGCCCAGATACTGACGCTGCTTAAAAGGCTGCAGCGGGAAATGGGGACCACCATCCTTGTTATCACCCACGATTTTGGCGTGGTGGCGGAAATGGCCGATGAGGTGGTGGTTATCTATGCCGGCCTTGCGGTGGAACGTGGAAGGGTGGAAGATATTTTTGACCATCCCCTGCATCCCTACACCGAGGGGCTCCTTAAATCCATCATCCCCCTGGACGCATCCATGGAAACTTCCCTGTATTCCATACCGGGGATTGTTCCGGTCATATCAAAAGATCAAAGGGCCTGTCCTTTTTATGCCCGCTGTCCCTATGGGGCGGATAAATGTACCAAAGAACTGCCTGAACTAAAAGAAAAAAAGCCCGGTCATTTTTCCCGGTGCTTTCTGGAGGCCGGCTTATGAGTCAGACGGCGGATCCCATTCTCAGGCTGGAACACCTTAAGGTTTATTATCCCCAGAGGGACGGCGTTTTTTCCCGGATTAAAAAATATGTAAAGGCGGTGGATGATGTTTCACTGGACATATTCTCCAATGAAACCCTGGGCCTGGTTGGGGAATCGGGCTGTGGAAAATCAACCATAGGCCGGGCCGTCATGCATCTGGAAGAAGCAAGCGCCGGAAAAATTATTTTTGAGGGAGAAAATATTTCAGGCTATTCGCGTTCCCAAATGCGTCCTGTCTGGAAGCGGATGCAGATGATTTTTCAGGACCCCTACTCTTCCCTGAACCCCCACAAAACGGTGGGAAATACGCTGGAAGAAATGCTGCTGGTTCATCATGTCGTCCCCCGCAGCAGTATCGATTCCGAAATAAACCGCATTCTTTCCCTTATCGGCCTGAACCCCGGCGTAAAGGGGCGTTTCCCCCATGAATTTTCAGGCGGACAGCGGCAGCGAATAAGCATTGCCAAAGCCCTTACGATGCGGCCCAAACTGCTCATCTGTGATGAGGCCATATCCGCCCTGGATGTGTCTATCCAGGCCCAGATACTTGAACTTTTCAAGAGCCTGCAGGGAAAGCTGGGCTTGACCTATCTTTTTATTGCCCACGGCCTGGGGGCGGTAAAATATATAAGCGACCGCATCGCGGTCATGTACCTTGGAAAAATTGTAGAGCTGGCGCCGACGGAGCTTATCTTTGCCGATCCCCGGCACCCCTATACCCAGGCCCTGCTCAGCGCCTATCCGGTTCCCAACCCCCGCAGCCGGAACCGAAAAAGAATTGTTCTTTCCGGCCAGGTGCCCAGTCCTTCGGACGCTCCCTCAGGATGCCGTTTTCGTACCCGCTGCCCATTCGCACAAAATATTTGCGCCCAGGAGGAGCCTGAATTGAAAGACAGCGAAGGACATTCTTCCGCCTGTCATTTTACCATCCGGCGTGAAGACTGGAAAGGAGAAACGGCATGAAAAATTATTTGATCCGCCGACTGCTAATGGTCATTCCCATTCTTTTTGGGGTAACGTTCATTACGTTCTTTATTATATATTTGGCCCCCGGAAGCCCCTTGGATCTGATGGTTGGACCCGATACAACTCCCGAAGCCAGGGATGCGATGGCCCGCAGCCTGGGGCTGGACGCCCCTGTGTACCGCCAGTACCTGGCCTGGCTCGGCAATGTGGTCAGGGGAAATTTGGGGTATTCCTTCAGCTCCTTTAGGCCGGTAACCCAGGTCATAGGCGAAAGAATCCCCGCAACTTTCATGCTCATGGGCAGCGCCCTGCTTATCGGTATTTTGATTGCCATCCCCCTGGGGGTCTTGAGCGCCCTGAAACAACATTCTGTTTTTGACTATACCGCCACGGTTCTGGCCTTTTTCGGCGTTTCGGTACCCAATTTTTTTCTGGGCCTGGGTTTGATATTTGTGTTTAGCATCAAGCTGAAACTGTTTCCATCCAGCGGAATGTTTACATTGGGGGGGGATAAAAGCGCCCTGGATATTATGCATCATCTGGTGCTGCCCTGTACAATATTGGCCGCGGGTATTGCGGGCCGATTTATCCGGTATATCCGATCCGCCATGCTGGACATTTTACAGCAGGACTATCTCCGTACCGCGGCGGCGAAGGGGGTCCCCTTTGTAACCCGTATCGGCGTTCACGCGTTTAGAAACGCGCTGCTTCCCTTAATCACCCTTGTGGGACTGGAGATTCCCTCCCTTTTGGGCGGCGCCGTAATATCGGAACAAATTTTTTCCTGGCCCGGCATAGGACGGCTTACGATAGATTCAATTCTGGTGCGGGACTATCCGGTGCTTATGGGGCTTAATGTGATGACTGCGGGGATGGTAATTCTCTCCAGCCTCATCACGGATCTTCTGTATGCGGCGGCGGATCCCCGAATAAAATATCACTAGAGGCGATTTCAAAATGTCAAATTTTGAAATCGCAACCTCAAAAAAACGCAGTTTTGTAAGACTTTAGTCTGAAAAACTGCAAGAGCCAATTTCAAAATAACCGATTTTGAAATTGGC
>JAISLT010000078.1 GCA_031277165.1 Spirochaetaceae bacterium
TCCGCCGCCACCATCGCGGTACGGGTACATTTCTCGGCCTCGGCGTAGTCAAAGGATATGCCCGTTACCCCACCGTAGGCTTCCTTAAGCCCCGGCCATCCCCGCAGAACCCGAAGCCCCCCCTCAACAACATAGGCCCCGCTGCCGGGGGGGCGGAGCCGCTCAAAGGGGCGGAACAGGTCCGGGGCGTTCCGCCGGAATTCGTCTATAATAAACCGGGAAGAAAAGGCGAACATCCCCGAATTCCAGTAAAAGCGTCCGGCGGCGAGGAAGGCCTTCGCGGTTTCCCGGTTCGGCTTTTCACAGAAGGAATTCACCCGGTATACCCGGGGCCGTTCCGGTTCTCCCATGAGGCCGGGCAGGGGCTCCGCGGTTTCGATATACCCATAGCCCGTTGCGGGGCTTGCGGGGGGAATACCGAAGACCACCAAAAAAGCCTCCCGGGCATAGGCCGCCGCCGCCAGGGCATCCGCGGTAAAGGCCGGCAGGGGGCGGATAAGGTGGTCGCTGGTCAGGACCAGAATGGTCCGTTCCTCCCCGGAGGAGCCTTCGGCATAAAGGGCGCCGCAGAGGACCGCGGGGGCGGTGTTTTTTGCCAGGGGCTCAGGGATCACCACCAGGCGTTTCCGGTCCCTTTCGGCAAGGCCGGCGCAGGCGCCGATGACGTGGGAAACCTGGCCTTCCCCGGTGATGACAATAACCCGCCCCTTCCCGCCGGTAACGGCCAGGGCCCGATCCAGGGCGGCGTTAAAAAAGGTACCCTCCCCCGGGGCGGATAAAAATTGCTTGGGCCGTTTGGAATTGCTGGCGGGCCAAAGCCTCGTCCCGGATCCCCCGGCCATAATAATACAATCGCTAAACATTATTATATGAGTATAACCGGATTTATCAATTTTTACCAGAAAAAACAACGGTAGTGCGGGAGGCTATCCAGCGGTTGGAGATGGCTTCCGAAGGGCCGGAGGTTCCCCGCCGGGGTATTTTTCGCCGTAAACCGCCGCAAAGTGTTTTTTTTAGCATTTTTTTTAACTTTTTTTGGAAAAAACCGGATTTTTGAACAAAAGTGTGGTATAATATATATATACCCCTTTTAATGGGGAAAGATAGCATCCGGCTGCCGGGCAATTATCCGGCAACCGATTTATAATATCGGGGTTCTAGTAAAGAGGGACCCCGGGGCAGCGCACAACCCTCGTAAAGTTAACGCTGCCACCGGGGTTGCACTTACGCACTGTTAATTATAGCCCACCGGGTCACTAATTACAATGCGTAGGTCCTCTTCAACTCCCCGGCGTCGTATGACGCCGGGGACACCTCAGATCTAATCTGGGGTGCATATTGATGAAGGAGGACTCTATGTTGAAAAAGAGTCTGTTTTTGGGAGCGGCAGCCCTGGCGCTGCTGGTTTTATTCGCCGTTACCGGCTGCTCGAACCCTTCCGGGGAAACCGAGTATGTTGACCGGATCGTGAGCGCCGAGTTCGACTATCCCCCCGGTACGGTTTTTGTAAATGGCAGCACTGCCAGGGGTTTTGATGAACTCCTGGGCCAGCTGGGCGATAACGGGGTGACCCATATCGCCTATCAGGGAACTTCACTGACTTTCAGCGATACCTTGACCATCCCCACCGGTAAAACCGTCTATTTGGAGGATACTACCCCTACTCTGTTGGACCAGAACATCATCGTACAGCCCGGGGCAAGCCTCGTGCTGGTAACTGATGTAGCGACCTCTGACGGTCCTGCTGATACTGATCCGGGTAAGCTCCTCGTCAAGGGAGTGGTGGACGTATACGGCAGCCTTATCATCGGCACTAACGCCCTGGACGTGGCGGATTATCACAGTGAAAGTTTCCAGGCGATATACACGGTCATCGGGGAACGGGTATCGATAAAGGCCGGCGGAACCCTTGCGCTCAAGGCAATCGACATCCGCGCCCCCACGGATACCTCCTCACACGACCGGTTCACCCCGGCCCATGCCTGGGCCGCCGCGGGGCAAGGCCATCTGACCATAGGCGCCGATAATGGGAATGGTGTTCCTGATATGGGTGACGACTTTCTTGGTACCGCATATACGGTAGAGTATCTGCTTGCCGGGGTTTCTCCGTCGGCAAACCGCCGCTATAGCGTCGTCACCCAGGGTGGAACATTACCCACCCCCCCGGTTATTCCCTATGGAGCGGCCATTATCACCAGTGCCGCGATAACGGACACGGCGGACCACACCCTTACCGTAAACGGCGCGCTTATGGCGAACAACGCAACCTTTGCAAATATCACGAAGTTGACCATATCCCAGGTAAAAACTGACAACAACAGCCGGGTCGCCGGTCCGGAGGATTATGCGACAGCCGGTGCGCTTTCTGCGGACAGCGCGACCCTTGCCGCGGCCGCGCTCATCGACATCGGCGACTACGGAACCTTTTCCTCAGACAGTCCGGCAATCGTCCTTCCCGCGGACTCGGTAATCACCATGGGGAGAAGTGCAGCCTTCAAAGCAACCAACAATACCGCGGGAAATACCAATACCTTTGATAAACTGACAAAACTCTTCATAGGCAAGGCTTCTTCCGTTGAGATTGAATCCTCCGCCGCTACCCTGACGTCGCTGAAAAAACTGGAACTCCTGGACAGCGCAAGCCTCTTGGTGCCTAACGGGCAGGTAAACTACAAGTTAGACGACCCGGTTAAACCGGGTAGTTATGCGAGCCTGATGGTGGGCTATGATCCTGAGGCGGAGGCTGAGGTCGTGATTTCCGGCAAGACCAACATGGCCAGCCCCCTTACCATCCCCCCAAAGAGTACCTTTACCGTGGAAGAAGGGGCGACCCTCATCTTTGAGGAGAACACGGCAACCCCCACTATCGTCAATTTGATGAAGGATGTAACGACCGACAGCGGTTATACCGAGCCCCCCATTGTGATAAAGGGCAACATCGTAATTGGTAAAAACGTTACCCTTAACGTACCGGACCCTAGCACTTTTAACCCCCTGGGGGATACTTCCAAGCTTATAAGTTTTGGTCCCGAGGGCAAATTCACGCTGCAGTCAGGCAGTACCGCCAAGATGGGTACTACCACGTTTGTGGGAAAATCAGATGATGCTAATGCCATCTACCAAATGACGACGACGGACGCTGAAGTTGAGATAAGTGCCGGCCTTCTAAAGCTGGTCAAGGGAACGGCTACCTTAAAGGAGAACAACCCCATACAGGCCAGGGACACCCTGGAAATAAACGGGACCCTGGTCCTCGATAATGCCAAGACACTCAGCCTTCTGGCCGGCGCCAGCGCCAGTGAGGGCGGCGCGCGCATTACGGGTACGGGCCGGGTCGTCACGGGTACACCCGACACAGATACCGGTAAATACCCCACGGAAATTGTCGGCGGCCCCAGCGGCTGGCAGGCGAAGGGCGCAGAATACATCAACTTAACAGGAAGCGCGAACGGTATTACCATCACGGCGCCAGGAACAACAACAACCCTTAGCGCCCAGGGCCCTGGCGCGATCATCATACAGAACCCGAAAGCGAGCGGTACCGGTACCACCTTGACTATTGCCACAAATACCACCATTGAGCTTGGCGGCAGCAACAGCGCCAAGGCCGGGCAGATAATTCTCGCCGGAGATGGAACTGATCCCGGTAAGATAACGTTTGCGACTACCACATCGGTTATACAGCTTGGAAGTACCCCGAGTTTGACTAATGCGTGTGTCAATCCTGTTTCCATAGGGGGGGTAGACTTTACTCCCGGTAGCCTGTCAATCTTTACCGATAATAGTACCACGATCCCTTATGGTCCGGGTAAATTCATCGGCGCAAAGCCCGAGAGCGGTACTGACGTGACCTTAGCCGCAGGATCAGATCCGGATACGGGTACTATCCTTATTGATAGTACCCAGACGGTTGGACTTTAGTCAAACAGCAGGCATGAAGCCCTGTCCTGACCGCTAAACCCGGTCAGGATAACCGCTTGCCTAACATGACCCGGGGGAACCCAGGCAAAAGCCGCGGTTTCTCCGGGTTTTTAACACCCCGCCGGTTCCATACCCCTGGTCCGGTTCTTCCCACCTCTGGCCTTTTACGATAATTTATGATAGAACATAGGGATAAGAAGGAGAGGTGTACCATGGTAAAAAGACACATTGATTCGCTGGGGGTGGACGTTTCGCTGCTGGGGTTCGGCTGCATGCGTTTTCCCATAATAAATAACGATTACAGTAAAATTGACTATCCCCAGGCACAAAAAATGATAGATCGGGCCTTTGAAAGGGGGGTAAATTATTTTGACACCGCCTGGCCCTACCACGAAAAGATGAGCGAAGTTTTTGTCGGCGAGGCGCTGTCAAAATACCCCCGGGATAGTTATTTCCTGGCCTCCAAGATGCCCACCTGGGAGAGTTTCCCCTCCCCCCGGGAAGATATGGAGAAGCTCTTTTCGGAACAGCTCAAAAAGTGCCGGGTGGATTATTTTGATTTTTATCTGATCCATTCGTTGGACAAGGAACATTTAAAAAACTGCCGGAATTATCAAATGTATGAATTTTTAAAAAAGAAAAAGGATGAGGGCAAGATCCGCCGGCTGGGCTTTTCTTTCCACGACAATCCCGAACTCCTTGAGGAAATTGTACGATCCTATACCTGGGACTTTGCCCAGATCCAACTTAACTACCTTGACTGGGAGGT
>JAISLT010000082.1 GCA_031277165.1 Spirochaetaceae bacterium
TCCCTTCGCCAGTGACGGAAAAGGTTTACATTTCTTCTGAGCCGCGAAGGGATCGCCCTCCAGTCTTCGACATCCTGTCTCAGACTTCCGGGCCGGGGTAAAACCCTTTCGGCGGCATCCCTGCCGCCTCTTCCTCGCATTCGCTCGGCGGGTTTTACCCTTCGATCCCTTCGCCATTGACGGAAAAGGTTTACATTTCTTCTGAGCCGCGAAGGGATCGAACCTTCGACCCGCAGATTAAGAGTCTGCTGCTCTACCAGCTGAGCTAGCGGCCCGTAAATCCTTATACAGCAAGGATTTAAGACTTACGAAACATCCATAAGCTTGTAAACCCGGTGGTTTTCAAACCGGCTTTACAAGAAACACCCATGCGTTCGACAGGACTCGAACCTGCGGCCTACGGATTCGAAGTCCGTTGCTCTATCCAGCTGAGCTACGAACGCCCCGGCGGATACAAGCCCCTACCGGTGGCAGGGCATCCTATCCGGTAACGGGTGGATGACGGGGTTTGAACCCGCGACGACCAGATCCACAATCTGGGACTCTACCACTGAGCTACATCCACCACTCGATGAATATAGTAATCATGCTAAAGACGGATACCTTTTGTCAAGGGGGGGGGCGGCCTAAAGTTACATTTTAAAATAAGGCATTTCGGGGGGCGAATTGAATCATACCACGGCAATGTGTATACATTCCGGAAAATCCTCCTTAATATCCGTATTTTTCTTTCCGATGATCAGAAGAGAGGTATGGTATGGAAAATTCCCTGGCTTTATCGGTTGTTTTACTAAAAGAAATTGAGCTTTTAGAGAAGATCCCCCCCCTGCAGGGGATGGTCCGGGATGCGGTTATCAAGCGGGAATGGGCCGATTACGAGATTCTAATGGAATCCATCGGGGAAATAGGGTCCCGGTTTGAAGTCCTCGACGCCGAACGGGCGGGCCTGTTTAAAACCCTGGCGGGAGGGGAAGAACCGGAATCGTTCTATTCCTATGCGGCCCGGCTGCCTTCGGGGGAGCGGAGTAATCTTTCGGCCCTTTACCGGAAGCTAAAAATGGTAACCCTTCAAATTAAGATAGCCAACGATACTCTTTTGGAGTATCTTCGGGAGGCCAAGTCTGCGGTCACGGGGATTTTAGAAAGCGCCTATCCGGACAGGCGGGGAAAATTGTATTCCCCCCGGGGGACGGAACGGGAAGCGGATATGAGAAGCGTCATGGTAAACCGGACCTTCTAAGGAGTATGATATGACCAGTACCTTTCAGGGGATCGAAATAGGCAAGCGGGCGGTGGTGGCCCATCAACAGGCGATTGGAACCACCGGGCATAACCTGTCCAATATGAATACCGAAGGGTATTCCCGGCAAAGGGTGGAATTTTCCGCCTTTGATCCCATTTATCTGCCCGGCCTTGAACGGGAAGAAACCCCGGGACAGATAGGTCAGGGGGTATCCATCGAGCGGGTAGAACGGCTCCGGGATCAGCTTCTGGATCAGCAGATTGTGGCCCACGCATCCACCGAGGGGTATTGGAAAAGCCGGGATCCCTATGTCCGCCGGATGGAACAGATATACCGGGAAGTGGGGGACACCTCTATCCGGGGAGGGCTGGATCGATTTTGGGACGCATGGGAGGCCCTGGCTAATAATCCGGCGGATACGGATCCCCGGGCGGCGGTGGTTGAGCAGGGAAAAACCCTGGTGGACGCCATAAAGCTGCAGTTTAAAAGCCTTAAGGGCCTGCAGGATATGGTGGAACAGGATATTGTCATAACCGTCCACGAGGTAAATGATCTTTCCCGGCAGATTGCGGGGCTTAACCGGGATATCCAGCGGATAGAAGCCCAGGGGGATAACGCCAACGATCTATTGGACCGCCGGGATCTGCTGGTGGACAGGCTTTCTTCACTAATCGACATTACCGTGGACCGCCGGGACCCGGATGAATTTATGGTCCATACCGCGGGGATTGTCCTGGTCCAGGGACAAATTGGCCGGGAATTTTCTTTGGCCAACACCCAGGGAACCGAAGGGTATTCCCGGGTTGTCTGGGAAGAAACGGGCCAGGAGATCCGCTTTAGGGACGGCAGCCTGGCGGCGCTTTTTGAACTCCGGGATTATACGATTGAATCGGAAATACAAACCCTGGACAACTTTACCATGAATATCATGGACCTGGTCAACGAGGTCCACCGAAGCGCCTATGGCCTTAACGGGACCACGGGGAACGATTTCTTTGTGGAACGTCCCTTTGTAACAAATGTGGACGGCAATTACGATCGTTCCGGGGACGGTGAATACGATTCCACCTACATCTTTAGAATAAACGGCGTCAATGCACTGGAGGAAAATGCCCAACCAGGCCTTGAGGGCTTTATTACCCTGCCCGGGCCCAACGGCAATACCGTGGAGATTCCCTATTACCCCGTTGATACGGTGCGGGACATCATAGGCCGAATCAATAATTCCGGCGCCGAAGTGGTAGCCCGGCTTAACCGGGAGGGCAGGCTTCAGCTAAAGGGAACCCCGGCGGCGGGCTGGGAAAACCCCGACTTTGTGATCCGCCATGTGGAAGATTCGGGATATTTCCTGGAGGGTTATGCGGGACTGCTCAATGGCCGGGGTCCTGAGGGGGCCTTTGATTGGGGAGGCCCCGATGCGGTTACGGCTCTGACGGGGGATGCCGCCGATTATTCGGTGGCCCCCGTGACCCATCCCTCCGGCTGGATAGAGATAAACCCCGCCATACTGCAGGATATTACCACCGTGGCCGCGGGGTTTGGAGAAAACGGCCGGCCCGCCAACCCCGGCAACAACGAGGGGGCTATTGCCGTGGCGGATCTGCGCCACCACAAGGTGATGGTGGGAAAGCTTAAGACCTTTGACGAGTACTTTGCCGATGCGGTGGGACACATCGGCGAATTGGGAAAGCAAAGTAAATACCAGCTTGAAACCCAAAATCAAACGATGAAACAACTTTTAGAGGAGCGCCAATCCGTGGCGGGGGTAAACATAAACGAGGAACTTTCGAATCTGCTCCGTTACCAGCACGGATACAGCGCCGCCGCCCGGTTTATTACGGTGGTCAATTCCATGTTGGACACCCTGATCAACCGGATGGGAGTTTAGGCAGGTTCTGATCCGCCGCCAAGCCATCCCGTCCAGGACGGGGTGGTGACTGCCGCGGATCCATACCTCCGCCTGCGGGGTGTTACGGGCAGGCGGATCGTACCCTGGGGTCCCTTTGCGGGAACTTTAGGGTGAAGATCATGTATACGCCACCGATCACAGGGCGTGTATGCATGGATGTGCGTGTATGATCGACAGGAGCAAAAAATGAGAAGAATATCATCGGATATGCCCCACATGGATATGCAATACCGGCTGCGCAGACAAGAAGAGGGGCTTGCCAAAGTAGAGGCCCAGCTTGGTTCGGGGATCCGGATCCAGGAACTGCGGGACGATCCCCTGGCGGCGGCCCATGCGGTACGCTACGAATCGTACCTGGCCCGGCTTAACCGGTATGAAAAAAACACCCAGTACGCCATAGGCCACTACGACTATATGGACGGCCTGCTGGCGGAATACAACGATATACTCCAGAGGATCCGGGAATTGAGCGTCCAGGGGGCTCATGGCATCAACGGTCCGGAAGAAAGCAAATATATTGCCACGGAGATCAACGAACTGCTAAAGGAACTGGTGGACATCGCCAACAAAACAGGCCCCGACGGCAAGCAGCTCTTTGGGGGGGACAAGGCTGTGACCGAACCCTTCCGCATTGTGGAAGGAACCGTTGAAGGGGGAGGGGAGTCTGTGGTGGTGGGGGTGGAATACCGCGGCGCCGGGGCAAACCGGCGGACGGAAATCGGCGACGGCGCCTACACAACCCTGGATATTGGGGGGGGGGAAGTTTTTTGGGCAGAAAAGATGAATATTGTTTCCCGGTTTGACGCGACCGACTACCGGGTAAACGAAGAAAGCGCCTTTTTTATCGATGGGGTAGAAATAAAACTAAGCGCCGGGGATACCCTCCATGGGATTGTGGCAAAGATCAACGAATCCACCGCCCCCGTTAAGGCCTATGTGGACCCCGAGACCCACGGCCTGGCCTTGAACGGTACCAATGCCCATCTTATCAGAGTGGAGGACCGGCAGGATTCCCGGGTACTCCAGGATCTGGGGATAATCCAGGCCGTGAACGATCCCTCGGCGCCCAATTGGCATGAAACGGCCCTGGTATCCGGAGGATCGGCCTTCGACATGGTGATCCGCGTTAGGGACGCCCTGTACCGGCATGATCAGGAATTTGCCGGCAGCCAGGGCATCGGCGGCATAGATCTGGCCCTTTCCAACGTATCCTTCCGGCGGAGCATCGAAGGTGACCGCCGGCAGCGGTCTGCCATAACCTGGGAGCGGATCAATAACGAGATGATCAATGTGACCAAATCGTTGGGCATGGAAAAGTATGTGGACTACCACGATGCGGCCACCGATTTGGCAATGATGGACTTTGCCTACCGGGCGGCCCTTCAAACCACGGCAAAGATCATCCCCCCCACTTTACTTGACTTTTTGCGATAGTATTTTTGCAACACCATAGAACTAGGAGCAGGGCGTGAAGATTAATACCAAGGCTTACGGCATAATAGAGGTGGACGAACGGCAGCGGGTTACCTTTCCCATGGGGCTTTTCGGCTTTGAATCCGTCAAAGAGTATGTACTTATCGATGCGGACCGTCAGCCTTTTTACTGGCTTCAATCTATAGAGGCGGAACACATTGCCTTTATTATTATTAATCCCTTTTTGTTCAGACCCGATTATGAGCTGGATATTGACGATGATCTTTTAAAGGATATAGGAATATCCAGTCCCGACAGGGCCCTTATTTTTTCTATCGTTACCATTCCGGCATCGGGGCCCATGACGGCCAATCTGCAGGGTCCCCTAATTATTAACCGGGACACCAGAGTGGGCCGGCAGGGAATCCTGACGGATCCCCGCTGGAAGACCAAACACAACATCATGGAAGAATTAAAACAGACGGAAACCACAAGGACGGACGCATAATGCTCATTCTTTCCAGAAAGATAAACGAAAAGATCATGATAGGAGAGGATATTTCCGTCTCCATCATTGAAATTCGTGGAGACCAGGTCCGTATAGGGGTAGACGCCCCCAAGACAGTCAAGGTTTTTAGGCAGGAAGTGTTTGACGCTATCCGGGCAGAAAACCGGGCGGCGGCGGAATCCGAACCGGTCTTTCCTGAATTTGATTTTGGAGTAAAACGGGACTCGCTTTAAGGAACCATTACGGGGGGCTTTTCCAAAACCCACAGAGTATTGGGACTGGCTCGGGGGGCTTAATTTTTATCCTGGTTGGCTTCGTAGAGTTCTTCAAATTCCCCGGCAATATGGTAGAAAACATCCAGCAGGGCAGGATCAAACTGGGTGTTTTTTGCTTCCATTATTTTTTCTATGGTTTTACCGTGTTCAATCGCAGGCTTATAGCTCCTGGGCATCCGCAGGGCGTCGTAAACGTCCGCGATGGATACGATCCGGGCCACCAGGGGTATCATGTCCCCCTCCAGCTTAAAGGGATAGCCGGTACCGTTCCACCGTTCATGGTGGGAAAGGGCAATTTCCTTGGCCATGGGATTAGGGTACGTCGAAAGGATAAATGCACCGTTTTTGGTGTGCTCCTGCATTACCTTCCATTCCCAGTCGGAAAGGGGACCCTCTTTGTTTAAAATATCATCGGGGGTGCCGATCTTGCCCACGTCGTGCATGGACGCCAGAAAGCCGATGTTGTCGATAAAATCTGCGTCGATCCGTTCGTAGCCCTTTTTATTAAAAAGTTCCATGGCAAGCCGCCTGGAATAACAATTAACCCGGGTAATGTGCTTTCCCGTGTCGTTATCCTTTAGTTTGGAAGCTTCCAACAGGCTCATAAAGACGCTGCGGAGCAGCCCCCGGTTTTCTTCGGTAACGTCGTCAAACATGACAACAAATTCGCTGGGCTCGGCGATGTCGATATGGGCAGGGAAGATGTAAATTTTTGTCTGGATGCTTACCATCTCCCTGGATTTAATATGGACCTCTCCCTTCCACGAATAGCCGTTGCTTCCTTTAATGGTAGTTTCCCTAATAAGCCGGATGTCTTCAAATGTAAAAAATTTCCCAAAAACATCGGTTAAGTACTGTCCCGTCAGCTCCTTAAACCCCGTAAGAAGGTTTTCGCTGGCTTTGTTGGCAAATAAAATTTTAAGGTCCCGGTTTATAAACAAAACAGGAAAAAGACTGTGGATAAACGGATTAGTGTCCTGCAGATATGCGGAGGCGCCGGAAGAATCACCGGATGTGGTTTCCACATCCTCTAAGAGTTCTTCCACATCCTCCACTTCTCCGATAATTTCTGATCGTGACATTTTATCCGTTTAGCTCCGCATCACTTTTTCTTAGGTACACCAGCTCAGCATCACCTGTATCCAGTATACTTCTTTCCTTTGCAAGATTCAACAATTCCCTGGCGTGGCACCGTTCGCCGGCAGGATCAACCCTGGTTTGGGGAAAGGGGACGACCAGGGCGGAATAAACCCGGGGTGCGGCGGGTCCCGTAAGAAGTATGGGCAACTGTGCTTTATCCGCATGGTTTCCGCCGCTGTTGTTACCGGGGAAGAGATCCTTCCCAAGGGAGTCCGCCAGGGAATCGATGACGGCGATGAGTTCTTCCACCGAGGCATCCCGGCAGGGTCCCAGTGGTTTGCCCCGGAAGTAGGGGGCGGTAAAGAAGGCGTTTTTTTTTGCATCGATAAGCGGCACCACCATGCCGGGCCAAAAAGAAAGTGAAGCGGCCATGCAGTCCAGGGTGGGGATTGGTATAAGGGGAATTCCCAGGGCAAGGGAAATGCCCTTGGCGGCGGCAAAGCCGATGCGCAGGCCGGTAAAGGAACCGGGACCTTCCATACAGGCGGCGGCCTCCAGATCCCCCCGGTGCAGCGCCGCCATGGACAGCAGGGTCTGGGCTCCGTCCATAATAAGCTGCGAGTGCCGGGGGCCCCCGTTTATCTCCAGGTAATAGGTTTTTTCGCCGGAAGAAAGGCCCAGTCCAAAGGTATCCGTGGCGGTATCGAAACCGATGATATTTATCATGTTTCTATTTTGTATCGAATCAGGCGTTTCTGATCTTCGGCGATATCAATGTGGATCGATACAATTCCCCGGGGAAGGATGCTAAGCCGGTCGGCCCATTCCACAACGCATATTCCTGCGCCGTACAGCAGTTCTTCTCCGCCGGCGGACAAAAATTCTTCATCCCCCGAAAGACGGTAGGCATCCATATGGTACAAGGGGTACGTCCCCTCGTACTCGCTGATGATGGTATAGGTGGGGCTGGTAATTTCTTCAGTAACCCCAAGTCCCCGGCCTATGCCTTTGGCAAACAGGGTTTTTCCGGCCCCCAGGTTTCCTGAAAGGGCCACTATGCTGCCCGGTCCAAGCCGGCGGGCGATACTTTCCCCGAACCGGATGGTTTCCTCGGGAGACGAGGAAACAAATTCTCCCTCAGCCGGGTAATCCGCCTGTTTCATCCAAAACCGATATATATTTTTTTATTTCTTTCATCAGTGGAAGCAGGGGATAATCGACCGCATCCATACCGGTAACAATTACTTCGTTTACTCCTGTGGGTTTGGTTTCCACGGTAAAATCTATATGGCTTTCTATGGTATTGCTTAGCAGTTCTATTACCAGGGTGCCGGAAAAAAGGCGCCGGTAGTAAATCGGCACGTCCTTGCGAATTAGATCTTTTATCGCCGTAATTTTCATTAATTTTTTATTTCCTTAGAAATTTAACATACCCTCAATCGGCGCCGTATTCAAATACCGCGGCATTGATGGCATTCATGGCCTTTCGGGGAATCTTAAGGAATTTTACGTGCATAATGGTATTGGCGATTCCGCTGCGATTTATCCTTAAAACCTGTCCCAGCACCGCCACGGGTACGCCGGGGGCGCAGTCAAGTTCAATTTTAAGCCGGGAACCGGCGGGAACGGAATTTTGGGTCTTAATTGCACAGCCCCCTATGGAAATATCCGTGACGCTGCCGGACATACGCCGGGAGTCGACCACCATCTTTGGAGGTTTTTTGTTTTTAAGGTCCTCCAGCCGGACCAGGAAGAAATCGCAGGGGAAGGTTCCCTGTCTTCGCCTAAACCGCCTTTGGGTCATTGATTTTACCCTTCCGGAATGGACAAGCTGCAGGGCCGGACCAAAGGAGGTGTCGGCCATTCCGGCGACTTGGCAGTCATAGGAGAATCCCTTGCTGGTTCTTGTAAAAAAGGCCAGGTTTGCCCTGGTTCCCTTGGGAAAGCGGATAAGGCTGCCGATGGCGTTCCGGGGACAATCCACCAGGATGTTTTCGCCCTTGGAGCTTATGACCTTAACCGAATACGATTCCTGGTTCGCCGTAAGTACCGCCGCCATATTGGAAGATATCCGCTGTGCCGAAGGGCTGTCGGGGCTGGTATTATGGCGGACCTCGATGGTATTCCGCACGGAAAAAAGCAGGGCCAGCCTTTGCTGGGCCTCTTCTTCCGAATTGGCGCTCTTTTCTATCTGTTTAAAGACCCGCTTAAAATGTTTATCCAGCACCATCGGATTGGCTACCGCCCGTTCAGGATCCGTAACCCCGCCGCTCTTTAGTACATATTCAAGCAGATTCGCCTGATCCCGGTTAAGGTTATATTCTTTGGCTGTCCGGTGCAGGGCAAACACGGAAAATTTGCGGGGGCTGCTTCCGCCGCCGCCGGCTATTTTACCGGCCCCAATTCCGTTTTTAAGAAGGTTGCTGACAAAAACAACCACCACGATGGCCCCCACCGCCGAAAGGATTAGAATTCCCGCGAGGGGATCGTCCTGTTTAAAATATTGGGTCTGTTGAAGTAAGAACAGATTCATCCTTGTTTTTTTTCTCCCGCCTCTTTACCGGCTTTAATGCCGCAGAGGGCCCCACAGATCCGTACAAGCCGGGGGGCAAGCTCGTATTCGGCTAAATCCCCCACCAGAACGGTATCTTTATTTTCGTAGGCCGCACTAAATTCGCCTAAAACGGCGCCGAACTCGTCCATATAGTCCTTTAAGGTTACCGGATCGGAACTTTCCGGTTCTACCGTTATAGTTTTAATATCGGCGCCTAATTGCCGGAACAGAAACAGCAGGCGGTATATTTTTTCCACCAGGGGGGAAAAGAGGGTGATTGTTTCTGCGGCCCTGCTGTCTTTGCCGGTTTGCATGTCCAGGGGCAGATCCTCCAGCCTTTGGGCAATTTCCTTTGCCAGCACCGCGGTCTTTGCTATTTCCTGTTCCGGGTTTTCCGCCTCCCGGATCCGCTCCAGCACCAGGGTTAGGGTGTTTTCCGGCGGGACATCGCCCTGGAGGGTTTTTACCGCCAGATCGTACAGTTCCGGGGAATTCTTTTCTAAAAACAATGCCACCGGGGAGGATCCCCATTCTTCGGGTTGTTTTTTTTCCCCCGCCATATGGGACTCTATATCCTGCCTAAGCCCCCCCAGGGCTTCCATCATTAATTCCGTCCAGAGCGATGTGGTAATGTCTATGGTGTTTATCCCCGCCAGGGGAAGATCAAAGGCCCCCTCCATGGAACGGCTGTTGTAGACTGTTCCGTCCACCTCCAGGCCGCTTATAAAGAAACCCGAATCCCCAAGCCAGGTATAGATCCCCGTCAACACCTCTCCCAGGGTTGTTTCGGATTCCAGAATAATGCCGGCTTTTTTTCCGTCTATGCGTATCTCCATGGATTACCGGCTGTTATTGATTGAATTAGCCTGTCTGCTAAAATTGTCAAGGCTGGTCCCCATTTTTTCCATCCGGCTATAGGCGCTTTCCATTCTGCCGTATTGCCGTTTAAGGGCATCTTCCTTGGCCTCCAACTGCCGGTCCAGCGTGGCGACCCGCCGTTTTTCCTGATCGATCCGGGAATCGATGGTACCGGTTTTTAGCGAAATTACCCCCCCGGTTTCCACATAGGGCTTGGTTATGGTATCCAGAGAGTGGGCCACGCCGGAATCCACAATAAGGTCCCCGTCCGTATCAAGCCCGAACAGTTGTTGGATAGACCGTATGTCCCTTTGAAGGGCCGCATCAAGGACCTTTTCGTCAATTTCCAGGTAGCCCCGAAGGCGGGCAGGATCGTACCCGGTGCTGGCCCCGGCCCGGCGCACGTCGGTGCCTATGCCAATCTGGGCCAGGAGCATCGACGTTTCTTCCACCTGGACAGGGTAGGGGTTTGTCACCGCCCGCTGGAGCCTGTTTTTAAACTGGTTAAGCATGGAATCGCCGGAAAAGGTCCCCAGCCGGTTCCGCAGTTCCGTCTGTTCCTCCGCCGTCATGTAATCTAATTCCTGGACAATACGGTCGTCGTTGCGGGTAAGAACGTTTAATTCCGCCATCAGCCGGTTGTAGTTTCCCACCAGGGCGATGATCGAGTCCTTAACCCCCTCCCGGTCCGGTTCAATGGCAAGGGTTACGGGCTTATCCGAGGGGCTCTTGGCGGTAACGGTTACCCCGGGGATCAAATCGCTTATGTCGTTGGAGGGCCGCTTAATTTCGATTCCTTCCATAACTATAATCGCATCCTGGGCGGTGGATATGGCATTATCGGCCCTAAATTCAGGGGGAGGCGCGGGGTTATAGACCGATACATTACGGATGGAAAGATCCCGGTGGGTATTGTGGTTGACAATCTCCAGGGAACCCACGGTCTTCCCCGGGCCCAGTTCGTCCAGCTTAACGGAGCCCGTGACAAAGCCCGAAGAATCCTTTACCACCGGCAGGGAGGCGGAACTGCCGTCGGTAAAACGCAGAAAAAGCATCTGCGGGTCGTCAACCCGGACGGGGACGGGCGGGGGGGTCCACTCCGGCAGGGATACGGAGGAACTGTCGTTTTCCACGGTTATCCCCCCGTAGCTTACTGACCCGGCCCCGGGAATAAGGGGTCCCTGGGGGGCGGCAGGGGCCTCCCCCCCGGCGGGGGGTGTAACTTTCGTGGAGGTTTCAAAACTAAGGATCATTCCCTCCCGGGCGCTTAGTTCCTGGGCGGTCCGGGGGAACTCGATCGCGGCGGTTTTTCCCGCTTCTACCGTCAGGGGACCGTCGCTTACCGCAGCCCGGTCCGGCAGGGATGATTCGGGGGTCTCCTGGGCCCGGCGGCCTATTCCCAGGGAATGGACCAGTTCTTCCGCGGCGCCGGAAAAGGAAAGGCGGTTTTCCGCCCCCGTTACCAGGGACTCGATAAGCAGGGATTTGGTTCCGCTTTCGACGGACAAAACCCCGGCCTGGATCTTCCCCCGGCCCCGGCGGTTTAACACCTCGGCAAAGTCGTTTAGGGTACCGCCCCGGTAATTAAGGGTTATTTCGTCGCTGCCCACCTTAAAGGTGTAGTTCCCCGCTTTTACCCGGTATGACGGATCCAGCGGATCCGAGAGGAAGCGGTCGGCCTTGGCCACCTGTTTAACAATAAAGCTCCGTTCCTGCTCAACCGCCTGCCTGGTGGCGGCGCCGCTTAGTACGGATTCATCGGAGGAACGGGCAATCCTATCGTTAAAGGGATTCTGGAAGGAAAACAAAGACCGGGCGCTTTCTCTAAGGCTGCCGATGCGCCGGCCCATTTCCTGCCAGTATCCCTTTTCTGTTTCCAGGGTTTCGATCTGACGTTCCGAGCGTTCCCTGGGAATGCGCTCGACCTTCATCAGCTCTTCTATGATCGTGTCCGTATTAAGACGGCTTTTGACCCCTGGAATATAGATATCGGACATACTCTTCCCTCCCAATGCAAGCGTCTATAAAATTCCTTTATATCCGCTCGTCGAACAGGAACCCTATGGTTTCCCTTAACCTGGAATGGAGCCGCTGTAATTCTTCCGGCGGAAGGACCTTTATCACCTTATCGGTTTCCGGGTCAATAACCTTGACTATTACGTCATGGGATTGGTGGTTTACCTCAAATTTAAGCTTTTTGTTGAATGCCAGAGAGACCTTTTCCAATTCCACCATGATGTCCACCGAAGGGGCCTTGCGGTTTCCCGGCAGAGCAGCGTGAATTTTTTCCAATACCTCGGTCTTAAGTTCCGGGGACCGGCCGGTTAGTGCGGGAATCCTTTCCTGGGGGAGTTCCTGCTGCGGAAATCCATTTCCTGCAACGGCAATTTGAATACCCATAGTACTCCACCTCCTATGCAATGTTTCTGCCGAAGGCAGAAATCGTGTCTTAAAAAAAGAAGGCGGGGGAGGGCGCGAGCTCCCCATCCTTCTTAGGTTTTCCGGCTATGGAAAACCGGGAAAATCCCCGGCACGGCGCCGCAGTCTGCGGGGTACCCATACCCGCCTTCGCGGATACGGCCCTGCGCCGAAACGCAGCAAAGCGCCGGTCCCTTCCCGTTTCAAAAGACAACGTCCAGAGGTCTCTTGAAATAAATAAAAGCCGGTAAAACTAGCCAAGCAGCTGCAATACCGACTGGGTCCGCATATTGGCCTGAGCCAGCATGGCGGTCCCCGCCTGGTTTAAGATGCTGTCCTTGGTGTAATCTACCATCTGCGAGGCCATGTCGGTGTCCCGGATCCGGGATTCGGCGGCCTGCAGATTTTCCGACGCAATGGCAACGCCGTCGGCGGCCATTTCGAACCGGTTCTGGTATGCCCCCAGATCGGCCCGCTGCTTGGAAACCAGCTTTAATGCCGAATCCACCATCCCAATGGCCTGGTTGGCCTCTTCCGGGGTGGCGATGGAAACGGTGCCGGTTTCGCCCTGGGCGGTTTGTAAACCAAGGGCAGAGGCGGTCATGGTACCGATAAAGACCTGTTCATTCTGGTCCATATTGGCCCCCACCTGAAGCTGCATAACCCGGTTAACGGCGGAATCCTGAGCAAAAGCGCCGGTGAGCATGTTCATGCCGTTAAATTGGGCATGGCTGGCGATGCGGTTAATTTCATCCACCAGCTGGGACACTTCCACCTGGATCTGCATCCGATCCTCGTCGGTGTAGATACCGTTGGCAGACTGTACCGACAGCTCCCTAAGGCGGTGCAGAATATCCTGGGTTTCTTGAAGGTATCCTTCAGTGGCCTGGATAAACGACACCCCGTTTTGGATGTTGCGCTCCGCCTGGTTAAGCCCCCGGATCTGGCTCCGCATTTTCTCGGAAACCGCAAGCCCGGAAGCGTCATCCCCCGCCCGGTTAACCCGCATGCCGGAGCTGAGCTTTTCTATGCTCTTCGCTACATCGGCATTGGTAACCCCCAATTGGCGGTTGGCGTACATGGCGCTCATGTTGTGATTGATAATCATAAAATAACCCTCCATGAGTTGTTGACTCCGGCAATCCTTGCCGAAGCTGTTCCATACGGAGAGGAGGACAGGAGGATCGCGCCGGTCCTGTCCGCATCCTCGAACAGAACAAAACGGAACTATGGTTTAAACCATAGAACAGGGGGAACCCCGGGAGGGTTTAGCACTGTAATTCGGAGATGCACCAGCTAAGCGGATCAAACACCGCCGGTTTTAAAACCGCGGTCTAAACTACAACCCTAAACCACCCATTGTTCCGGCCTGTTTCCGGCGGCGCCGGATTTTCCGTTTTGTACCGCCGTATGTACAACCGGGGGTGTTTGTCAAAGAACGGTGGAATTTCCCCGTGGGTGAAATTCCGGTTTTTAAGAAATTCTGAAGCTGCCCGGGAAACAAGGCCAAAGGCCCGGTGCTTCCCGGTCAGCGCCAGAAATCCCTCATCCTACAATAATACTACATTATTGTAAAAGCTGCAAGACCGAAGACGCCCTCTGGTTTGCCTGGGCCAGCATGGCGGTCCCCGCATTGATCAGAATCTGATCCGTCACGTACCTAACCGTCTGGTTCGCCATATTGGTATCCCGAATCCGGGATTCCGAGGCCTGCATGTTTTCGGACCCTATATCAAGGCCCCGTACCGCATGCTCCAGCCGGTTTTGGTAGGCCCCCAGATCCGCCCGCTGTTTGTTGATTTTCTTTAGGGATTCGTCCAGGGTTCCAATGGCCCGGTTGGCGTCGTCCGGGGTGGCAATGGTAAGGAAACTGCCGTCCCCCACATTGCGGATCCCCAGCCCCATGGCGGTCATGGTACCGATGTACAACTGTTCCCGTTGATCCATGTTGGCGCCGATATGGAGCCACATGGAGGCGGTAATGGTGTTGTTCCCCTCTTCCCGGGCAAAACGGCCCGTCAACATGTTCATGCTGTTAAACTGGGCATGGCTGGCAATCCGGTCCACTTCGTCCACCAGCTGAGAAACTTCCACCTGGATATAGAGGCGGTCTTCCTCGGAATAGATGCCGTTGGCGGCCTGAACCGCCAATTCACGCATACGCTGGATAATATCCTGGCTTTCCTGGAGGTAGCCCTCGGCCACCTGTATAAAGGAAATACCGTTGGTAGCGTTCGTCGAAGCCTGGTTTAGGCCCCGAATCTGGCTGCGCAGTTTTTCAGACACCGCCAAGCCCGATGCATCGTCCCCCGCCCTGTTAATGCGAAGGCCCGAGGAAAGCTTTTCCATATTTTTGGTAAGACTCTCGTTGGTAACTTTGAGAGACCGGTCAGCGAACATGGCGCTGAGGTTGTGGTTGATGATCATGTCATCCTCCTTGAATATGTCTGGAAAGACATCCGTGTCTTTCCTGGCTTAAGTTCTTTCCCCGTAGACCGATACTTGAAGGGAGTACAAGTACCAATCTACAACCCCGCCGCGGACAGGGCGGAAAAAGGTTCGCCGTTTACTATATCGGCAGATTCCGGCGAAAACTTTAGCATCAAAATAAATTATTTTCCTGTGCGCCTAATTTTCATGGAGGTATCCCTCTGTACAATGGGCCGATCCCAAAACGCTGTTGGTTTGGGAAAGCCTCCGATGGCATCTGCACCGGAGCTTATCCCTGTGTTTTAACGGCCCTAAGCAGGATGCTTTTCCAGCGCCACAGGACCGGACCCAGGGAGATGAGCTTTTCCAGGGCTTCCTGCAGCAAAAAAAAGGGCTTTTCCCCCAGGGAACTGTACATAAAGGCCCCCCAGCCGGATCTTTCCCGGTTAAACCATAGGGCAAGATCCCTGGGAAGGATCCGCCGCTCTTCGGCTTCTTCCACCACGGCGGTGCGGAGGGTAAACCCTTCCTCTTCCAGGGCCTGGGTAAGGTCCTCCGCCTCCCAGAACCCCGGCCCGTCTCCGCTAAAAAAAGCGGTCTCGGCCTCCTTAAGGGATTCCAGAAGCCCCGGCGGCAGGGGAAGGTCTTCCATGAGCCGGGAGATCCGTTCCCCCAGCGCCGGGGGAGAGGCGAGGAGGGCCAGCCTTCCCCCGGGAACTAAAAGGGCCCCGGCGCCTTTGGCCAGGGCGGAAAACTGTTCCGGCGAGGGGCTAAAGCCCCGGCGCCAGGGCTCCCGAAGGGCAATGTGGTCAAAGGCCCCCAGACCAAACCATGCTTCGGCCTCCGGCGCCGGGGGCAGCAATCCCCGTTCCGGGGGCAGGACCGCCACAAGGGGCTTTTCGGTCTCTTCCTGGGGGGCGGCAAACCGTTCCAGGGCTTCCCTGGCATCTTCGGAGGATACCAGGGCTGCCGCAAGCCCCTCGGGGACCCGGCGCAGGGCTTCCCAGAGGAGGAGACCGTCGCCGGCCAGGGGAATAAGGATCCGGTGGTGCCGGGCGATCTCCAGCTGATCCAGGATCGCATCCCGGTCCCGCAGCAGCGCCGCACTGCGGCCCGCTTCGAGCCGCTTGAACCACCCCTCCCGGCCCTTTCCCGAGGGGGACCAGGAAAGAATTTCCCCATTTCCGGAGTCTTCTCCCTCTCCCAGGACTATGGCGGCCTGGAGTTCCCGCCGGGACAGTACCTGTGCCCGAATCTGCGCCTCGTAGCCCTGGGTGGATGGGACATAAAAGGCCCGGCCGCGGAGAACCCTGGGCAGGTACTGCTGGGCCGCCCAGTGATCCCGGTAGGCATGGGGATAGATGTACCCCTCCCCGTGGCCGAAGCCTTCGGCGTCCCGGCTGGGGTCCTTCAGGTGGCCAGGAACCTCCGCATCCTCCCGGTCCACCTCCGCCAGGGCGTCAAAAAAGGCCATGGCGGAGTTGGATTTGGGGGCGGTGGCCAGGTACAGGCACGCATGGGCCAGGGGAAAGTTTCCTTCGGGAAAGCCAATACGGTCAAAGGATTCGGCGCAGGAAATTACCACCCCCAGGGCCCGGGGATCCGCCAAGCCCACGTCCTCGCTGGCCAGGATAATCATCCGGCGAAAGATAAAGGCCGGATCCTCCCCGGCCCGGACCATCTTTGCCAGCCAGTACAGGGCGGCATCGGGATCGCTGCCCCGGATGCTCTTAATAAAGGCGCTGATGGTGTCGAAGTGGTAATCCCCGTCCCGGTCGTACAGTACCGCCCGGCGCTGGATGCTTTCTTCGGCGGTTTCCATGGATATGGCTATTTCCGCCCCCTCCGGCGGGGGCCAGGGTCCGGTTTGTTCCCCGCCGTTCCCGGGGGTCCAGGGGCTCGTTTCCACCGCCAATTCCAGGGCATTCAAAAGGCTCCGGACATCGCCCCCGGCCACTTCCACCAGATGTTCCAGGGCCCCCGGTTCAAACCGCAGTTTCCACCGGCCATAACCCCGGTCCCGGTCAGAAAGGGCCCGGCGGGCGGCCTCCATAAGCTCCGGAGCCTCCAGGGGTCTTAGCTGGAAGATCCGGCTGCGGCTTACCAGGGCCCGGTTTACTTCAAAAAAGGGATTTTCCGTGGTGGCGCCGATAAGGATCACCGTGCCGTTTTCCACCCAGGGAAGGAGGGCATCCTGCTGGGCCTTGTTCCAGCGGTGGACCTCGTCCACAAAAAGGATCGTCCGCCGGCCGTAGAGCCGCCGCCGCTCGCCGGAACGGTCTATGGCCTCCCGGATGTCTTTAATCCCCGAAAGGACCGCATTAAGGCTTTCAAAGGCGCTTTTTGTGCTGTTGGCAATAACCCGGGCCAGGCTGGTCTTGCCCGTGCCGGGGGGGCCGTAAAAAATAAGCGAGGAAAGGCGATCCGCCTGGATGGCCCGCCTAAGGAGCCGGCCGGGACCGACGATATGATCCTGGCCGATAAGTTCGTCCAGGGTTTGGGGACGCATTCTGTCCGCCAGGGGGCCGTCATGGGAGTTTTCGGCGGCGGAGAACAGATCCTCCATGGCGGCTAATTACTGTTGTCTTCCCCGTTCCACTGGGCTTGGCCGCCCCTGGTACGGTACGACCACAGACCATCCTTGATGGTGGAAGCAACGATGATCGGCCTGCTCTCGGTATCAGCCCTAGGTACCCAACTACTTGTTCCAACATACAGGACCGTTACCGGATGATCCCCGATGGCGTTGGTATACTGGATGTTGTTCGCCACGCTGGAAAGGCTTGTTGTTTCGCCGGGATAGTACAGGCGGCGGTCCGCCGTCAAAACTGTACTGGGGTTTCCGTCCCAGTGCAGTTCCCGGTACCCATAGCCGTAGGATCCGCTGCTGTCCCGGATGCCCAAGAGAAGCATTTTGTCCGTTCCGTCATCCCAGGTTGCCAGGGCGCCGGACAGATCGCCGTTGGAAGTAAGGGTTTTAAAGGTTCCTCCATCCAAATACTCCACGGAACCACCGGCGGTAACGGCGACAATGGTTCCATTGTGATTAAGAATCCCTATGACCGAATTGCCGGGACTGGATATAATGGCCCCTGGGGAAGCGGCGTCAACAATTCCGCCGTAGAGGATCCCTAAAAAAGTATTCGTTCCGTTGGTGGCCGCCCCCATCAGCAGGCCGGTGGAAGACTTAATAACGTTTACACCCCAAGTTGATGTGTCTATTTCTAGGATGCAGTACCCGTTGGCGGTCCCCGGGGAACCGCTTAGGGCCCCCGCATAAAGGTTTGCCCCTGCGCCGAAGATCTGCTCCGGTTTTGTCCCCGCGGTACCGGTTTGGGTCCAGGTAGATCCGTCCCACCGGTAGAGGCCCCCGTTCCAGCTCAGGGCAAATAAATAGCCGGTGGTGGCGGCCACGGTTTTAACATCCCCCCCCGGTGGCTGGGCCATCTTATGCCAGGACGACCCGTCATATTCCCAGAGGATCCCGTTGCTGACATAGATCTTATTATTATATTCGACGATCCGGGAGGGAGCGCCGTCGATAAGGGGTTTGATCGGGGGAATCTCCATGGATATATCGTAAAAGAGGGGCTCCTGATCGCAGTTTACCAGGAGGGGCCAGAGCAAAAGTAAAAATCCGACAAAACGGTACAATGGTGTTTTCATAGCCTTCTTAAAAATGATACCGGGCTCCTAGGGAAAATGCCCAAAAAAACCCGTGGATATTGACATTTCCGTCGTAATCCACCCGTTCTTTCCCCGACCACTGGGGAACCCACCAGAAACTGGTGTTAATGCCAAAGGACCAGTTGGAATTGAACCGGAAGTAGGCGGATCCTTCGGCCTTGGAAAAAAAACCAAAGTAGCTTCTTTCTTTGTGGGTCTGGGGGGCAAAGCCCGCCAGAACCGACAGGGGGAATTCAAAACGGTACAGTATAAACTGGTACCCCGTCCTGAACCCCATGGGAAGACAAAAGTACATGTTTTCCCCTATGGTGGCGGCAAACATGCCGTTTAATTCGGCCCCTATAAACAGATGGGGCCCCAGAAAGTAGTTCCACCCCAGGGAACCCAATCCCCCGAGTTTCATGTTGGTTTCGCTGTACCCCCGCTGCCGATCCGCATAAAACAGGGGCTTTACCAGACCCAGCCCCATGCAAAAGGTTTGGTCCCCCCGGCTGTAGAGGGTTTCGCTTACCCCGGACCAGTCCGATTCTATGGGGATGTATTCGTCCTCGTCATCCTCTTCTTCCCCCTCTTCCTGGGCGGAAAGAACAAAAAGACCGGCCACAAGAAAGGCCGTCAGTAAAAAAAAATGTAAGGGCCGCATGATATAATAGTACCGGATTTTCCGGTTTTGTTCAACCGGCGGGCGGGGGTCCCGCAAAGGCCTCCAGAAGCCGCTCCCGGGTCCGGTTTATGTCCTCCACCAGGACCCGCTTGCCCCCCAAGAGTTCGGCGATCCCCAGTTCCCGGGGATACCGGGGGATCAGGTGCATGTGGAGGTGTTCAATGGAGGCCCCCGCTTCGAGCCCCATGTTAACCCCCAGGTTATACCCCGAAGGGGTATAGAGGGAATCCAGCACGTCCAAGGCTCTGCCGGCGGCGGAGTTGAGGGAATTTCGCTCTTCCTCCGTAAGCTGCCTAATGTCCTCCACATGCCGCAGGGGAAAGATAAGCAAATGCCCGGGGTTATAGGGGTATAGATTAAGGGAAACCCCGGTATGCTCCGTCCGGTACACCACCGTGTCGGTTATGCCGGGGTTCTTGTCCCTAAGACCGCAGAGGATGCAGCCCCCGGTCTTGGGGCCCCTAAGGTAGGCAAGTTTTTCAAAGTTAAAAAAATAATTCATGGGGTTCCCCCCGGGGCCGGTTGTGACGGCGGGACAAGCCCGGGGGAATTGCCCGGGGGAATTCCCCTTTCCAGGGCCAGGTATTGAAGCAGCAGGGGATATTTGGTTAAAAGCTCGCCGTACTTGGCCAGTTCCTCTAAACGGCGGCGTTCTTCAATGGCTTGGACCGCCAGCAGGGCAATTTCTCCCTGCAGGCTCCCCCGCTGGGCGGCCAGATAATCCCGGTAAAGACGGCGGACCTCTTCGTAAAGGACAAAGTCCGGAAACCGCAGGGTTTTGACGGTACAGCTAATGTCCTCCAGGTTCGGAAAGGCCCGCCCCAGGTCCGACTCCAGGGCCCGGATCGTCCCCGTGGTTTGGGATTCCTTAAGGGCCCCTTCGTTTTCCCCATAGGTCCACAGCAGAATCCGCAGGTGGTTTTTGATTTCGCCCGAGAGCTTGGTTACATACCGGTCCAGATCCCCCTGGACCAGAAGGTTTTCCCGTTCCGCCAGAACCGGCAGGGATTCCCCCCTAAGCCGGCAATTGACGGCCGCGGTGATCTGGTATGAAAAATCCGTCTTAAGCCCCGCCATGGCCGAGTACACTTCCCCCGAAGGCAGGGTCCCGGAAAATTCCACGGGAATTGTCATGCCGGGGATCGTAAAGACCGCGGTGGAGACATTACGGGGAATAAGTTTGTACCAAACCCAGCGGAACCGGCCTTCCCGGATTACCCCCGGATCGATCCCGTGGGTCTTGGATCGCAGCACGCCCCAGGAACCGGGGGGCACGTCAAACTGGGCCCAGCCCAGGAAAAAAACCGCTCCGCCCGCCACAAAAAGGAAGAGCAGAAATATGACCAGCTTTTTCATGCAAACTTTGAACCTTTTCGTATTTTCTGTTATTATCATAGGGCATGAAAGGGAATTTAACAACCACGGATAGGCCGGCAAAAACCCGGGGCGACTGGGTGGGGGAACTTAGGACGCGGTTTTCCCGGGCCCGGACCCTGCTTGGAAGGCTTATTAAGTGGACCGTGTGGGCCGTCATGGCCCTGGATCTGGGGGGAGCCCTATGGTACGTGATCGGTTCGTACCGGAAACGGGGGGACGCGTCCCAGCTCCTGGTGGTCCGGTTTTGCCTGATTGTTTCCCTGCTGCTGGTAATATCCGCCCTGTACGGCCTGATCCTGGACCTGTTTTATATGGTCCGCCAAAGAAGGGCCGCTTTTTTAATAGGAGTATTCGGATATATGCTGATAATGGCCCTGGGTTCCTGTCTTTTCTTGGCCGCGGCCTTTATAATCGGCGCCGCCGGAGGGAATTTATGATAAACAAAGACCTTAGGGCCCTGCGGGGAGCGGTTTGTACCGCCAATGTAAAGGAAGAAATTACCGCCGCGGTGGTGGAACTCTACGATACCCTGCTCGGGGAAAACACCCTGACGGAACAGGACCTGGTTTCTCTGGCTTTTTCGCTTACCCCGGATCTGGACACGCAGAACCCCGCCGCAGCCCTTAGAAAAGAGGGCAGGGCCCGGAATGCGGCCATGATGGTATTCCAGGAAGCCAAAATTGAGGGAGGCCTGCCGGAGACAATCCGGGTCCTGGTCCATTGTTATATGGATCCCCGCAGAACCCTGCGGCACATTTACCTGCGGGGGGCGGAGATCCTGCGGCCCGATTGGGTTAGCTAAACTTGTTCAAAAACTCAGGTTAGATTTGGGACAGCTTACTTGACCGGATAGTCTTTGTTATATATATTAGAACCACGCCATCTTAGCTCAGTTGGCAGAGCACGTGACTTGTAATCTCGAGGTCTTCGGTTCGATTCCGAAAGATGGCTTTTCACGCAGGAGGGCGTTTTACCAGGGGAGTTTCCCGAGCGGTCAAAGGGGGCAGACTGTAAATCTGTTGGCTCAGCCTTCGAAGGTTCGAATCCTCCACTCCCCAAAACAGCGGTATAGGTAACACTATGCCGTTTTTTTATTCGAAAGTCTGGTTTAATACCCCACAGCTCTGCTGCGGCTGAAATAACGCAACGCTTACAAAAATCTGGTACAATTCCACGCCGCTGTATAGCGGCGCATAAATCTTTCTTCTAATTGCCAGCCCAACGGGCTGATTAAACCAGACGGTATAATAAACTTCCTA
>JAISLT010000097.1 GCA_031277165.1 Spirochaetaceae bacterium
TCCCAGGGTCTCCGCGGCGGCGATGAGGGATTCCGCGTCCCGGGGAACGGCTTCCAGCGAGACTAGCATGGGTCCTCGGCTATTCGCAGTTCACAGCGGAAGGCCGGCGCGGCGGGGGCGTCATGCCGCTTGCCGTCATGCTTGTGATTCCGGCCGCTGTCCCTGGGATCCCGGCCATCGTCCGGGTTATTGTCCGGGCGGCGGCCTTCAAAGGCGGCGGCCCAATCCCAGCCTTCGGCGGGGAAGTCGGCCCGCCAAAGTTCCACGGTTTGGCCGGGCTTTACCTCCCCCAGGTAGTTGATGTCCAACCGGGCCCGGCCGCAGTTTTCCAGGGTTTCCATGTCCAAGAGATCCTGAATCCACTGGACGTACCGGGCGTTATTTACATGGCCGTTGTAATCCACATCGGAGTAACGGGCCCGCCGCTCCCCCACCAGCCGCCCATCGCCCCGGCTTTCCAGGGAGGGGGGGATTCCGTCCATGGCGTTGAGCCCCGCGTTTGCGGGCATGGTTTCCATGACCGCCTGGGGGCGCAGGGGACGGCGTTTTTCCATGTCCAGGATGATCCAACAGCTCCGGCCCCGCACCACGGGGATGCCGGCGGCGTCCCGGATGTCATAATCCCGCAGGGCAAAGAGTTTTTCCCAGCCCCGGGGCCAACTGCGAACGGTGACGGGGTCCCCCCATTTGGGCCGCCGGTCCCAGGCCGCCGAAAGCCGGGAAAGGACCCATATCTGCCCGGTTTTGACCATGGCATCCCTGCCCACGCCCAGGGCCTCCGCGTGATTAATCGCCGCCTCCTGAAAAAAATCGAAGGTAGCGGCCAGGGTCAGCCGGTCCGAGCGGTCGACGGCGCCAAAACGCAGGTTGAAGCTTTCCTGTTGAATGTCCATATCCCTTATACAATAACGGAAGGAACGCGTCCATGAAAGTAGCGGGGCCGCGGCGCGGCCGGTTCAAGGGATACGTTAACCCTGTGGATTTCTTCCAGGCATCCGGTATCCGCCGGATGAAAGGATGTGCAGGAAGCATTTGGCGTTGATTCCAAACGGTATTATAGCTGGAAGAAGTAGCTTGAACAGCTATACGGGAAAGGCTAACGTTCATTTGCCGTTTCTTCCCGCGTATTCCTCGGATTTTAACCCGATAGAAAAAGACCGGGCGAATATGAAGCGGGCTTTGCGCGATACCGCCCCTCTGATTTACTACAGGCCGCAGTTTACAATTGTTGGATTTAGGTGTTGTTAAGTATAACTACTATATAAAGGAAGGGCTGGACTGCTACGGCCTCGCCATGCTGATATTCCGGGAACGGGGGGTAAAGCTGCCCGGCCTTCCCTGCCCCGACACGGAGATAGAAACCAACAGGCGCGTCATGGACAGCCTTGATGCGGCTATCCCGAACACGCCCCTTGAAAGGCCGGAGCCGTTCTGTGTAATCGAGAGTTCACGGTCCTGGGGGAGCCGTCCCATACCGGCGTATATCTTGAACACGGGGAATTTATCCACGCTTTCCGGGGTACCGGGGTCGTCGCTGGCAGGCCGTACCGCCGGTCAAAAAAGGTAAAGGGATATTACCGGGTGACGGCGTGATTTTAGTCAATATATTTAAAAGCGCCCTGGACGATAAGCACGAAACAATTATCCCGGAAAAAGAAATAACAATGAGCCTCCTCGCCCTAAAGCTCCCCCGCGTAAGCGGGTTCTTAGGTATTAGACCTCACTGCGAATAAAGACGGTGAAGGAGACGGTGAAAGATGAGGCCGTGATAGGTTTGATTACAAGGAAGCCGTTGGAACGTATGAGACGAAAACATCAGCCAGAACGAAGTTAAGAGTGCGTAAACTACAACGGTACAGTATTTACGGATTCTGTATCTCATAGCGTGCGGGCCCCACCTGTAGAACCGCTTCCCGTTCTTTCACATTGCGCCCTGAATCACGGGGAATACGCGCCTTGACCCGGCCTTTGCCGGGTGTTTCCCGCCCGGCAAACTCTCCCGCCATGGTAAATGTGTCCCTTTCGGTCATTTTCCCCTTCCGGAGCTTAGACTTTCAGGATATTATAGCATGATTTTGAGAAAATTATAGGCCAAGTTTAGCGCTCTGCGGCGGGGATTTTTTATTTTCTTGAACATCCGAGGCTTTCCTAAAACTTCAGTTTTTGGGAGACAAGCTTTGCTTGTCCAGCTGCCCTGAATTTTCATATCCCGTTATTTTGTGAATAATATTTTGCTTAACCACATTCCCGACAATACGAATACTATACACAAGACATTGTTTAACAGTATGTTCGTGAGGGCGCGTTTGATATTCCCGTTGATAAAATATTGGGCCGTTTCCAGCGCGTATGTTGAAAAAGTCGTATAGCCTCCCAGAAAACCCGTTGTTATAAATAATTTCCATTTGCCGGACGCCGCCGGAAATAATTCAAAAATATTTATCGCAAAACCAATCAGTAATGCGCCAAGGCAGTTGACAAAAAGAGTCCCCGGAGGAAACGTAATATCTGTGAACAAAGAATTGATGAACCGGTTTGAGAAGTACCGCAGCAAGGCCCCGGCGCCGCCGCCAATCATTACGTACAAATAATTCATTTCCCTTCCCTTGCCGGTAAATCGGTACGCATGGACCCGGTAATATCTTCAGACGCTCCCTGCCGCCTCAAGTCAAGTACATCGCCGGAATTCCTCCGAAACCACTCGTTTCGTCACCTCTACCGGAGAATAATCCATCCCGGCGACCCGGAGCCACCCCCCATATCGCCCCCCTTTTTTTATCTTAAAAACCTGCGGCTTACAAGGTACGAATAGCTGTACGTTAAATGCCTGCGGTAACCTTGACATGGCGTCGCGCTCCCTTGCAAAAAATAAACACACGATGCCTTTCGTTTCGGGGTTTTCTGCTTTTTATGACCGGTGGGGGATAACATAACCCCTTATCCCGTAAAGAATTACGTTAAGCCCGTTGTCAGCGGCTGAAGGGAGTCAAACCCTCGTCTCCAGCTTGGAAGGCCGCGCGGACATCGCCCGTATGCCGGCCCCAGCGGTCATATTCGCCCAAAAACAGGCGTTTCGGCGTGTTTTTCACAAAATGAGCATATCACGGCTTTACATTTGTTACAATCGGCCCACCTAATCTTTGCGTTATTTTATTCTTGCACGATAAATGCACGGTCCGGGGCTCTTTCCGGCGGCAAGATCCCGCCGCAGAAGCCGTCATCCTACCCTAGCCCGCCGGGCTTGTGTACGGTTTCCCTTGGCAGTCCTCCCCCCCGCAATACGATAGTATTCACTAAGTAACTATTGACGTAGTAAGTATTGACGGATTAAAGTGTACATGAAGGGGCGTGGGCTATTATACTTGACTTGTTCAAGAACCCGGTTGGTTCTCTGCCAACCAAAGGTTGGCTTCAAGTCTCTCAAAAAACCATGATTTTTGACAAAATCCTGGTTTTTTGTTGTTTTTCAACGGTTGTTGTTCA
>JAISLT010000046.1 GCA_031277165.1 Spirochaetaceae bacterium
CGGAAGTAACAATCAGGTAATCGAAGCCCAGGAGGGGGAAGACCGTCACCGGGCCCAGGGAGACGGGGTACTTCCCCAGAAAGGCCAGGTCCAGGGCAGAGAGACTGCCTGAGGAAGTATCAGAACGTCCATTAGAACTATACTTGTTTGTTATTCCACCGCCCAGGAAGGCAAAGTCCGCCTCCACAAAGGTGGCGTCAAAGAAGGCAAAACCCCCTCCCTCCACCATAGTGTTAGTCTCCTTAAGGTTAACACCATTTTCACTATACTTCCAACCATTACCAAGGACCGTGGAAAAGATGCCCCCGCCGCCAAAGCTCACTTTAAACTCCGGCAGCCCAAAGGCAACACCGCTTACCGCCAGGGCCAGCGCCAATAAGAGAACATTTTTTTTGACCCTCATCACAGAACCCCTTTACGCTTTATGTCCGCCGACAAAATAAAAAAGCCGGTATACCCGCATAAAACGGGTACCCGGCAATTTTTTAAAAAAGTTAAAAATGTGTTATGGCATACTAACGAGAGAGAGAGAGAGAGAGAGAGAGAGAGAGAGAGCAAAAACCGTGCCAAGATCAGCTATTTTGGAGAAATTTTCTGAAAATAACCGCGCCCAATTCATATTACCATAACAATGCCATGTTTTAGCATGTAAGTCAATATCATTTCATTATTTTGTACAGCCGGGCTTTGAATTTTGCCCCGGGAAACATCCTGCAGCCGAATCATGCGGGGGCCTTCCAGTTTTTACTTGACGCCAGGACCCTTGGCGGGGTATACTATCGTATATACACGATTAAACCTATCATATTTATATGAAATTACGGAAGGAGTACCCCTTGGGTAAACAAAACTACCGCTTTGAGACTATCCAGATTCACGCGGGCCAGGAAAAGCCGGACCCCGCCACCGATGCCAGGGCGGTGCCTATCTACCAGACCTCGTCCTATGTGTTCCCGTCTTCAAAATCCGCAGCGGACCGCTTTGCCCTGACCGAATCGGGGAACATCTACAGCCGGATCATGAACCCCACCTGGGACGTGTTTGAAAAGCGGATCGCCGCCCTGGAGGGGGGAGTGGGAGCCTTGGCCACCGCCTCCGGCGCCGCAGCCTGCACCTATGCCATCCAGAATATCGCCCGGTCCGGGGATCACATCGTTTCCGATTACCAAATCTACGGGGGGACTTACAACCTGTTTGCCAATACCTTTAAAGACCAGGGGATAGAGGCCAGTTTTGTGGACGGCGGCGTCCCCGCCAATTTTGAGAAGGCCGTCCGGCCCAACACTAAGGCGATCTTCTTTGAGACCCTGGGGAATCCCAATAGTTCGGTCGTGGATATTGAGGCGGTGACGGCCATCGCCCATAAACACGGCATTCCGGTGGTGGTGGATAATACTTTCGCCACCCCCTACCTGTTGCGGCCCTTTGAATACGGCGTGGACATCGTGGTCCATTCGGCCACCAAGTTCATCGGCGGCCACGGCACCTCCATCGGCGGGGTCCTGGTGGACGGCGGCCGTTTCGACTGGGCGGCCAATGACAAGTTCCCCGGCCTCTCCCAGCCAAACCCCAGCTACCACGGGGTGGTCTTTACCCAGGCCGTGGGGAACCTGGCTTACATCATCAAGGCCCGGACCACCCTGCTCCGGGATACCGGCGCCGCCCTGTCCCCCTTCAACGCGTTCCTCTTTCTCCAGGGCCTGGAAACCCTCTCCCTCCGGGTGGAACGGCACCTGGAAAACACCAAAAAGACCTTGGGCTTCCTTACCGCCCACCCGCAGGTGGAAAAGGTAAACCACCCCGCGCTGAAAGACCACCGGGACAACGCCCTCTTTAAGAAATATTTCCCCAAGGGGGGAGGTTCAATTTTTACCTTCGAGCTGAAGGGCAGCGCGGAGCAGGCCAAGAAATTCACCGAAAGGCTGGAGCTCTTTTCCCTGTTAGCCAATGTGGCGGACGTAAAGTCCCTGGTTATCCACCCCGCGTCCACCACCCACTCCCAGTTGAGCGAGGCGGAACTCCTGGAACAGGGGATTAAGCCCAACACCATCCGGCTTTCCATCGGCACCGAACACATCGATGACATTATCGATGACCTAAAACAGGGTTTTGCGGCGGTAAAATAGCGGTTACCGGGGCCTTCTCAAAACCGCAGTTTCGGGAAGGCTGTATGTTTTTCCCAAAGAATGGGGCCCGTAATACGGGTTTATGTTTTCCGGGAGACTTGAAGCCAACCTTTGGTTGGCAAATAACCAACCGGGTTATTGAACAAGTCCAATGAAGAACCCCGCCGCAGAGCAGCGGGGTATTCGCCCCCCTTCGAATCAAGGAAATGCGCTTTGATCATTTATATCTTCAAACGAATTTTAATAATATTCCCGACCTTTTTAGGCATCACTATTTTAGTCTTTTTTATTTCTTCGCTTATGCCCGGAGGCCCCCTGGAACTGCTTTTAAGCGATCCCCATATTTCCAGGGACGAGATTGAAAGGCAAAAACTTGCTTTTGGCCTCGATCAGCCAGTACCAATACGCTATATAAAATGGCTGGGTTCGTTTTTAGGGGGGAATTTAGGTGTTTCGTACCGCACAAAGCGGCAGATCATGGGTATGATTATGGAAAGACTCCCAAATACCCTGGTCCTTTCGGGAACGGCCCTGCTCCTTGCAATTATTACTTCAATTCCATTGGGCGTATTCGCCGCATCCAAACCGTATTCTGTCAGAGATTATTTTATCTCCGGGGCAGCTTCCTTTCTTGCGTCTACCCCCGGGTTTTTTGTCGGCCTGGTTTTTATCTATTTATGGGTAGTCCGTTTAAGGATTCTCCCCCTGGGAGGCATGTATGATATTTCCAAGCCAAAAACTATCTTCGTTTTCCTGCGGCATCTTTTAATGCCGGCGGTAGTGCTTTCCCTCTCACACACCGGAAGCCTTACCCGTTACATGCGGGGCAGCATGATGGAAGTGCTTCATTCTGACTACATACGTTCCGCCAGGGGGAAAGGGCTTACTCGTAAAAAAGTGATTGTATTCCATGGGCTCAAAAATGCCATGATTCCCATGGTTACAAATATCGGCCTTTCCCTTCCATTGCTGGTAAGCGGCGCTGTCATTACCGAACAGATGTTCAGTTGGCCCGGCATTGGTACTTTAATGATTCAATCAATAAATTCCCGGGATTATCCCGCGATCATGGGTATTACGTCACTGATTACCGTAGTGGTGCTCCTGGGGAATCTTTTAACTGACGTTGTGTATGGCTTTCTGGATCCCAGAATTAGTTACCGGTAAGGGGAATTTATGTCAGAAAAAAGAAAGTCCGGTCTTTCTTATTTTATCCGGCGTTTTAAGACCCACAGACTCGCCATGACAGGGCTTGCTATCATCCTATTGGAAATTGTAGTGGTATACGGACTGCCTGTTATCGTTTCCATGGAGCCCAATACGTCTGATTTGACCGCCATACTCCAGGCGCCGAACCAAAAACACATACTTGGAACCGACAGTCTGGGACGGGATGTATTCGCCCGCCTGCTTTCCGGAGGGCAGGTATCTCTTTTTATTGGTTTCCTTGCCACTATAGTTGGCCTTATTGTGGGCGTTCCCTTGGGAGTTTTGGCTGGATATTTCCGGGGCAAGATTGAACTTGTCATCATGCGTACGGCCGATATTTTTATGTCCTTCCCCTATATTATTCTTGTACTTGTTATAGTTTCGATTATCGGGCCATCGGTCTGGTCTGTGGCGGTGATCATGGGCATCATGAGCTGGACAAGGTTTGCCCGGCTTATTCATGGGAACGTGATTGCCGAACGGGAAAAACAGTATGTTGAATCTGCTGTTTCGATAGGAAGCAGTACGGCGGATATTATTTTTAAATCTATACTGCCCAATTCAATAACTCCTGTTCTTATCGCCCTGACTTTTAATACATCCAGTGCAATTTTGGCCGAATCCGGATTAAGTTTTCTCGGCATGGGCGTACAGCCTCCCCAGGCGTCATGGGGTAATCTGCTTTTTAATGCCCAGTCAATTACCATCATTACCCAAAACCACTGGCTTTGGGTACCTCCGGGCCTGTTGTTAATCATCACTACTATTAGTATCAATTTTATAGGAGACGGGCTTAGGGACGCATTTGATCCCAAAACAATATTATAAAGGGAACTTAGGGCAGTCAAAAGGAAATGCTTCCCAACTGCCTTAAAATTATAATTTTTCAAGGAGTTTTATATGAAAAATGTCGTGTTTTCTTTTGCCGCAGTCCTGGTAATCAGCATGGGGCTTGTCACCGCCTGCGCTCCAAAGGAATCCGCCGGCGTAACGGCGGCCCCCGAAGAAACGGCGGATGAAAATACCGTTGTATTGACCGGCGGCCCTTGGGAAACCTTTAATGTTCTTGATGGCCAGGGGAATGACGGTGACTTGGTACATGAACAGATATGGGACAAGCTGGTATACAACAAAGCCGATGGCAATTACGAGCCCCGGTTGGCCAAATCGTGGGAAAACTCACCTGATGGCACTTATATGATTTTTACCATCAATGAAAACGCCAAGTGGCATGACGGGAATCCTGTGACCGCAGAAGATGTGGTATTTACCGCCCAGGCCCTGAGTAACCCTAAAATTCAAGCGAGACGGAGGGGGCAGCTTAGGTGGGTGGCGGGGGCGGATGATTCCGGCGCGGAACTTTCTCCCGGTTCGGTAAAAGTTACCGCGTTGGATACATATCGGGTAAAGATTGAATTCAAGGCGCCCACGGATCCGGATGTTATCCTTCAGTCTTTTAACCGATACTTTTACGTAATACCCAAGCATATTTACGGTGTTCTTACCCCCGAACAAATCAATACGGCGGAAGCTTGGGATCATCCCATTGGATCGGGACCCTTTAAATATGTCAGCTCAACCGAGGGAGAGCAGATCGAATTTGTGGTGAATAAGGATTACCACTTGGGCAGATCGGGTATTGACCATTTGGTGATCCGCCTTATCGATAATTCTACCCGCATGGCGGGGCTTATTTCCGGTGATATCGACATACTTCGGGACGGTATTGATCCCGTAGATTGGGAAAATGCCAACGCCCAGCCTAATCTGGTCTGCAAAGCTGTCCCCACTTACAAGTACACGGTACTAGCCTTGAATACCCAGGCGCCATATCTTACCCAAAAGGTACGGCAGGCGGTTTCTTATGCCATAGACCGCAATACTCTGATCAGCGTAATCCTTAAGGGCCAGGGACAGGCTTTAGCCGGGCCCTTTACGCCCGTTCACCCCTACTATAATCAGGATCTGCCCGCCAAGATTTACGATCCTGATTTGGCGAAGAGCCTTTTACAGGAGGCCGGCTGGGATGCTTCCCGGGAACTGGTATTCCTAGTAACTGTTGGGAATACTGTGCGTCTACGAACCGCCGAACTCATTCAGCAAAATCTTGCGGCTGTGGGAGTAAAAATTCGTATACAGCAGGTTGACTTCCCGACGCTGATGAAAACCCAGCGTGAAGGCGGCTCTGATATTGCCCTGCTTTCTTCCGCGGGATCCTTGGACCCCAATGATGCGGCGGCTTTTGTGACTCCTACATCTTCGGCTAACTTCTCCCGCATTCAGGACCCTACCCTGACAAACCTTACCCTGGAAGGTTCCAAACGGCTCATCCGTGCGGAGCGTAAGCCCTTCTATGACCGGTTTCAAGTGATATTACGGGATCAGGCGCCGGTAGTATACCTCTATTCGGAGCACCTTTTGAGCGTTCACAATAGCCGGCTTACCAATGTTCCGGTAGATGATTTTATCAATGTAAACTGGGGAACCTGGAAATGGCAGGTCAAATGAAGGAGAAATAATGAGCCATCCCCTGTTAGAAGTAAAACATTTATGGACCGGTTTTATCTTAAAGCATTCCATTCTGACTGCTGTCCGTGATATGAGTTTTACTTTGCGGCAGGGGGCAACCCTTGGTATAGTCGGCGAATCAGGCTGTGGAAAAAGCCTTACAGCTTTATCAATAATGCGTCTTCTTCCCGATAACGCCGCTATCCTTAAAGGGGAAATCAAGTTTGAAGGAAATGATATTTCCCATATCAGCGAAAAGGCCATGTGCCGTATCCGGGGCAACAAAATCTCCATGATTTACCAGGATGCTTTAACTTCCCTTAACCCGGTGATGACTATAGGGAAACAGCTTTGTGAACCGTTTATAATACACCAAGGCATGTCCATGGGTAATGCAAGGAAACAGGCAATGGAATCTCTCCTTGAAGTGGGAATTTCTTCTCCCCGGGATAGGATGAGGGCATATCCCCACCAGCTTAGCGGCGGACAGAGGCAGCGGGTTATGACCGCTATTGCCTTAGCCTGCATGCCTAAGCTGCTTATCACCGACGAGCCTACCACAGCTTTGGATGTTACGATTCAGGCCCAGATACTTCTGCTGTTTAAGCGGTTACAGCGGTTAACAGGCAGCGCTATTATGCTTATTACCCACGATATAGGAATCATCGCGGAAATGTCCGATGATGTACTGGTAATGTATGCGGGAGAAGCCGTTGAATATGCGGAAGGGGATGATATTTTCAGGGATCCTCTGCATCCTTACACCCTGGGCTTGCTCCAATCCATCCCGCATCTTTCCAAAAGAAAAGAACGGCTCAAGTCTATACCCGGAACAGTGCCGGATCTATACCACATGCCCGAAGGCTGCCGTTTTTGCGAACGTTGTTCAGAGGCTCAAGAGCGCTGTCATCGGGAAGCGCCGCCGGTTTTTACTGTTAAAAACGGCCGCCAAGTGCGGTGCTGGAAATTTCAAAATCCGTGAGCAGGGAAATGCATAACATTCGGGAACCTGTGATGGAGGTTCAAAATTTAACGAAAACATTCAAAGGCCCCTTTGATATTACGCGTATTGGCAGGCCCATAATAAACGCGGTAAAGAATATAAACCTTACGGTTTATTCCGGTGAGATTCTTGGCCTCGTGGGTGAATCGGGCTGCGGTAAATCCACATTAGGCCGTATTATGCTCCGCCTTATCGATCCCAGCAAAGGCAAAGTTATCTTCATGGGTGAAGATATTACTTCTCTTTCCCAGCATAGCATGAGGAGTCATCGGGGGAGTATGCAGCTGGTATTCCAGGATCCATACAGTTCTCTTAACCCCAGAATGACGGTACAGGAGCTGGTGCAGGCTCCGTTGGATGTATTTAAAGCGGGCACCCCGGAATCCCGGCAGAAACGGGTGCTGGAAATGCTGGATATTGTGGGCCTTGGCGGGGGCGCGCTGCAAAAATTTCCCCATGAATTTTCAGGCGGACAGCGGCAGCGCATAGGTATAGCCCGGGCAATGATACTTAGCCCCCGGTTTATAGTCTGCGATGAGCCGGTTTCGGCCCTGGATCTGTCGGTACGGGCCCAGATTCTCAATATGATGAAGGATATTCAAAAGAAATTTGTATTAACCTATTTATTTATTTCCCATGATTTAAGCGTGGTTGAATATATGAGTGACCGGGTTGCGGTAATGTACTTGGGGGAAATCGTAGAGCTGGCCGAAAACGAGGAATTGTTCCATTCTCCCCGGCATCCTTACACCCAGGCGCTTACTGCCGCCGTTCCTCAGCCTAATCGGGATAAAAAATACAAGTTAATGGAGTTGGAAGGAGAAATTCCCAGTCCATTTAACCCTCCCCCTGGCTGTACCTTCCACCCTCGTTGTTCTTTCTGTATGGAAGTATGTAAAACCAAGGCGCCAATATTTTCTGACTTGGGAGGGGGACATTGGGCAGCCTGCCACAAATACACAAATAATACGGTCCAAAGGACCGCAAAGGAGTAAGATATGCAAGATTCAAGGATTAAAATATTAGCCCGTCAAGTGGTTAATTTCTCTGTCTCTCTAAAAAAAGGGGAAAAACTCCTTATTGATGCCATGGATGGGGCGGAAGATTTTGCCTTGGCCCTGGTAGAAGCGGTTTACGACGCAGGGGGGGTTCCTTTTGTGACGCTTCAAACCAACCGGCTTAACCGGGCTCTTATGCTAAAGGGTACGGAAGAACTCTGGTCTGAATGGTACAAATATCAATCTATAAGAATGAAAGACATGGATGCTTATATCGTAATACGACGCAACGATAATCCTGCGGAACTTTCTGACGTTCCTTCTGATAAGCTGGAGCTTTATAACCGTTACTATGGCAAGCTGCATTTTGGAATACGCCTGCCGGAAACCAAGTGGTGTGTATTGCGATATCCCAATTCCGCCATGGCCCAAGCCGCAGGAATGAGTCTTGAAGCTTTTGAGGATTATTATTTTAAGACCTGTTGTGTTGATTATGCCAAGATGAATATTGCTGTTACCCCTCTGGCGGATCTTATCTCTAAAACCGACCAGGTACGCATTATTGCTCCGGGAACAGATATTACTTTCTCTGTCAAAGGGCTTTGCGATAAAACTCCAAAATGCGGAGTATATAATATTCCTTGTGGTGAAATCGGAATGCCTGTTATTACAGATTCCGTAAACGGGGTAATTTCATATAATACGCCTTCACTTTTTCAGGGCTTTGTATATCAGGATATAAAGTTTCATTTCGAAAACGGCATCATTGTAAAGGCGGAATCCAACAACACGAAACGTATGAACGAAGTCTTGGATACCGATGAAAACGCCCGTAAAATTGGTGAATTCGCCTTGGGTTTCAACCCTTTTGTAACCCGGCCTATTCTTGATACTCTTTTTGACGAAAAAATGGTAAAGTCTCTTCACTTTACCCCTGGTAATTCCAAAATAAATCCGTCCGGAATTCATTGGGACATCGTACAGTCCCATGATGCCAAAGACGGAGGCGGAGAAATCTATTTTGACGGGGTCATGGTACGCAAGGACGGTCTTTTTGTTTTGAAAGAGCTGGAACACATTAACCCGGAAAATTTAATTCAATTTATATCTCTGGAATAGGCCGCCGCAAAGCGGCGTCGTACAATCAATTCCCTTGCAATACAGCCCCGCAGGGGCTGATGTCGGCTGTATGGACCTTAGGTTTTTGCTTTGCAAAAACCTAAGGTCAGCAAATGGCACGGATGCCGCAATTCTTGGAGTTTTCGCTCCGCGAAAACTCCGTAAGGTCAAACTGCGTAGCAGTTTGACCCGCGCAAGGGATAGGAGGGGCGGCAGAACCCAACGGGTTCTGCGCGTTCCGTGGACGCACGGCGTGCACGGAATGGAGCGAAGCGGAACCCCGGATAGCCCGGTTTTTTGCCGCACGCTGTGCGGCAAAAAATGCGCCCAAATTACAAAACAGATTCCACAGGTAGCGTTACTGTTTGGGCCCGGCCCTTAGTCTAAAAGGCCCTCCAGTTCGTCTACCAGGCGGCCGAAGGTCTTGCAGGCCGCCTCCACCGGGGCGGGGACGGACATGTCCACCCCTGCCAGGGCCAGGGATTCGATGGGGTAGCGGGAGCCGCCGGATTTGAGGAAGGCGAAATAATCTTCCCGTTCCCGGGCGCCGCCGGAGAGGACCCGTTCCGCCAGGGCCAGGGCGGCGGAGATGCCGGTGGCGTATTTGTACACATAAAAGGCCCGGTAGAAGTGGGGGATTCTGAGGCCCTCAAGATCGCTAGTGTCCTCAAAAACCATGTCCGGGCCGAAGTATTTTTCCAGCAGTTCTCGGTATTCCCCCCGCAGTACGTCTACGGTCAGGGGTGTGCCCCCTTCTTCCAGTTCGTGGCTCCGCTTTTCAAACTCGGCAAACATGGTCTGCCGGTACAATGTGGCCAGAATATCATCGGCCCGTTTGTTCACCAGGTAACGTTTCAGGTCCCTGCCCTCCGCAGTTTTCAGCAGGCTGCGGAAGAGGAGTTCCTCGTTAAAGGTGCTGGCCACTTCGGCCTCGAAGATCGTGTAGTTATACTGCATGAATGGATTGGACCGGGCGGAGTACCAAGAGTGCATGGAGTGGCCCCCCTCGTGGGCCAGGGTAAAGACATCGCGGATACTGTCGTTTTTGTAGTTCATCAAAATATAGGGGTCCCCGGTAAAGCTTCCCGCGGAAAACGCGCCGGAACGTTTGCCCTTGTTTTCATAGCGGTCCGCCCAGCGGCCCAGGAGGCCGGCGCGCAGCGTTCCTACGTATTCATCCCCCAGCGGCGCCAGGGCTTCGCACACCAGGCCCACCGCCTCGTTCCAGTCTGTTTCTTTAACCGCCTTGGGGACCATGGGGGCGTACACGTCGTAGTGCCGCAGTTCCGCAAGGCCCAGGGCTTTCTTCCGCAGGCCGTAATAACGGTGCAGGGGCCCCAGGTTGGCGCTTACCGCGCCGATAAGGTTGTCGTAGACCCCCTCGCCCACCTTGTCGGGAAACAGGGCCGCCTGCCGGGCGGAGGAAAAGCCCCGGACCCTGGCGCGGATCACGTCGTTCTTGACGGAACCTGAGTAGAGGCTCGCCAGGCTTGTCTTGTGGGATTCAAAGCGGCTGTAGAATTGCTCGTAGGCTCGGCGGCGGATCTCCCGGTCGGGGTGTTCCATAAAAACGGACCAGGTGGATTGGGACAGGGGCCGGCTTCCCTCCGGCGTGTCGACGGTTCCAAAATCCAGGTCCACGTTGGTAAGGACCGAAAAGGTCTCCGATGCCAGGCCTTCCCCCTCGGCGTGAAGGGCGATGAGCCGCTCCTCCGCGTCACTGAGGATGTAGGGTTTGTAATGGAGGAGTTTTTTTAGATAGACCCGGTATTCCGCCAGCCGGGGGTTTTGCAGGAAGCGTTCCATGTCCGCTTCGGGGATGGCCTGGATCTCCGGGGCCTCCCAGGAGGCGGCGGCCTGGGCCCTGGCGGCGGCCATCATGAATTTGCCGGTCATGGTCCGCCCCTCGTTGGCCCCCTCGTCCTCGGTTTGCCGCAGGTCGGCGTAATAACCAAGCCGTTCCTCCAGGATTTTAAAATCCCGGATAAAGTCCAGGTAATCCGCCAGGGCTGCCGCGGATTTCCCCAGGGTCCCCCGGAACGGGGCGATCCGTTCCGTCTTGCTTTCGTATTCCGCCAAGGCCGCGGCCCAGGCTTCGTCCCCGGAAAATAACTTTGAAAGGTCCCAGGTGTCTTCGGGCCGCTGCTCGGCGCGGGAGGGTATCTGTGTCATTTGTCCAGCATACCCCCCCGTCCGCCCCGTGTCCAGAAAGACCGCCGGGCTTCCCCGGGAGCTTAACCCGCAGTTTTTTTACGGTACGAAATTTCAAAGCGCAGCGGGGAATCCCCGCATACCTCGAAGGGTCCCGGCACCGGCGTTTCGGAACGTTTACGGCCCAGGAAATCCTTATCCAGAACGTAAGGACTGCCGTCCGCCTCCTCGTACTTCATTTCCGCGTGGAAGTTGGTGCCCAGGACGGCGGTGGTGACGATCTCGGTCGAACCGGAGGCAAACAGGCCGGGCTTTTCAATCGTTATTGTTACGGTAAAGTTCTTTTCGTCAATGCTGATCCCCAACCCCGTTTCTTTGCTTACCAAGGGATCCGGCTCCTTGACACAGGGCTTGGCCCCCTTGAAGTAGGCGTTGTGCTTGATAAACACCGGCAATTTAAGCTCGTCGGTCCGCCTTGGGCCCGGACCCGGGCCCGGGGGAATATCCCAGGGTTTGGGATCCGTGTCCGAAGGGAAATCATCGTAGCCGCCGGTACCCACCGCCTTCTGTAGATAAGTATATCCCATGGGCACCCCGTCCATCACCGGGCCGCCGTTCCAGAAGTTACGCTCCTCCGGCTCCTTGCCCGCGTCTTTGTCGCCGATGAACAGGTTGTTGTAGAAACGGACATCCCCGCCGCTGATGGTCATGACCCCGGCTATTTCCGTCTCGTGGGGGAAATGATAGGGGGTAAAACGGCTCATCTCGCTGCGGGCCGCCAGTTTACCGGTAAAGAGGTTGTGGACCAGGGCCCCGCCCTGGGACAGCTCCTTGTAGTTGAACTCGGAGAGGAACAGGTTGTGATCGGCCAGATAGGGGCCGTGGCTTACCTCCACAAAAAAATCCTCGCTGGTATTGCCCCAGAACACGTTGCCCGTCACATGGGTTCCCTGGGCCTGCCAGTCGAGCCAGATTCCCCGGAACGTGTCGTGGATAAAATTATCCTGAATCGTAGTATCAATAGCGGCGTGGAGCTTGATGCCGGCTATTTCCGCGCCGGCCCACTGGCGTTTTTCATGAATCCGGTAGATATGGTTATTTTCTATGCGGCAGAAAGCGCCCCCCAAATGCCCCACGATGCCGGTCTGTTCACAGTTAAAAATAATGTTGTTCCGCACGATGTGGCCGCCTATGGTTTCTTTGTTCCAGTTTCCCCGGGCCGCCCGGAAAATCACCTCCCGCTCGCGCTGGGTCCCCTGCTTGAATTTGAGCAGGCTCCATTCGTTCTCGCCGGTGCTTATTTCTTTGCCCAGGCTGATGCCGCTGCACTTGGAATCGCTGATGATGTTATCCTCGATGATCCAGCCCTTGGCCCAGTGGGGGCCGATAAGGCCGGTCTGCAGCGCCGTGGGCGGGGCCCACTGCGTGGCCGCCTGTTTCAGCGTAAAACCCCGGACGGTAATATAATTGCGGAGATTTTTGGAGGGCCAAAACACAAAGGGCCGCACGTTTATTTCTACATCATTTTTCCGGGGATCGGCCCCCTGAAAGTTCGCCCAAATAACCGTCTCCTTCTCCCCCGCCTGGCAGTACCACTGGTACACCGAGAATTCTTTGTCCCGGGATTCCTCCACCGGCGCGGGGTTTTTCAGCTCCTCAAGGGCCTGGGCCTCGTACATCGATTTACCGTTGAAGTACACTTCCCCGGTATGAAAGGTCTTTCCGGGCCACACAAAAAGCCAGTCGCCGAAAATTTTCTCCTCATAGGGGTTATAATAGGGATTATAGGCGCCAAAGACGGCGTTGTTTACCACGGTTTTCCATACGTTCCCGCCAGCCTGCTCCCATTCGGTAACCGGCTCGGCGCCGCTGATAACGGCCTTTTCCCCCGGCGCCGCCTGGTATGTTATCCGCCGGGTTTCCGTCCCCCCATGGGCCGGGTCTACCCACTCGCGGTATACCCCTTCGTGGACCGTGACGGTATCCCCGGGCAGAGCCGCGGCTGCGGCCCGGGAAATGGTTTTAAAGGGGGTGACCTGCGTACCGGAATTTTGGTCGCAGCCTGCGGGACTAACATGATACTCCATTACGATACCTCCGGTAAAAAACGAAGAACCCCACCGCAGAGCAGCGGAGTATCTTCGGTCGAGAAGAAAAAGTCCTGCGGACTTTTCTCATTTTGCACAAGGGCTACCCCGCCATCCCGGCGCTGGAATTGGACCGCCCCAGAGGGCGGGGTATTCGGCCCCCCTTCGAATAAGGCGGGCCGCGGCCCGGCCCGCCGAAAGGGAAGGACTATTGCTGGCTCAGGTATTTGTTATATATGGCAACCAGATCCTTGGAACCCTGCCTCTCCAATTCCGAAAGATAGGTGTTCCAGTCGGCATCGCTGTTAATATCGCGCTGTCCCACCACGAATTCCGACCATGCCTTTTCCTTGTAGGGGTGAATCAAAGCCATAATGTCCGAAATACGGTTGCCGTCGTCTTCGCTCATGGCCATGGGCGGAATAAACATCTCGTTGGGGACCGCCCAGGGGAGAGAACGGTTGGCGGTAAAGTAAATCCACTGCAGCTCGTTGTAGGCCTTGTTTTCGATCATCTTGGGATACAGGGATTCTTCCCCGGTTTCAAGCCAGCGGTATACCGTATCCACATCGGCGGCCTGTTCCGAAAGACGGAATTCCAGGGTCCGGTTCATACAGTTCCGCTGATCCCAGGAAGTATTAACCGGCTGGGAGGCAAAGGGTATGAGCAGTTTGAAACGGGGGGTGCCGCCGCCGAGGGATTTTGCCCCCGGATCGGGATCGCCGTAAAAGGTTCCCTTCTCGCCGGAATAACCCCAAAGCATGTTGTCAAATTCCATCATGGCATTGTAAATTTCCAGGGCCCATTTGGGCTTATCGCCGGTAGCCTTGTTGGTAATGACATATTCGGCGTTCAAAATACCGGTGGGATCACCGTTAAAGCCCCATTCCTGGCCGCCGGGCCCCTTTAAGGGATACAGGTGGAACCAATAGGGGAACCGGGCGCTCCCGTTGCCCTTGCCCAATTCACCCTGCCAATCCACCAGGCCCACCGCGTATGAGGGATCCGGCGTTTCGCCCAGGGACTGCATTTCATCGGTGGTCATGGTAAACGAATTTTCCGCGATAAGCCCTTCTTTGTAGAGGCCGGCCAGGTATTTAAGGGCTTCCCGGAATTCATTTTCCCGGTACTGTTCCCATATTTGCCCGTTCCGTACCGCCATGCCGTCACTGGTGCCGTATTTTACCCACGGCATAAAAGCTTTCGCGAAATAGGCAATCATGGTCCGGATGTAGTTTTTGTCGGTAACCATGGGGATTTCATCGTTGGGATCGCCGTTCCCGTTCACGTCATTTTTCTTGATGTACCGCAGATATTCGGCAAAATCCTCAAGAGTCCGGGGCGGTTCGCCCTTCCAGGGGCTGTCGCGGAGGAAGGGCATGAAATAGTAACCCCTTCCGTTCGCATGGGTACAATGCAGGCAGTCATTGACATCGGCCAGGGCGTAAAACTTGCCGTCGCCGGCCTTGAGTTTGCTGACTATGGCGGCGTGATCCGTCAGCATCTGTTTGATGAGCGGGTAACTGTACAGATCGTATTGGTCAAGTTCCTGAAAAATCCCCTGCTGACGGCCAAAGTAATCCAGATCGTTCCGGGTAAAGTTACGGTTTGCCGTATTAAGGACGTCGGGATAGTCCCCGGAGCTTATCATAACGTTGAATTTGTCAGGAAAGTCCGCGTTCGAGACGGCGATAATATCCATCCAGACTCCGGTTTCGTCCACCAGCCTGCGTGTAAACGAATTGTCCTTGTAATCGTAACTGGTGACCAAGGTGGTAATATCCCCGACCAGCATGGTGATCCGCCCCTTAATGGGCGTCCCCCCCGGGGTTACATCCGCCTGTTTCTTGGAACACGACAGGAAAAGAGCAACCAGAACCAGGCATAAAACAGCGGCAAAGACCTTCTTTTTCCTCATAATACAATCCTCCTCCAGGTGAAAAATAATATACGTTATCGTCGTAACGACGGTTAACGGCAGTACAACCGGCCGGCCCGGGCTATTCCTTAAGGCTCCCTATCAGCATGCCCCGGATAAAGTATTTTTGGATAAAGGGATAAAGCGTCATCATGGGTAAGGCGCCGACTATCAATACCGCGTAACGAAGCTGTTGCAGCATAGTGCGGGCCGCGTCCGATGCGTTGGGGTCCATGGCGGCAACCATTTCCGGCGGCATCTGGGCAATAAACAGGACATTCCGCAGGACAATCTGGAAATTATAGGTCTGCGCCCTTGTCAGGTACAGCATGGCCCTAAAATATTCATTCCAGATCATGACGGCGTTGAACAGAACCATAACGGAAATTACCGGCATGGAAAGGGGAACGGCGATGGTAATGAAAAAACGAAAATCCCCGCAGCCGTCAATGTGGGCGGCATCCAGAATCCCGGAGGGGAGACTGTTCATAAAATACGATCTGACAATGATCATGTTGTAACAGGAAAACAAGAATCCTACCACCAAGGCCCAGCGGCTGCCTATCAAATGCAGATTCCGCATCAAAATATAATTTGGAATAATGCCGCCGTTAAAAAACATGGTAATGACAAAAAAGGTCTGGAACAGTTTCCGGTCCGGAAGGTCCCTTCTGGAAAGGGGGTACGCGGCAAGTATCAGAAGCGTTACCGCCACGACAGTCCCGCCCGCCACGTACATCAGTGAATTTAAAAAACCGGAAACGATAAGATCGTGTTCGAATACCGCCCCATAGGCCTTAAGCGAGACATCCACGGGGTAGAGGAAAACCCTGCCCTGCATGATTGCCTCGGTGGAGCTAAAAGAACAGGCAAGGGCATATACAAGGGGATAAAGGACCACCAGGCCCGCCAGGCTAAGCCAGAAAGTACAAATGACGTGAAAAACCCTGTCGGCCGCCGAAAGCTTTTTATACGATCGTGACGCCATTTTGATCCCCCTAGAACAGGCTTTCGCCGGAGAGTTTCCGCGCGATTTGATTAACCGAAAGGGTCAAAATGACCCCCACCACATTCTGGAACAGGCCTATGGCCGTGCCAAACGAATAATCCGCCCGGACACTGTTACTGCCGCCTATCCCGACCTTGTACGTGTAGGTGGCGATAATTTCCGAAGTGTCAAGATTCAGAGGGGTCTGCATGAGGTAGGCCTTTTCAAAGGCAACGCCAAGAATGGAACCCATGCTCAGGATAAGCATGATGATAATGATGGGCTTTATCGTCGCTATATCAACATGCCATATCCGCTGCCAAATCGTGGCGCCGTCGATAATTGCCGCTTCGTGCATAGTGGGGTCCACAGAGGAGAGGGAAGAAATGTATATGATTGCCGAATACCCGGAGGCCTGCCATATACCGGACCACACATAAATATGGGGGAACCATTGGGGAGAACCCATGAAGTTAAACTGCTTGCCGCCGAGGGTCTGGATAAGGATATTGATACCGCCGGTACGCATGGAAAGCACCTGGACAATCAGCGCAACCAGGACTACCGCGGAAAAGAAATAGGGGGCAAAGGTAATAGATTGGACGACCTTGCTGAATTTGCGGTGCATACTGTGATTTACAAAAACGGCAAGGAAAATGGGAAAGGGGAATCCGATAACAAGCTGGTATACGCTCAAGGTAAGGGTGTTTCTTAGGATTATGCTGAAATTGGGGGAGGTAAAAAAACGCTGGAAATTATAAAAGCCGACCCATCTGCTGGCCCAAACGCCCAGGCGGGGCTCGAAACGCTTAAACGCCATGAGAACGCCGTATATGGGGATGTAGTTGAATATGAACACATACACTACCGGAACGGCCAGCATCGCATATAACACCCGGACGTTCCACCTGCTGCGCCAAAAGCCGATTTTGTGAACCGGCGGCAAATTTACTGCTCTACTGAACATCAGATGACCTCCCGAAAAATAATTGTGAATATGAGTAATAGGTGAATTCGACGGGAACGGAATATTTTGAGACAGAAACTGCTATACAAACATGGGGGGGGGGGGGGGGGGGGGTAACCGATACTTTTTTTACTGCGCCCGATATTTTGATCCATAGCCAGCCTTACCGCTACTCCGCACAGACATGATTTATCGAAAAGTATAGTAAACCCCGTTTTTTCCGCCGTCAAGTTTTTTCTTAAAATTTTTTTAGGCCGGTGGAGAAGGCAACGCGGGGGAAGGCAGCGCGAAAAACTTGACAGATTGCGCCGTATCCATTCACAATGGGGCGCCGGTTAGTGTCTGAGCTTGTTCCAAAAACTGAAGTTTTGGAACAGCCTCGTCCGTTTATAATGCCGCCCCAGGTTTGCGGCTTTTTTAAAAAAGGAGAAGTTTATGAAACAACAAGGCCCCCGAAATCCGCGTCCCTTTCTTTTGCCCGCCGCGTTAGCGCTGTTGTCCGCTGTTTCCGTTTTTGCCCGTCCCGTCTCCGATTCCCGGGCCGCCGCATTGCCGGAGAAGGCGGAGCTGTACTATTTTTACGAGGAACTCTGCGATCTCTGCGATGAGTCCGGGAAATATTTCACGATGTTGGATGAAAAACTTTCGAGTGAAGAGCGGAACCGTTACCCCCACGACTTTCCCGTCTATAATGTTTTTCATGCATCGGGCCGCGCCGAATACGAGCGGATTACCGATTCCATGGGGATTAGCCGCGATACCCTGAGCCTGCCGGTTCTTATTGCCGGGGGAAGGGTGTTTCAAGGCTTTGAGAACATCGCCGGTAATATCCGGGAGGCCTATTTAACCGCCGGGGAAGATATATTTGTGAACAAACGGGTTTATAACCCGGCGGGGAAAAAAACCGGGGACCGGCTCTTTGAGGATTACCCGGTCAATCCGGATCATGTCAACATCGTGTACTTCTACCGGATCACCTGCCCGGAATGCGCCAAGGCAACACCCCTTATTGACCGGCTGTCTAAAACCGTAAGGGTAGAAGGTAAGGATATTCCCCTAAGCGTCACCCGGATAAACACCCGTTCCGGTAACAACGGCGAAAGAATCAGCGCTTTTTTTGAAGCCTATGGGGTGCCCGACACGGACCGGATTGTTCCTATCGTGTTTTTCGCCGATTCCTACCTGGCCGGGGCGGAAGCGATTGAAGGGGCTCTCCGGGACCGGCTGGGGCAAAGGCCCGGCCCCGTGAACTTGATTACCGGCCTGCTGCCCTCCCGGAACTAAAAGGCCGGACTTCGGGTTTTATCAGCGGGCGGGGAACAACAAAAACACGGGGGGGACGCACTGCCCTGGCTAAAGCCAGGGCGCATTGGTCCAACATGGGGGCATTACCGGCGCTGCCGCGATGCCGCATTTGTTAAATAACAGCCTGCCGGCACGGAGGCCGCAATCCCCGGAGTTTTGCGAAGTGGCCGGCATGGATGTACAAGCCGCAAAGCGGCGTCGTACAATCAATTTCCTTGCAACACAGCCCCGCAGGGGCTGATGACGGCTGTATGTATTCCCAGGTTTTTGCTTCGCAAAAACCTGAAGCTGACAAATGGCACGGATGCCATTTGTCAGCAGCGCAAGGGATAGAAGCGGAATTTTTGTCCCGCAGGGGCAAAAATTGGAGCGGATAGCCCGGTTTTTTGCGCCGAGGAGCGGCGCAAAAAATGCGCCCGGTTTGAGCTGCCGAGTAAGGGGCGGATAGCGAACACCGGACTGGCGCCGTACCTGTTCCGCAAACATGAACGCAAAAACGAAGGATAGGGGCACGTATGCGTTGTCCGCTTAATACAAACGCCGCTTTGCCTATCCGGGGTCCGGGGAAACCGCTATAATCGGCTATCATGCTTATTGATTTACCGCTGTCCGAACTGCGCGTGTTCCAGGGCCGCAACCCCCGGCCCGCCGATCAC
>JAISLT010000066.1 GCA_031277165.1 Spirochaetaceae bacterium
GATTAAATCTGTGGATTTGGGCGCATCCGGCCTACGGGCCGGACCGGGCTATCCGCTCCAATTCCTCAGCCCCCTTCGGGGGCTTGCGGGATTTCCGCTTCTATCCCTTGCGCTTCGCCGTGTGATACGGCCTTCTCCGGGAAGCAAAACCACATTTTCATAGCTGCCGGGATACTAGAATAAAATGCGCCGCATTTTATTCTTGAACAGTTCCTAAGGGCCGGCGCGGAAATAACCGGCATGGCCATTTATTCGCGCGCGGGTTCTAACGCGCGGCGGTAAGTATACCAGCAAGCGGCGTCTTGGCCTATAGTTTGAAGGGAAAGTCTGAAAGCCCGGTTTCACCCGGCCCCTGAAAAGCAGGGCGGAAGAAAAAGCCCTGACGGCTGTCCCGATGAGGGCATAGGCGCCCGCCGTCAGGGTGTGGATTTTTTACGCTTGACGCCGAACAAAATCCCGATTACCGGGGCTGCGCGGGCCTTTGGCCCGAACGGAGTTTGCGGGGTAAAAAACCGCCTGACCGGCGATTTTTTGGGGTTTTACATGCGAAGCGCAACAAAACCTAGGAGCCTGTGACACTTCGTGGATGCCCCCTGCCGCTTTTACAGGCCAAAGGCATCCATAATTTTATCTGCCGTGGCCTGGATGATCGTAGCGTTAATGTAGGAAGGATCGTTAATTTTTGCCTTAAGCTCGGCGACCCTTTCGGCCCGCACATCCTCCGCGGCGGAAGCCAGATCCATGGTCCGGTACAGCTCGGCCTTTTCTACCGCTTCTGAAGAAAGAGAAATAGAATCGGCTTCTTTGCCTTTTTCTGCCAGACCGCTCCGCCCGGTCTTTTTTCCGGGTTGCAGGGGCTCCAGATTATTTATTCTATCGATCGTCATACTCATACCCTACCTGCCTTTATTATCGGCAACTTCAATAATAAGTTTAAACCTTATTTGTGTTTATGCCCAGAGACATACACGGCAAATTCACCCATTTGGCGATCTTTTTCCAAAAAAAATGCGTAAATTTCCGCGGCGGAGCCCCGTTTATACTCTTCGTGTATTTTGGTCATCTCCCTGCCCACGCAGATGTAGCGGTCCCTATCAAGATCGGCCAATTCTTCTAAAAGTTTAAGAATTCTAAAGGGAGATTCGTACAGTACAAAGGCCCAGGCCGTATCCAAAAGCTCCTTAAGCCGGGCCCGGCGGCGGCCGGGTTTGGGGGATAAAAAGCCTTCAAAAAGTACCGTTTTGTCCCTTCCTCCGGCCACGGAAACCAGGGCCGAAAAGGCCGAAGGGCCCGGTATGGGGATAACCTGGTGGCCCGCCGCGGCGGCCGCCGCCGCCAACACTGCCCCGGGGTCGCTTATGGCGGGGGTTCCTGCGTCGCTGGCATAGGCCACGGTTTTTCCGTCATCCAGGGCGGCAATTATCCGGGCGGCGGCGGCCCCTTCGTTGTGGGCCCGGCAGGAAAGAAGGGGTTTACGGAGGCCCAAATGGGTAAGCAGACGCAGGGTACACCGGGTATCCTCGCAGGCGACTAAATCCGCGGATTTAAGGGTCTCTGCCCCCCGGAATGTTAAATCCCCCAGATTTCCGATGGGGGTGCCGATAATATACAGTATTGCCACCGGTATTCAGTATATATTTAAGGTAACGGCGCGTAAATGGCGGCTTTTATTCAAATACTATTTCTAACTGTGGCGGGAGTGATCCTTCTGTGGTTTGGGTTTACCCTGTTTTTTGCCCTCCCCGGCGGTTTTGCCCTCCCTGCGCTGCGGCGAAGGCGCCGGAAAAAACAAGCCCGGGGCGAAAGCTTTCCCGGAGCGCCCCGGACCTGCCCGGTCTGTTCCGCCCGGCTGGAAAGGGGGGAGCGGGTTAAATCTTCGGTGTTTCCTTCCATGGGCGGGGCGGACCGGCTTATGCACATCGCCGGCTGCGTGTATTGTCTGGAGGGAACCCGGCGCCGGGTATGTCCTGTCTGCGGGGCGGTGCTTCGGACGGATGATTTCCTGGTCGCCCGGCTTTTTGAAAAACCCCACCGATCCCATGTCCATGTTTTTGGCTGTACCCGGTGTAAAATGCGGCGAAAATAGATTAGTATGTAAGGTATGATAGAACCTTCGGTTCCTCTGGTTTTTGCTGCCGGGCTTCTTTCGTTTCTTTCTCCCTGTGTACTGCCCCTGATCCCCTCCTACCTAAGCATTTTGGGCAGCGCCAGGAAAGGGGCGGACGGTAAACCGGCCCTGTTTGTAAGCGCCCTAAGCTTTGTCCTGGGCTTCAGCGCCGTCTTTATTGTACTAAGTATGCTTATTTCAGGAACTTTTCTGTTAATGGGGGGAGTTTCAAAGTACCTTCGCATAGCCGCGGGAATTATCGTGATCATCCTGGGACTCAATGTTATTTTTAATTTTCTAAAGGTTTTAAATTACGAAAAACGGATTCGCCAGTCCGGACGCCCCGGAGGAATGGCGGGGAATTTTATCGCCGGGGTCTGCTTTGGTACGGGCTGGACCCCTTGCATAGGGCCGGTTCTTACCAGCGTCCTGCTTTTGGCGGGGCAAAGCGGTAAAACAACCGTGGCGATACTGTACCTGGGGGTATACTCCGCCGGTCTGGGTCTGCCCTTTCTGGCGGCGGCCCTTTTTTTTGACCGCTTTTTGGTTTCGGCAGGGTGGTTCCGCTCCCACCTTGGGCTAATCCAAAAGATAAGCGGCATCCTTCTGATCTGTTTTGGCCTGATGATTTTAACCGGCGGTTTTTCCGTCTTGAACATTCTTATCCAGAAGTGGCAATATCAGTTTATTACATGGGCCGGGGATAAATCGCCGGTGTTCCGGTTTTTGGCCGGCTGGTTAAGCTGGGTTTCGGGTATATAAGGAGACAGGAGACAACATGAAAAAAAGTTTTGCCCTTATTTGTGTGATATTTTTGTTTCTTCTTCCTGCGGCCGGACAGAGCGGCCTTTCCCGGGAGATTGAACAGGCCTTTGCGGAGGCGAATCTTCCGGTGCTGCGGCAGCGGGCCTTTCCGCCGGATTTTTCCCTGTCCCTTCTTGGATCGGGGCAGATCACCCTTTCCCGTCTTAAGGGAAAGGTCGTTATCCTTAATTTTTGGGCCACCTGGTGCCCCCCTTGCCGGATGGAAATGCCCTCCATGGAGGCCCTGTACGGACGTTTTAAAAACCGGAACTTTGAAATACTTGCGGTGGACTGTGCCGAAAAGGCCCCGGTTGTTCAACGTTTTATTCAGAACAACAAATACAGCTTTCCCGTGGCTTTGGACAGCTCCGGGGAAGTAAGCAGCCAATACGGAATAAGCGGAATTCCCACTTCGTATATACTTGACCAGGAAGGACGGATAGTTCACCGGGTCGTGGGCAGCCTGGATTGGAATAACCGGAAAATTGTTGCCGCCATAGAGGCCCTGCTTAACAGCGGAAGCTAAAGAACATTCCTCAAAAATTGAAGGTTTGCGAAAGCCCCTTTATATTGTTCATTTTTTTGTGATATACTTACCAAAATGAACGGCCAAGGCCCCCTGTTATCTGTTGGCTAAGGCGCTTCACTATTTGAGGAGTATACACAATGAAAAAAATCACCCTTTGTTTACTGGGAGCATTGGCCCTGGCGGGTCTTGTTTCATGCGGAGGATCCGGCGATACAGACCGGCGGGTTATTATCTACACCAGCACCGAAGATTTTCGGACCGAGCACATGCAGGAACTTTTAAGCCGGCAGTTTCCGGATTATGACATAGTTCTGGAGGTGCTTTCCACGGGAAACCATGCGGCTAAAATAAAGGCCGAGGGAACATCCACCGAGGCGGATATAATTCTTAACCTGGAAACGGGCTACATGGAAAGTCTTGAGGATATATTTGCCGATCTGTCGTCCTTTAATACGGAGCCCTTTCTTCCTGAACTGGTGCCCCCTTCAAAAAAGTTCCTTCCCTGGGATAAATCTTCCGGGGCCATTGTTATTAACCGGGATAAGCTGACGGAACAGGGTTTGCCGGCGCCATCGTCCTATGCGGACCTGCTTAAACCCCTTTATAAAGGACTTATTTCCATGCCCAACCCAAAAAGTTCCGGCACGGGGTATATGTTTTTGGTGAGCCTGGTGAATGCCTGGGGCGAAGATGCGGCCTTTGAATACTTTGACAAACTGGCGGATAATATACTCCAGTTTACCACCTCCGGTTCCGGTCCGGTGAACGCCCTGATCCAGGGCGAAGCGGCCATTGGCCTGGGCATGACCCTAACGGCCACCCAGGCTATCAACAGCAGAAACGTACCCCTGGAGATGCTCTTTTTTCAGGAAGGGGCCCCCAGTATTACCACCGGCATGGCAATTATTAAGGGCAGGGAAGAACGGCCCATTATTAGGGAAGTCTTTGAATTTGCCATGACCACCCTGGTTCGGGAAGACAAAGAATTGTACTGCCCCGAGCCTATTTTTAAGGATCAGCCCAATACGATTGCCAACTACCCCAGGGACATTCCCTATGCGGACATGACCGGCGTATACGATCAGGACAGGAAGGCCCTGCTTTTGGAACGGTGGAAGTACTAAGCCTTGGAACCGCCGTATAACCGTGGTATAGTTTAACCATAGTGGTGGTTTTACCTGCGCAGGGGTTTAACCGTACATGACGGAACCTAAGGAACAGAAATGGCGGAAAAACTTGAAGTAAAGGAACTGGTCCAGGTTTTTAATAACCAGGAGGTGCTGCACCGGATTAGTTTTTCCGTTAAGGACGGAGAATTTCTTTCGATTCTGGGGCCTTCCGGCTGTGGTAAAACAACGATACTGCGGATCCTTATCGGCCTTTTGCGGCCCAGTTCCGGACGGATCCTTAAGGACGGCAGGGACATTACGGACCTTCCCGCGTCCAAGCGGAACATGGGTATTGTTTTTCAAAACTATGCCCTGTTCCAAAATATGACCGTTTTAGACAATGTGGAGTACGCCTTAAAATTTACCAAGGAATACGGAGGCTCTTCCCGGTCCAGGGCCGAGAGCCTTATTGAACAGGTGGGGCTTACGGAACATATCCGAAAAAAGCCCCACAAGCTTTCCGGCGGTCAGCAGCAACGGGTGGCCATTGCCCGGACCCTGGCCATGAACCCGGAAATAATCCTTTTTGACGAACCCATGTCCGCCCTGGATGCCGCCACCCGGCTTTTACTTAGGGACGAAATCAAAGAGATACAGAAAAAGTTTCATTCCACCATGATCTATATTACCCATGATCAGGAAGAATCCTTTAGCCTTTCGGACCGGATTATGGTGATGAACCACGGAGTAATCCACCAAATCGACACCCCCGGGGAGATCATCAAAAATCCTGCGGGGGACTTTGTCCGGGATTTTGTGATCACCAACCTGCAAAGAAAGGTTAATTCCCTGGCCAAATATATGGGGATAAACGCCCCGGATAATGGGAAGCCTGTTCATGGCATTTAGAGGGTCCGGCGGCTTAGGCGTTCCGGTTAAGCTGGTTTTGGGGGTTTTTTTAACATTTTCTCTGATCCTGCCCCTGGCCGGAATGCTCTACAACATGTCCGGCACGGACATGGCTTCGGTGGTATCCTCTCCCCGGTTTAGAGAAGCCCTGGTTCACTCGGTAATTTCCGCCGGAACGGGGACGGTAATTTCCATTGTCTTTGCCTGGTTCTTTGCCCTGGCGGTGGTACGCAGCAAAATGCCCTTCCGCACTATTTTTGCCGTACTGGGGACGGTCCCCATGCTGATCCCTTCGATTTCCCACGGCATGGGACTGGTACTTTTGCTGGGTTCCAACGGGGTTTTAACCCGGTTCCTGGGGCTTCCCCACCCTATCTATGGCTTTTGGGGCATTGCCGCCGGTTCTGTACTGTATGCCTTTCCCGTGGCTTTTTTAATGTTGGCGGATATTCTTACCTACGAGGACGGCTCCCCCTACGAAGCCGCCACGGTTTTAGGGATCCCCAGGATCAGACAGTTTTTGTCCATCACCTTCCCCTATCTTAGAAAGCCCTTGATCTCCGTGGTCTTTGCCGTTTTTACCTTGATTTTTACCGATTACGGCGTACCCCTTATGATAGGAGGACGCTACACCACCCTTCCGGTATTGATGTACCAGGAAGTGATCGGCCTTCTTAACTTTAACCGGGGCAGCGTCATAGGCTCTTTTCTTCTTATTCCCGCCCTGGGGGCTTTTCTCTTTGATGTATTTAACAAGGACCGGGGAAATCAAAATTTTACCGCCCAGGAAAAGGCCCTTTCCGGCAAGCCCCTTAGGGATGGACTGGCCATGAGCTACTGTATAATTGTTTGCTCTGTTATAGCGTCTCCCCTTGCTGTGTTTGCCTTTTTAAGCATAATCAACAAGTATCCCACGGATATGTCCTTTTCCTTTGCCAATATTCTGCGGACCATGGACCTGGGGGCGGGACGGTATCTGATCAACTCCATCAGCATTGCCCTGGGGGTTTCCGTACTGGGGACGATCCTTTCCTATACGATTGCCTGCTTTACCGCCCGGACTCCGGGAAAATCCTCGAAGGCGCTTCACCTTATCTCCATCACATCCCTGGCGGTGCCGGGGCTGGTGTTGGGCATATCCTATGTGCTTTTTTTTAAGGGATCGATCCTCTATGGGGGAATCGGAATGTTAATCCTGGTAAATACCATCCACTTTTTAGCGTCCCCCTACCTTTTGGCCTATAATTCTCTGGGTAAATTGAATCCCCATCTGGAGGACGTGGGGCAAACCCTGGGGGTGGGACGGTTTTTTATTATCCGGGATGTGCTTATTCCCCAAACCCGGCAGACAATTCTGGAAATGGCTTCTTACTTTTTTGTCAATTCCATGATGACTATTTCTGCGGTATCTTTTTTAAGTACCGTGCGGAATAAACCCGTCTCGTTAATGATAAACCAATTCGAAGCCCAGCTTTTTCTTGAAGGGGCGGCCTTTGTTTCTATCCTTATCCTGGGATGTAATTTAACCGTAAAATTGATAGTATATTTAATTAAGAGGTTTACAGTTGAATCTTTCACGGCCTCAATTTGAGGTTCTAACAATACTGGAAAAATTTCTCCGGGAAAATAACAAAAAGAACGGAATTACCCAGCGGATACTGGCGGCTCAAACGGGCCTTTCGGTGGGGACCATTAACAAAACCGTAACCCAGTTGGAAGAGGCGGAATTTACAAAAAAAAATCAAATTACCCCCAGGGGGCTCGAGGCCCTGGATCCCTTCCGGGTAAAGCGGGCAATTTTTATAGCCGCGGGGTTTGGCTCCCGGCTGGTCCCCATTACCCTAAATACCCCCAAGCCCCTGGTTAGGGTTAGGGGTGTCCGGATTATCGACACCCTGCTGGATGCGGTACAAGCCGCAGGAATTGAAGAGGTGGTTATTGTCCGGGGTTATTTTGGGGAACAGTTTGATCAGCTTCTTTATAAGTACCCGCAGGTTAAATTTTTAGAAAATCCCTTTTATAACGAATCCAACAACATTTCTTCTGTTATGTGCGTGCGGTACCTCTTAAAAAACGCCTATGTGCTGGAATCGGACTTGTATTTAAATAATCCCGAATTAATTACCAAATACCAATATACCAGCAATTATCTGGGGGTTCCCGCGGAGGTAACCGACGATTGGTGTTTTGAAACCAAAAACGGCTATATTTCCAAGCTAAAGGTGGGGGGTAAGAACTGTCATCATATGTTTGGCATTTCCTACTGGGATGAAAAAGACGGCGCTAAAATGGCGGAACATATTAAAGAGGTATATCAGATGCCCGGCGGTAAGGAACGGTACTGGGATCAGGTAGCACTGGAATATTTTATCAAAGATTATAACATTGAAGTTAGGGAATGTTCTTTTAAAGATATTATTGAAATTGATACATTCACCGATCTAAAACGGCTTGATCGTACCTATGCGGTATGAAGGAGAAAACGATGACTAAAAATAAGACCGGCGGCATTTTGCACAGGGTATTTGCATGCGGTATTTTGCTGGTCTGCGGATTTGTGTTGACCAGTGTGGATGATTGTGAAAGCGGCTACCTGATGGAACAAGAGCAGAACACCAGGCTTGCAAAGGCCGAACAGGAGCGGGCCGCCCAACTGGAGCGTGAGCGGGCCCTGCGGGCCGAACGGGAACAGGCCGCCCGGACAGAAGGACAGTCCGGCCGCCAGGCCGCCGGGGCTACGGAAGGTTCCGGGTCAGCGGAGAACCGGGGCGGCGGCTCCTCCGGGCAGGGGGCTTCTTCCGGGACATCCGCTAGTTCAGGGACAGCGGCAAGGTCCGGGTCACCCGCAGCGGGCTCCGGGGCTGCTGTAACGGGTTCCGGGGCTGCCGCCGAGTCCGGTGATATAAGCGCCCTTCGGGGAAAAAATTGGAAACTTTCGGAGCTGCGTTTCTCAAATAGGATTGTTGTCATTGACCGGAATAAACTAAATGCCGATGGCATGGGGGACCTTTTTACCCTTACCGTGGACGACGGCCGGGTCAGTGGAAAGGCGGCGCCTAACCGGTATACGGCGCCCTATCAGGCCGGGGCAAATAATTCTTTAACCATAAATCCCCCCGCCGGGACCTTGATGGCTTCTGTCTATGATCCCGAGCGGCTTCGGGAACAGGAGTATTTTCAGTATCTGATCCGGGTAAAGAGCTGGAAAATAAACCAGGGGCGGCTGGAACTGTATACCACCGATGCAAATAACCGCGAGGCCGTACTGGTTTATGTCAATTGAAAAGGTCCGGAAGTATTTAAAACAATGGAACCGGGATGGGGATATTATTGAACTAGCCGCTTCCACCGCCACGGTGGCCGAGGCTGCCGCGGCCCTGGGAGTAGAGGGGGGACGAATTGCAAAAAGTATCTCCCTTAAATATACCGGCGGCGAAAATGCCGGGGGCAAGGCCGTTCCCCTGGAAGCGGGAAGCGGCGTGTTTATTGTCGTTACCGCCGGAGACATGAAGCTGGACAACCGCAAATTTAAGGATCACTTTGGGTTTAAGGCAAAGATGCTTAACCCGGAAGAAGCCCTGGAATACACCGGCCATGCGGTGGGTGGAGTTTGCCCCTTTGGACTGCCTCCGGGCGTGGCGGTGTACCTTGATGTTTCCCTCCAACGGTTTACAACCGTTTATCCCGCCTGTGGTAATGCAAATTCGGCGATAGAGTTGACCATTGATGAACTTAACGAATATGCAGGGAATAAGGGGTGGGTGGATCTATGCAGGTTAATTGAAGGATAGGGCTGTTCCAAAACCGGCCGGGTTTTGGAACAAGTCCGGCCGGCCCTAATATTCAATAATAAGCCTGCGCCGCGCCCCCTCGGTTCTGATGTCGCACAGATCGATCCTAATCTTGTTTCCCTCATAGGCCGGCATATAGGCAAAGAGGTTGCTGCCCGATGTTCCGGAAGCTTCCCGGATAATGACGGTCCTGAATACGCCATGGCCGCCAAGAAACGTAAAATTTTCCAGCTTAATATGCTCCGGTTCGGCGCCGTCTTTCCGGTATAGAACAATCTCCCAGGTTTGGTTCTCGTCGTCGACAAGCAATTCGGCCTTGGTATATTGGTTGGCCGTTTGCCTTCGGCTGATCTGGTAAGAGGCCACCTTAAACACTATGGGGGCGGATTGGGCAAAACCCGTCCAGGTAAAAAATCCCAGTACCAAAAGCAGGATCAACTTCTTCATTATACGATTGCTCTCCTGTATGCGGGGGCATTTCCAAAAACTGAAGTTTTTAAGAAAGCCCCTGTAAACTCCGGTTTTTCCGGATCCGGTATTTTTGTTTCACGTGAAACAGTGTACCATGGGGGCCTTCCATGGTAAACCGTATTTTGACCTCGAGCAGTTTGTTGCGCCGTGGATTTTTATACTATATCGTACACGAAGCGCAACTCCTGGGTCTGTATTCTTAGCGGCGGGAAGGCTCATTCTTCGCCGGTGGGACTGCGCCGGCGGGCCTTTACTTCGCCATGGTGATGCTTGGTCCGGAGCCGTCTTTCCCGAACGGCCTTTGAAGGTTTCGTGGGCCGGCGCTTTTTGGGGATCCGGGCGGCGGTACAGATAAGGGCTTCCGCCCTGGCATAGGCCCTTTCCAGATTTACCTTTTGGGACCGTTCTTCGCTGGAGGAAAGAACCAGCAGGACTTTTTCCCCGGAATGGGAAAGCCGGGAGCCCAGGGTCTCTTCAAGCCGGGCCGCTTCTGCCCCGGAAAGCCCCTCGAGATTTTCCAAAGCCAGGCGCAGGGTTACCTTGGTGTTAAGTTTGTTTACGTTTTGCCCGCCGGGCCCCCCGGATCGGGAAAAAATCACCTCGGCAAAGGCATGAATTGACTGGCGAAGCAGGAATGTATCCACCGGGTTTCCTTGGCATTGCCCCACGCTCTGTACCGGCGTGGGATTTTTAGTTTACCGCCTTCTTCAGTTCTTCGGCCTTATCGGTTTTTTCCCAGGGAAAATCGTTACGGCCAAAATGCCCATATGAAGCGGTTTTTTGGTAAATAGGCCGCCGCAGGTTCAGGTCTTTAATAATTCCCGCGGGGCTTAGGTCGAATATCTTTTTGACGGCGTTTTCGATCCGCTGCTCATCGGTCTTGGCGGTTCCAAAGGTATCAACCATTACCGAAACGGGGAAGGGAACGCCAATGGCATAGGCAAGCTCCACTTCGCAGCGTTCGGCTAGTTTGGCGGCCACCACGTTTTTTGCCACATACCGGGCGGCGTAGGCGGCGGAACGGTCCACCTTGGTGGGGTCCTTGCCGGAGAAAGCGCCGCCGCCGTGGCGGCCCATGCCGCCGTAGGTGTCCACGATGATCTTGCGGCCCGTAAGACCCGTGTCCCCAAAGGGACCCCCCACCACAAAACGTCCGGTGGGATTAATGTAGTACTTGGTTTTTGCATCCAAAAGCCCCGTTGGTTCCAAGACCGGTTTTATAATGCTTTCAATAATCCCCGATTCAATGTCTTTGTACGAAACATCCGGATCGTGCTGATGGGAGACCACCACCGCATCGATCCGGACCGGTTTATACCCTTCATATTCCACCGTAACCTGGCTTTTTGCATCGGGCCTAAGCCATTTGATGGTTTTGTTTTTTCGCAGTTTAGTGGCCTGGATTAGGATCTTGTGGGCCAGGGTAATAGGCAGGGGCATAAGTTCTTTAGTTTCGTTACAGGCAAATCCAAACATCATCCCCTGATCCCCGGCGCCCTGCTGTCCCTTGTATTTCTTTAGCCCCGTGCCGGAAACGCCCTGGCTTATGTCCGGGGATTGACTGTGGATCATGTCCAGCACCGCCATGGAATGGAAATCCAAACCGTAGTCCGGGTTGGTGTAGCCAATTTCTTCCGCCACACGACGAACCACATCCTGAAAATCCACAAAGGTCTTGGTGGTTATTTCCCCCCCTATTAAGACCATGGAGGTGGAGGCAAAGGTTTCGCAGGCAACCCGGCTTTGCGGATCTTCCTTTAGGCACGCATCGAGGATCGCATCCGATACCTGGTCGCATAATTTATCGGGGTGGCCCTCTCCTACCGATTCGGATGTAAAAAAATAACGGCGATTTTGCATAGTAATAATTCCTTGTTTTCCTGTAGATTAAGTATGATAATAAATCACTACCCTAACTAGTATACCCGCAAGTAAAGAATAATTCAAGGAATTGTGATTACCATGTGCATCATTCAAGGAATTTGTTCAAGGGTGTTAAGCGCCGGAGATACGGTGGAACCATTCCGCAAAAAAAAACCGCCCAACCGCGGAGCGGAGGACGGCAGTTAAGGAGCGGCCTTGCCTACTTGGCAAGCCTGGAGGCCAGGTCTTTTAGAATTGCCGCCGCCTTGGGTTTACTTTGCCGTTCATACCGATCCGCGGTGCTAAGCATGGCGGCCCGGATTGCCGCATTGGCCCCCGCATCATCAAGGTTCCGTTGAAGATTGGGGATAGTAAGCCTATCGCCTATTTCAATTATGTCGGGATCCTTTACAATGGCAGGATTTGCAAGCTGGATAAGCGGAAAGAAATACCTGTTGGATGCTCCATACTTGCCGGCAGCAATTTCGGCTAATGTGTCGCCCCGGACAACGGTGTAGTTTGTGGCACCATCAAGGATAATGCCGCCCCTTGGGGCCTCCACAACCGGCGCGGGCGCAGGTTCAGCAGGGGCAGGAGCAGGCGCAGGGGTGGTGCAGGCAATAACTACAAACGAAGTTAAGACAACCAGTAAACCAAAGAGAACTTTTTTCATATTTGTTCCTCCAAATACCAAATATGAACAAAAGGGACAAAAAATTCAAGGCATGATCCCTATGAATTACCGTGTATGCAGCATCTAAATAGCCGGGAAAAGAAAGAGCGCTGGAATTGTACCGTGTATTAGTCCAGATCCAGTCCGGTAATATTTTCCGCCGGCAGGCTAAAGACAATGCCCTGGGCTTTCGAGGCCATGCCAAAGCTCTGGCTTATGGCCTGCATAATAGGGACCCGTTTATTCCGGCTGCTTAGGATGGTGATAATTTCTTTTTCGTCCTGGACGGAGATGCCAAAGAATTTTACCGGCCCCTTGTGAACCAACCCCCGGGCGCTGATTACTGTACCCCCGGAGGCTCCCGCATCCCGGGCGCAGGCCATCAATTCGTCGCTGTAACCCTGGTTTATTACAATCACAATAAGATCGTGTTTTTTTTGTTCTATTTTCTTTTGATCTTTCATAGGTTTATGTTCCTTTCGTTCTTCGTCGCTGATGTTCTTGTGTATGCTTTCTTTAAAAACCTGAAGTATGGGTTTGTTGATCCCCGAAAGGGGGACGGTAAAGGCTATACCCGCTCCGGGATTATGGAGGCCCAGGCTCTTGCTCACCCGTTTAAGCAGAACCGGCACCATAAGGTCCTGTTCCAGGCAGATTACCACGGCCTTTTCGGTGGATCCTAATCCTAAAAGGTCCAGGACCTCAGAACTTGCCGTTCCCCGGCCCTTGCAGATAAAGTGAAACCGGACATGGGATTCTTCGAGGATCTCCGTCATGTTTTTGGCCTTTAGCCAGTCGATGATAAAGACCACAAAGTGCAGAACCGGCATGCCCGAAGCGGCGGGAACGCCCCGGGCCTCCACCGCCGGAGCGGGGGTCTTTTTTTTCTTTGGCAGCTTTAGTTCGGCCCGGGGTTTTTTGTTCATAGAACCCCCTCATAATCGTATTCGATGATCACCGCCGAATCATCCAGGGCCATGGCTTCCAATTCGTCCTTGGAAAGCTCATCGGAGGTTTTAAGTTTGCGCCGGTAAACAAGGCCTATCACCTGGATTACAATAAGGGGGGTCATGGCGACCATGGACACAATGCCAAAGGCGTCGATCATCAGGTCCCCCCCCAGGCCTTCGCAGACCCCCATGGCCAGGGGAAGCAGAAACGTAGAAGTAAGGGGGCCGGAGCAGACCCCCCCGGAGTCAAAGGCTATGCCGGTAAAAATAGCGGGGACAAAAAAAGTTAAGCCCAGGGCTATAATATACCCGGGAACCAAAAACCACAGCAGATGAATATCCAGAAGGAGCCTGAGCATGGAAAGTCCCAGGGCGCTGGCCATACCGATGGAAAACCCCCGTTTAAGGACCTTGCGGGGAATGGCGCCGGAGGAAATTTCTTCCACTTCTTTGATAAGCACATGGACGGCCGGTTCCGCCTCCACAATAAAGTACCCAAAGAGCATGCCCAGCGGAACCAGGATCCACCTAAAGGGCGCCACCGCCAGCTCCTCCCCCAAAAATTGGCCCACGGGGATAAAGCCCACATTTACCCCCGTAAGGAACACCACCAGGCCGATGAACGTATAAAAGAACCCCACGGCAATCCGGGCCAGCTGGTGCCGCTTATAGCGCCGGAAGATAAGCTGGAAAATGATAAAAATGAACAGTACGGCCCCCAGGGCCTTAACCACTTCTTTGGAGTAGTGGGGAAACTGGACGGCAAAAATTTCCACCACATCCCTGGAGGTTTTTACCACCGGAACATGGTGGCTTTCTACCTGGCCCCCGCCGGGATCAAAAAAGGTCCCCAAAAGAAGCACCGCCAGGATAGGTCCCACGCTGCACAGGGCCACCATGCCAAAGCTGTCGTTTTGGGAATTTTTATCGGTCCGCAGGGCTGCCACCCCTAAGCCCATGGAAAGAATAAAGGGCACCGTAATAGGGCCGGTGGTAACCCCCCCGGAGTCAAAGGCCACGGGAATAAAATTTGCCGGTGCAAAGAAAACCAGCCCAAAGGTGACAAGGTAAAATACAAAAAGCAGGATAGAAAGCCGTATTTTAAAGAGGATCCGCAGGATGGCCACCATAAAAAAGAAGCCCACCCCGCAGGCCACGGAAAAAACCAAATTTACCGGCGGAATCGAAGGGACCTGCCGGGAAAGTACCTGAAGGTCCGGCTCGGCAATGGTAATAACCACCCCCATGACAAAGCTTACCAAAAGGGCCAGGACAATATTAAAGGTCTTGGTCAGTTGGATGCCTATTCCCTCCCCCATGGGGATCATCGCCATGTCGGCCCCCAGGGTAAAAAAACCCATCCCGATAATCAGCAGGGAGGCCCCGACAATAAAGGTTAGAATAGTCCCCGTGGGCATGGGTACCAGGAACACGCTGGCCAGGAGCACAATGATTGTAATAGGAAGAACCGAAGAAAAGGCTTCCATTATTTTACCATGTAGTATTTTGTTCATAGAAGTTGTATATAGTATAATAACTGCGGGGGATAAAATCTATGATCGAAAAGAACGTCATTGCAAAAAAAGGCCGGCTTTTTGGGACCGCCCTGCCCATAGGGGCCCTGCGGGGCGCAGAAAGTACCGGGGTCGGGGAGTTTTTGGATCTGATAGATTTTGCCAGCCTCTGCGCCGATATGGGCATATCGTTGATCCAAATCCTTCCGGTAAATGACACGGGATATGAAAGTTCCCCCTACAGCGCCCTTACCGCCTTTGCCCTGCATCCCCTGTACATTAGGCTTAACGCGCTGGAAGAGGCGGCTTCTTTTATAAAAGAGATTGAAGTGCTGGGTAGACAGTTCGCCCAGGAAAACCGCTTTCCTTACAATAAGGTCCTTAGGGCAAAGATGGATCTGCTGCGCCGGATATACAACACCTACAGACCCGTCATAGAGGAGGATGCCAAATCGGGGGCCCTATTCAGGTGGATCGAAGAGAATCCCTGGGTTAAAACCTATGCGGTGTTCCGGCGGCTTAAGGAAGCCAACGAAGAAAAGAGCTGGAAAGAATGGTCCCTTTACCGCCAGGTAAGTCCCGGGGATATTCAGTTTCTTTGGGAGGATCCGGTCCTGCGGGGGGAACATCTCTTTTGGGCCTGGCTGCAGAAGGCCCTGGACCGGCAGTTTTCCCGGGCGGCCAAGGCCATTCGGGATATGGGCCTTTTTCTGGAGGGGGATATTCCCATCCTAATGAACGAAGATTCCTGCGATGTCTGGGCCAGCCCGGATATTTTTAGGGCCGAACTGTCCGCCGGGGCGCCCCCGGATATGTACAGTCCCGCGGGGCAAAACTGGGGTTTTCCCATTTATAACTGGGAATTCCAGTCCCAGGATAATTTTAGCTGGTGGAAGGCCCGGCTTAAAACCGCTTCCCGGTACTATGACGCATACCGGATCGATCATGTGCTGGGGTTTTTTCGGATTTGGGCTTCTTCCCGGTTTGACGATTCCTCTACTCTGGGCCGGTATATACCCTATGTGCCCGTGACTAAAGAAGACCTAGAAAGTATTGGATTTAACGGTGAAAGAATACGGTGGTTTTCCCTGCCCCATGTTCCTACCGGGGAAGTATGGGATGGCATCCGGAATAATTGGGGGGGGACCACTTCTTCCGGCGAGATTGCCGCGGAAGCGGGACGGGTTTTTGACCTGGCCCTGGACCGGATTGGAAACGAGGAACTGTGGCTGTTTAAAAAAAACATCCGGGGCGAGAAGGATATTCGTTCCCTGGGTTTTAGGCCCCCCGCCGAGGGAGCTTTGATCCGCCTTTGGCACAACCGGCTTTTTTATGAATACGACGGGGGGGAATTTTTTCCCGTTTGGTATTACCGGGAAAGCCGGGCCTATAAATCCCTGGCCGGGGATGAACGGGCCGCCGTGGAGGAACTGTTAGCCCGGCGTAAAACGGAATCGGAGCGCATTTGGGAATCCGAAGGGCTGCGGTTTCTTTCGGTTCTGGCGGAATCTTCCCCCATGCTCCCCTGTGCGGAGGATCTGGGGGCGGTGCCGGACTGTGTACCCAGGGTTCTTGCCGCGTTGAATATTTTGGGACTGCGGGTTATCCGGTGGACCCGGCGCTGGGATCAGCCGGATCAGCCCTACGTACCCTTTAGCGAATACCCGGAACTTTCCGTCTGTACCCCGTCGGTCCACGACAGTTCCACCCTGCGGGAATGGTGGGACACCGAGGCGGATCAAGAAGCCTTTGCGGGCTTTCTTGGGGTGCCGTCGCTGCCCCGGGTGTACAACCCCGGTACGGCAAAGATCATTTTACGGCACGCCGCCGCCGCCGCTTCCCGGTTCCGGGTTTTCCAAATACAGGATCTGCTCCATCTGTCCCAGCGCTGGTATGCCGCCGATCCCGCCGGGGAACGGATCAACATCCCCGGTACCACCGGCGAATTTAACTGGACCTACCGGCTTCCCGCCTCTATCGAAGAGATTCGCTCCGATGCGGATCTTCTCCAGGCCATACGGGAACTGGCGGCGATAGAACCGGTAAAGAAGTAGGGCCCAGAAAAAATCCCGCCAGGGCGGGATTTTTTCTGGGCCCCGCAGTTACGCCTGTCTTTGCGGACCTTGAAATCCAAGACGGGCCATGCGGATGTTGTTAAACTGTTATCCCATGGCGGTAAGATCAAATTTAATTTCCATTTTGTATTACTGAAAACTGCCGCGTCCGGCCCTGCGGTGGAACCTTGTCCAGCCCGCTGTTTCTGTAGTATATTGAAAGTCATGGTCGATTTTGTGGTCGAGACCGGGAAGGCCCTGCCGTTGGGAGCGGAGCTAACCGCCGAGGGGGTAAATTTTTCTCTCTTTTCCCGGCATGCGCAGGCCATTACCTTACTGCTTTTTGAATCCGCAGAAAAAGACAGCCCCCTTAGGGAAATAAAACTTAAGCCCCAGTACAATAAAACCGGGGATATTTGGCACTGTCATATCCGGGGGATTAAGGACGGCGCCTGTTACCTGTACCGGGCCGACGGCCCCTACCAGCCCGAAAAGGGGTTCCGGTTTAATCCCCACAAGGCTTTGATCGATCCCTATGCAAAGGCCCTTACCGGTTTAGCCGAATGGGATATTAGATCCTGCCTGGGGTACGATCCCAATGACCCCGCAGGGGATTTGTCTTTTTCTACAAAAGACGATATTCGCTCTTTGCCCCGCTGTGTTGTGGTAGACAATACCTTTGACTGGCAGGGGGATGTGCCCCTTAATTACCCGCTGCGATTCAGCGTTCTGTACGAAACCCACGTCCGGGGCATTACGGCCCATGAAAATTCCGGCGTAGAGCACCGGGGAACATACCGGGGGGTAATCGAAAAAATTCCCTTTTTAAAAGACCTGGGCGTAACCAGCCTGGAATTCCTTCCCCTGCAGGAATTTAACGAGGGGGAATTCCCCCGGCTTAATCCAAAAACCGGGGCGCTCCTTACCAATTACTGGGGTTATTCCACCGTAGCTTTTTTTGCTCCCAAGGGTTCCTATGCGGCGGATAAAACCCCCGGCGGTCAGGTCCGGGAATTTAAAGAGATGGTTAGGGAACTCCACAGGGCGGGGCTGGAGGTTATTTTAGATATTGTGTTTAACCATACCGCCGAAGGAAACGAACAGGGGCCCACCTTTTCGTTCCGGGGTTTGGACAATTCAATTTACTATATTCTTAACGAAAACCGCCGGTATTACCAAAACTATTCCGGCTGCGGCAATACCGTTAATTGTAATCACCCGGTGGTGCGGAGTTTTATCATGGACTGTCTTCGCTACTGGGTAACGGAAATGCACGTGGACGGGTTCCGCTTTGATCTGGGCTCAATCCTGGGCCGGGACCAAAAGGGCCGGCTTATGGAAAATCCCCCCACCCTGGAACTGATTGCCGAAGACCCGGTGCTTAGCCATACGAAGATCATCGCCGAAGCCTGGGATGCCGGCGGCGCTTACCAGGTGGGGTGGTTCCCCGGAGGCCGCTGGGCGGAATGGAACGACCGGTACCGGGACGACATACGCCTTTACTGGCGGGGGGATCCCCATCAAACCCGGCATTTGGCAACCCGCCTTTCCGGGTCCAGCGATTTGTATTTGCGGGATGGCCGCAAACCCTTTCATTCAATAAACTTTGTTACCAGCCACGATGGGTTTACCCTGCGGGATCTGGTTTCGTATAACGAAAAACATAACGAAGATAACGGAGAAAAAAACCAGGACGGCAATAACAACAACTACAGTTACAATAACGGCGTTGAAGGACCCAGTGCCGATCCCGCCGTCGAAAAAATACGGCAGCGGCTTATAAAAAATTTCATTGCCACCATGATGATTTCTTTGGGAACCCCGATGATCCTGGGGGGCGATGAAATGGGCCGAACCCAGGGGGGGAACAACAATGCCTATTGTCAAGACAACGAAATCTCCTGGTACGACTGGTCCCTGCTTAAAAAAAATCCGGGGCTTTTCCGCTTTGCCCGGGAGATGATCGCCTTTCGCCTGCGGCACCATGGGTTTATGCGGCCCGAATTTTATACCGGCCGGGACGGAAGCTACAATGCCATTCCCGACATTACCTGGTTCAACGAAGATGGAAATATCGTCGATTGGGATAAAATAGGCTATTGCATGGCCCTGCGCATGGACGGCAGTAAGGCGGATATACTGGCGGACAAGGACGATAACGACTTTTTTATTATGTTCAACGCGGGAAACAAAAAGATCGCCTTTTCTGTCTGCGATCCCCTGGGTGGTAAAAGATGGTTCCGGGCGGTGGATACGGCCCTTTCCCCGCCGGAGGATATTCTTTTGCCCGGTACAGAAAAACCCCTGGATATGCCGGACTGTTACGTTGTGCGGGAACGGAGCATGGTTATTTTAATTTCAAAATCTCTTGATACTCCAACTAATTAAGAACAACACTGGAGGAACATTGTGGATGAAAGCAGTTTTATTCTGGGGGTTGATCTTGACGGCGTGGTGGGGGATTTTTACGGCGCCATGCGAAAAATTGCCGCCGAGTGGCTTAATAAAAGCGAAGAATCCCTGACTAAAGACATAAGCTATGGCCTGGAAGAGTGGGGCCTGAACGAATGCGGCGGTTACGACAGGCTGCACCGTTTTGCGGTAACGCAGCGCAATCTTTTTAAAGAAATGCTTCCCATTAAGGATGCGCCGGTAACGCTGCGAAAACTTTCAAACCGGGGAGTGAGGATCCGTATTATTACCAACAGGCTTTTTCTAAAGTACTTTCATAAAACCAGTATTACCCAAACCGTGGACTGGCTTGACAACTATGATATTCCCTATTGGGATCTTTGTTTTATGAACGACAAGGTGGCGGTGGGGGCCCATGTGTACATAGACGATGCTCCGCAAAATATTACTCATCTGCGGCAGCAGGGCCAAAAAATAATCGTTTTTTCCAATTCTACCAACCGGGGGCTGCCGGGACCCCGGGCCGATTCCTGGCCTGAGGCGGAACGGATAGTTCTGGAGGCCATGGAAGAATGGAAAACCGGTACTACCAACTTATTTAACTAGGGTCTATCCATGGGTTTTCCATACTGTAGACACGGTATAAACAGGCCCTAACTAATCGGGGCTGTTCCCAAGGGCAGATTCGGGAGTGCAGAAAATGAAAAAAACCGAGCGGGTTGAACTGTTGGTATTGAACAAACCCGGCGTGTTAGGCCGGGTGGCGGGGCATATACGCCGCGAGGGCTGGAACATTAAACGGCTTATGGTGGACGAGCTGGATGCCGAAGATTCCGGCGGCGCCGGGGATTACGCCGGAGTGTCCCGGATGGAGATAGACATCGAGGGTACCCATACTAAGCTTGCCCAGGTGATGGACCGGGTTCTTAACCTGGACTGTGTGATCAGCATCAGCATGATCCAGGATGGAAAAAAAGCCGTCCGCAGCCGTCCCCGAGAAAAGGTCCTGCGAAGGGCCGATCTTGAACAAACAATTAAGGCCCCCGCAAAAAAAGAGGGGCGCTTCCGCATCCTGGCGATTAACCCCGGTTCGACCTCTACCAAATTCAGCGTCTACGATGACGAAACCTGCATACTTTCTAAAAAAATACAGCACGATTCGGCGCAGCTTGCCCGGTTTGGTTCCGTACTGAAACAAAAGGAACTGCGCCGGAACTGTATTATAAAAAGCCTTGAAGAAGCGGAAATAGCCGTATCTTCCCTGGATGCCATTGCAGGCCGGGGCGGTCTTTTAAAGCCCATCGAAAGCGGAACCTATAGCATTGGTCCCAAGATGCTGGAGGATCTTCACTCTGCCACCGCGGCAATTCATGCATCGGCCCTGGGGGCAATTATTGCCGCAGAAATGGCCGAATCCTTTTCTATCCCCGCCTATGTGGTGGATCCCATTGTGGTGGACGAAATGGATCGCAATGCCAAGCTTACCGGCATGCCCGGGGTGGAACGGTCCAGTGTCTTCCACGCGCTGAATCAAAAGGCCATTGCCAGACGGCTTGCGGCGGAACTGGGAATGCCCTACGAGAACACCCGGTTTATTGTGGCCCACCTGGGCGGGGGAATTACCATTGGAGCCCACCGTTACGGCAGGGTCATTGACGTTAACGACGCCCTTTCCGGCGAAGGTCCCTTTACGCCGGAAAGAACCGGGGCCATTCCGGTTATTCCGGTTATCAACATGTGTTTTTCCGGGGAATATACCGAAGCGGAGATGATCGAGCGGGTCACCAAAAAAGGCGGAATGCGGGCTTATCTGGGTACGGAGGATATCCGGGTTGTACAGAAGATGATTAACGACGGGGATGAATTTGCTGCCCTGGTATTGGATTCCATGGCCTATCAGGTGGCAAAAGAAATTGGCGCCATGGGGACGGTGCTGGAGGGCCTGGTAGACGCCATTATCCTTACCGGGGGCCTTGCCCATTCCACCCGCTTTACCGGAGCCATTAAACAGCGGGTGGACAAGCTTGCGCCGGTTCATGTTTTTCCCGGCGAAGACGAAATGATTGCCCTGGTGGAGGGAGTCCTTCGGGTGCTTGTGGGGAAGGAACAGGCTGCCCAGTATAGTTAGGGTTTGTCCATGGTGTAGAACACAGTACGGACAAACTTTCTTAAAAATCGCATTTTTGCCGCCATTAGGCGGGAAAATGCAGGGGGATTTGTTACAGTTTGCAGGTCATCACTACGGCGGCCCGGTAGAATGTTAACCGCAGTGGATTTGAGCGGTCGATGTCCCGGCGGCGGTAATAAAGATCTTCCCAGTTTGCATTTTGATAATTCCGCCGGGTTTTGCACTGTACCAGCAGGGCGGCGCTTAGGTTCCCGGTAAGGGTAAAATTAAAAATCGCCGAAAAAACCCAGTGCATTTTTTCGTCCCCCCACCGGGTCCGGTTTGGCGTATCGTAAAGGTAAAGGGTTCCTTCGGCAAGAAAGCCCGCCATAGTAAGGAAAACGGGCATTTGATACCCCATAAGCAAATTCCCGTAGTAATTAAAACCGTTACAGTTTTCTCCGTCATCGTTTTCGTAATACCAGGATTCGCCGGAAGCCGCGGCGGTATAGCCCCTATGGTTAATTTCATGGTACGTTCTGGCCACCACATGATGCCAATCGCCGGGAATAAGGGCCGCCAGATCAAACTGCAGGGCCGCCCCGGTCTGGACCTTCCAGAGCAGGCCGTCAAAGGCAGCGCCTGAATGTTCCGCCCTTCCGGAACCGTCCTCCCGGTTAAGGCCTATGCCGTACAGGTTCTGCCCCAAAAGATGTACATTCCAGCCGGAACCTATTCTGCCCCCCGCAGAAAGGTTGAAAAACGCCGCAGGGGTCCAGACCGTTTCTGCCAGGACGTTTAGAGAAACCGGGGAGATCTCGGCGGTTAGGGCCAGGGCGATGTTGTTGTCCGCGGTCAAAGGCCCCGTTCCCTGCAGAAGGGGAAAGGTAAGACGCTGGGTAAACCCCAGTTTTGCCTCCGGCAGTGAAGAGATTTGCAGGCTCAGCTCCCGGGAAGATGAAAACGGCGGTTTCTCCGCGGAAACTGTCCACGGGACAATCCATGCCAGTACGGTCAGGGCCGCTCCCCGTAAAATGTGTATCCTCAAAACAGCCTCGAAACAGGACCGGTATTTCCCGGATTCCCCGAGGGGGTACCCAGGGGCCTAAAATACGCATCGTCTGTCCGCAAAGCCGTTTACTCTGTGGACAACACTAACTATAGCCCGGATCCATGTTTTTTGCCAGTATTCGGTACCCCCGGCGGATGTTTGCAGAGACGGGCCCCGGAGTACACCGGGGTACTGGGCAAAGCTGGAAAAAAATGATAATCTGCCGATATATAAACGTGATGAAGAACGTATGGATTGCCAGTCTTTTTCTCTTTTTTTCTTTTCCGCTTTGGTCCCAGGGGAATCCCCAGGGTTCTGCCGGCGGATCGGCGGAGCAGGCCGCTGCCGAAACGCCGGCGGCTGTAGCGGCGGCCGCTGTGGAAGAAGCGGAACTTCCCGAACTTGATATAGAGACCCTTCTTCGGCAGCGTATTACGGAACTGGCCCAGGAACACCTGGGGGTTCCCTATAAATATGCGGGGGTTACCCCCGAAGGCTTTGACTGCACCGGGCTGGTGTATTTTGTATACCGGGAGGCGGCGGGGATGGAAGTGTCCCGTTCCAGCGTGGGCATTTGGAACAGCGGAAAAAAAATTCCCCTGGCCCAGGTGCAGCCAGGGGACGTGCTGGTATTTACCACCGTCCGCCCCGGAGCCAGCCATGCCGGGATAGTCCTTGAAAACGGCCCCGGGGGGATACTTTTTATTCACGCCGCATCCCAGGGGTCTAAAACCGGGGTGATTATTTCCAACCTTAACGAAAATTACTACAGGGCCCGGATTATGGGAGCCCGCAGCTATTTTTAAACCGTCCCAAAGCCCATCTTAATTGCTTCCACATTTTTGGGAATAAATTTGTGCTTATCCGGGGAAAAGAAGTTTTCCAGGATCCCCTCAATTTCTGTTAAGGCCAGGGCGCCGGTTAATTTTGCCATTGCCCCCAGGGCTATCATATTGGCAAAACGCAGGCTGCCTATCTTTTCGGCTAAGGCGGATGCCTCAAGCTTTACCACCCTAATGTTATCCCGGCGGGGATCTTCCTTAACCAGGCTGGAATTTATGATCATAAGCCCCCCGTCCTTAAGGATCCCTTCGCAAATAGGAAGGGAATCGCCGTTCATTACCAGGGCCGAATCGGGGGTGGTCACCAGCGGGCTGGCAATTTCATCGTCGGAAACAATTACGCTGGCCCGGGCTACGCCGCCCCGTTTTTCCGCCCCATAAAAAGGAAAAAAGGTAACGTTTTTTCCTTCTTTCATAGCGCAGTACACCCAGATCTGTCCCAGGGAAACGATCCCTTGGCCGCCGAATCCGGCAAAGAAGGATTTTTCTGTCATGTATGCTATATGCTCCTTATACACCGCAGATTTAATGAAAGGCCAAACCGGATTTTAGTCCGATTTAACCGGTTCTTCCAAGCGCAGTCAAAACCTAACCGGGTTTTGGGAAATGCCCCAGCTGTTTGCTGCACTCCGCATATAAATTGTATAAAAATTCACGGAAGTGAATATTTATACCCCGTACAACAGGCTCCCGGCATATGCGTTCCGCCGGCATCTTCCTTTGAAAGGGGTTGTTCATGCGGCGTCCCCGGCTTTTTGGCTTCCGGGGATTGCCGCGGCGGTTCGGACGGCCCCGGTTCCAAGGGTGTTTTTTATTTCCCCCAGGGGAAATGCGGGGATCATGTTGTCTTCCAGCCATTCCACGGCCTGGCCGGGATCCATGCTCCAGTTTGTTGGACAGGGGGAAAGGATCTCTACCATGGTAAACCCAATCCCCGCCATTTGAGCTTCAAAGGCCTTTTTGATATAGCCCTGGGTTTTACGGGTATTGGCGGCGTTGTTTACCGACCCCCGGGCTATGTACCGGGTTCCGTCCAGTTGGGCCAGCAGCTCGCAGACCCGCATGGGGTAACCCATCCCGGCCTGGCCGGGATCCCTTCCATAGGGGGCGGTTGAAGCTTTCTGGCCCACCAGGGTTGTGGGGGCCATTTGTCCGCCGGTCATGCCGTAGATGGCGTTATTTACAAAAATAGTGGTGAACCGTTCGCCGCGGTTTGCCGCATGGATCATCTCTGCCGTACCAATGGCGGCCAAATCCCCGTCTCCCTGGTAGCAGATTACCAGATGATCCGGCAGGACCCGCTTAACTCCGGTGGCCGCCGCCGGGGTTCTGCCGTGGGGAGGCTGAACCGAGTCGAAGTTAAAGTAAAGGTCCGCCCAAATAGCGCAGCCCACGGGATTCGTTATTATCGCCCTGCTCCGCAGCCCCATTTCGTCGATCAGCTGGGCAATGATCCGGTGTATAACCCCATGGCCGCAGCCCCCGCAGTATTTTGTCTGAACCCGGCATAGGCTTTCCGGATATCCGTAGAGTTTTTTCATTTTCCCAATATCCTCTTTATCTCTTGAAAAACTTCCTCTTCCGTGGGGATAACACCCCCGGAATGGCCCAGTAAATGCACCCCCTCCCGGGAAGAAGATCCTGGGGCTTCCAGGAGGGAAAGCCTTACGTCTTCTACAAGCTGCCCTAGGCTCATTTCCACCGTGAGGAGGGGAGCCCCTGCGGCGGCGATTTTTCCCAGGGCCTTGTACGGAAAGGGCCACAGGGTGATGGGCCTAAAAATAGCCGCCCTAATCCCCGCCTTTTCCGCAAGCTGTTTGGCCCCCAGGCAAACCCTGGCGCTGGTTCCGTAGGCCACCATGGTAATTTCCGCATCCGCAAAGGTTTCGCCCTCTCCGTAAAAAACCGTTCCGGCCTTAAAGGGCCCTGAATATTCGTAGCTGGTTTCCGCGGCTTTAATTTCATCGTACCGTTTGTACCGCTCCAGGGTGATCTGTTCAAGTTCTTCGGGAACCAGATGGATCGAGGTGATATGCCGGGGATCCCGGTTCTGCATGTTTCCCACAACCCAATCCCTTCGGGGAAGTTCTGCGGGGGATTTTTCCCTGGGTAAAACCACCCCTTCCATCATCTGGCCCAGCATGCCGTCGGCGAGGATGATCACCGGCATACGGTATTTGCCGGCCAGGTCAAAGGCCCGGTAGGTAAAATCGGCACATTCCTGAACGCTTTTTGGTCCCAGAACAATACAGTAATAGTCGCCGTGGCCCCCGCCCCGGGTAGATTGAAAATAATCCGCCTGGGAGGGGGCAATGGAACCAAGCCCCGGACCGCCCCGGACCACATTAACCAGTACCAGGGGTATATCCGCCCCGGCGGCATAGGACATCCCTTCCTGTTTAAGGCTGATTCCGGGGCTGGAAGAACTGGTCATGGCCCGGCTTCCCGCACAGGATGCGCCGTAGACCATGTTGATGGCGGCGGTTTCGCTTTCGGCCTGGATAAATATCCGATCCTTATCCAGCATATGCTTTGCCATATAGCTGGTGATCTCGTTTTGGGGCGTAATAGGATAGCCAAAATAAGCATCGCAACCGGCCCGGATGGCGGCCTCGCTTATCGCTTCGTTCCCCTTCATTAATACTTTTTCACTGTCCATGGCGGCCCCCATACCGGCACGACTGGCCGGGAATAACGATGCCCCCATTACACAAGCGGCAGAGTTTCATGCTTCCGCTCCTTCCAATTCGTAGATTTCTATACACACATCCGGACAAACCTGGTAACAATTCCCGCAGGCGATACATTTTTCCGGGGATGCCACGACCGGCGGGTAAAGCCCCTGGGAATTTAACGACCGGTCTTTTTCCAGGATCTTTACCGGACAGGCCCTGATGCACAGGTAACAGCCCTTGCACAGTTCCCGGTCAATGATAATTTTTCCCCTTCTTGCCATTTGGTAAACAGCCTCCTTGCCATGGGCAAACTTTGTATTTCCACCGGACAGCTTGCTGCGCCTGGCGCATACCCAAAAAACCGGCGGGATGCCGGGTTTTTTTCTTTGCAGACTGCGAAGGGATGCCTTCTTGCGGAGGGGTCCCATACCCTTGCCAATCTGCGGCGGGACGGTTCATTCGCAGTGGGGAACAGTATATACAAATGGGTTTTTTTTATCTACCATGGGAACAAACAAGTGGATAAAAAAACATGGGCGGCCCTTGTTCCCCTTATAGGGCGGTATAGATCTTTTACCACAGAGCTTGACGCCGAGCTTCCCGGCCTGGCAGGGTTTGTACAGCGCTTGGTTGATGAACGGAAGGGCCCTTCGTATACTGTAAAAAACCCCGTGGTGTATAACGGCGCATTGGACGATATCGATTCCCGGGATCAAATAAAAATGATCCTGGTAGGGGATAATCCAGGCAGACGGGAACAGGAACAGGGACGTTACTTAATAGGACCTTCGGGAAAGATCGCCGAAACATTTTTTCGGAACCGTCCCGAGTTGGCCGTGGATTTTAGGAAAAACGTGCTTATCCTTAACAAGACCCCGATCCACACCCCCCGGACTGCGGAACTAAAGGAGCTGTGCCGGCTGGGGGGCAAGAAGCTTGCCGGGGCGGTGTTTTCTTCCCAGCGGACCATGGCGGACCTGCTGTATGAATTTTGGAAGGCCCTGGCCGGCTCGGGAAACGCCGGATCTTCAGGAACCGCAGGGAAGGGGCCGGTACTTTGGATCATCGGTTATTCGGAAATGAAGGCCGGAGGCATTTTTGAAGCCTATACAGAAAAACTTAAAGAGCTGTCCGGGGCGGATCGGCTGTTTAAAGAGGCGATCTTTTTTTTCCGGCATTTTTCTATGAACCAGTTTTCCATCGACCTGAATAAAAAAGCCCTGCCTAAAGAGCCGCTGCGCCAAAGCCTTGAACGAATCGGCGCCGAATACCGCCGGCGAATTCTGGGGTAAACCGGTGTTCACAGAATATCCGGGGACAAACCGCCGCCAAACTGGGAAGCAGCCGGATAGTAACGGTTACCCCAGATCCTGTACTAAACTTGCCCTGTGTTGCACTTATTCGAAAGTCTGGTTTAATACCCCGGAGCTCTGCTCCGGGGAGGCTCATTTCCACCGCTGGGGCGGATCTGCCCAAAGGAGAAGTTTATGAACCATTTGAAAAAGATCGCCGGAGCGATCCTTGCCCTGCTGATGACCCTCTGCATCATGGCGCTGAGCGTCACCGCCTGCGCGAACCTTTCGGGCGGGCCCGGGGGAGGGGCTGCTATCATTTTTACCACCCCTGTCAAATACCGGGAAATGGTGTTGGCCACACCCAGTGTCGACAGTACCGTAACCATCACCGGAAATGCGGCGTATGATGCCAGTGATAATGATACGTTGTTTTCTTCGGGCCGCACGGTAATTTTAAGTCCCTTTAAGATAGCGAAATATGAAACCACCTACGAGCTGTGGTACGAGGTGTATCAGTGGGCGACCGATGTTGCCCGTGGTGCAAATGGATACATCTTTGCCAATCCGGGCAGAGAGGGGAAAGACGGTACAGACGGTGCGGCTCCTACCGCCGCCAAACTGGAACCGGTAACGACTATAAACTGGCGGGATGCGATAGTGTGGTGCAATGCCTACAGCGAGATGAGCGGGAAAGAGCCGGTATATTACACCGATACTAGCTATGGTACGGTACTGCGGATTTCCACCAATGATAGTGGGACCGGTACGGCGGCGGACACGGCAAGGATGAAGTCGACTGCCAACGGGTACCGGCTGCCCACGGAGGCGCAGTGGGAATATACGGCCCGTGGCGGGGGAACCCCATCTACTAGCGGTTCCTTTGCGGATACGTGGGCAGGGACTAATACCAAGGCGGGACTAACAAATTACGCCTGGTATAGTGTTAATTCCGGTTCCACCACCAATGCTGTGGGCGGAAGGACGGCAAATACTCTGGGGCTGCATGACATGGGCGGAAACGTATGGGAATGGTGCTGGGACTGGTACGGCAGTACAGGCGGTACGGGAGAGGAGGATACGAACCCAGCGGGGGCCAATTCGGGTACGGACCGGGTGCTGCGGGGGGGCAGTTGGAATGGCAGTGCGTCGAGCTGTGCGGTGTCCTTTCGGGACTTAAACTACCCCGGTTACGGGTACTACGATCTAGGGTTTCGTGTGGTTTGTCCCTGAGGTAAAAAAAATATTTCACAGTTGTTCCTCTAAGAATACGGCCACCCATCGCCGGTGTTGGGGAAAGGCAAACAGGGCCGCCTTCCGGACGGACCGCCGGACATTGGCCGGGGCTGCATGACATGAGTGGGAACGTATGGGAATGGTGCTGGGACTGGGCGGCAGTATCGGTACGGGAACGTATCTCGGTCCAACGGAGCCACTTTGGGATCGGTCCGGGTGATCCGGGGAGGCGGTTGGGGCAGCGATGTGTCGAACTGCGCGGTTGTCTTCCCCTGTTCCATTCATAAACCATATCATTTTTTTGAATTCGGATTGCTGTGTAAAAAATTATAGGCATTGACAAAATTGCAAGAATGAAATATATTCAAAATTAAGGAGGAATACAATGGAATACAATTTAAATGGAAAAGTCAGTTTAGATGATTATATTCAATTTAATAAATTCTATCAAAAACATGGATTTTTTGGAAAATTAAGGATACTGTTTTTTCTGGCATTATGTGTTTTTTTAGCCCTTGCTATTTTACCAAATCTCGATGCATTAATAGATGTATTTAAAGAATCACCACTTGGTTTTATAAAAATTTTCATGCCTGTAATAATATGTTTGATTGTTTTTATAGTGTTCAATACAGTCGTGCAGCCTCTCATTTATAAAAAACATTATAACGCAAATAAAATGTTGCAGCAAAATCAAAATATAAAAATTAATGAACAATTTATTTCAGTAACAACGGAAAAAGGAAATAACAAATTAACAAAATCAGACATAAATAAAATCAAATGTGATAAAGACTCGGTTTATATTTTTTTGGGCTTAAATATCGTAAATATATTAAAAAAAGGATTTCTTGATAATCCGAGTGATTTTGAGGACATGGTAAATTTTATAAAATTGAATTATGGAAAAAAATGAAGCTCCCGGGCCTGAAGCTCCCCAAGAACCCGCTTGCGCGGGGGAAGAAGGGCGGGTTCTTGGGTACCAGATCCCACTGCGAATGAGGGTGCGTACTGCACAGGGACTGTTTATGTTTTGGACCGCCAAACCATCGTCGAAGCATAGGTTCGCAACAGCCGGAACCGTGTAAAAATTCCCCCGAGCAAGGGCCGGCGGATGGGAAAAGGGATTGCAAAATTTAAATCTATGGAGACCTTCCCAAAACTTCATTTTTTGGGAAAGCAGCTTTAGCCGTAGGATGTATAAGGAAAGAAGGGATGAAGACAAAAAAATACCTGGGAATGCTGCCGCTGAATAAGATTGAAAAACGTCCTGGGAGCCCCCCGGAAAATACCGTGCCGTTTACCGGATATCCGCGGTCCCTTCCCTCGGAAAAGGATAAACTCCTTTTGGTCCACGAACCCCTGGGGGTTAATCCCGTACTAATGGAGTTCCAGGTAAAGGACATTCTGTATGTGGAAGAGATCCCCCAGGCGGTTACGGAGATGGGGGAGGGAATACCCCTGGTAAAGATCTGGGTTCGCCGGGGCGCCCGGGGGGTGCTTTTGGAGCCCTTTGAAGTGGACGATCCGATTCAGTTTATCAATAAAACCAGGGATACCCAGGGCCGGCTGCTGCTGGAATCCGGGGCATAGGGATTGATCACCGGCCGGTTTTGTATTGCCGAGGGAGCGGCCCTCCGCTGCACCCTTTGCCCCCGGCGCTGCCGCCTTTTACCGGGTAAGACCGGCCTATGCCGGGTTCGGCGGGGACCCGCCGAAGCAGCCCCGGTATCTGAAGCTTCCCGGGCCCTTCCGCCGGAGCCGGAGCTTCCCTACTATGGCTTTATCACCGCCCTGGCAAATGACCCCATCGAAAAGAAACCCCTCTATCATTGGCGGCCCGGTTCCTTTATCGTATCCGCCGGTTTTGCGGGGTGTAACCTTCACTGTCCATTTTGCCAGAATTGGCATATTTCCCAGCTGGGCCGCGAAATACCGGGCCGCCGTCTGAGTCCGGAGGATCTGGTAGCGGTGGTGGAAGCCGAGGCTTCTTCCGCCCTGGCGTACACCTATTCGGAGCCCCTGGTCCACGGGGAATTTATTGTGAATACCATGCAGATCGCCCGGAACCGGGGTATTGCCAATGTGCTGGTTACCAACGGCTGTGCCAACCCTGGCTTGGCAAGGGAAATTCTGGCATTTACCGATGCGGCCAACATAGATCTAAAGTGCTTTTCAGAAAAAACCTACGCAGAAATTCTTGGGGGAGATCTGCGGACGGTGTTGAATTTTATTTCCACCGCGGTAGAAATGGGGATACACACAGAAATTACCACATTGGTGGTGCCGGGGCTTAATGACCGGGGGGAAGAACTGGATGCCCTGGCGGACTTTATCGCAGACCTGGCCGGGCCCATCCCCTGGCACCTTTCCGCGTATCACCCGGACTGGAAATGGGACACTCCCCCCACGGATCCCGCCGCTTTAACCGGCATTGCCCGCAGGGCCCAGGACCGCCGCGGGGAACTTAGGTATATTTATATTGGAAACACCGCCGCCCCGCCGGAATTTAGGGACACGGTCTGCCCGGCCTGCGGGGCGGTGCTGGTACGGCGCAGCGGGTACCGCATAGATACCCGGGGGCTTGCGGAGTCCCGGTGCAGGGTCTGTAAAGAGCCGGCACCCTTCCAAGACTAGCAGCCTGTTGTGGAATTATAATTGTAGGCCTTTGGAATTCCCCGGCTATAGGCCCCTGGCGGCCAATTCTTTTACGATGCGTAAATACAATTCCCGAATATCTATGCGTCCATAGTTAATCCTGTAAGAATCGACAATGCCCGCATGGGAAATCCCGGCTATTCCCCCGGTGGTAATTATTCCCTTAAAATCCCCCCATTTGGCGGATTCAATGGGGCATAATCCGTCATTATCCCCATCGGTTAGCCGCAGTAATACATAGGTAAAAATAAAGGGCAGATCCCCAAAAAAGTACTTTAATTTTGAGGCATAACTTTGATAATACACCCTTTCGTTGTCCGGATATTTTTTATTAAACGCTCCGCAGTGTTTTTCTGACAGATCCCTGCTGCTGGTAAAAAAGTCCGGGGTTTTATCCCCGGCAATTTTGCACACCCCGTTTACAAAAAAGGACACCCCCCGGTACAGCCAAAGGGGGAACCACAGGGCCATATTCATGGCCCGCACGCCCCTATGGGGTGTTGATATGGTTGTTAAGGATGCCACCGCATGGTCCATTTGCAGGGCCGTTATTAGGTACCGGCTTTCAAGGCCTCCCCTGGAATGGGCAATAATGTTAATTTTTCCGGCGTTATTTTCGCGAAGAATGGCGCCGATCTTTTCTTTAAGTATTTTCCCGTTGCTTTCTATAGAACCCCAGGCGTCGGTACCCCCAAAATATACCGGAATTCCCCGGCGCTGCAGGTATTCGGGGATACGGCCCCAGTAGTTAAGTCCCATTATGGTATCCCTAAATCCCGCTCCGTGGACAAATAAGACCGGGTATTTTAAACCTATCCCCGCATCGTTGGCTTGCTCTGCTTCGGGGCCAAAGGACCTTCGCAGCAGCAGTATAAGGCCGATTAGATCCAAGACAAAACAAAGCTGCAGTGCCAGATGGCACAGACATTCAAACCGCGGTACTTTTTTTTCTTTTTGCAGAAGAAAAATATAGCATAGGGTGTAGAAGGAGCTTGTTAAAAGAATAAGGTACGATCCCCCAATAAAAAAGGCCGTTGCAAAAAAGATAGATCTTTCCGCGGCGGCCGCCAAGCCTATGGATATGGCAGAGACCACAAAATGCAGTACCCAAAAAGGAACAAGCCCCCATTTTATTGTCCGCGAAAAAATGCGCAGCGCCGGAAGATCCCCCTGTTTGTACAGCCCCATGCCGTAGGTAAGGTTTATTATGGCCGTGATCAGAAATAAAACCGCCCATACTGCCCGCAGCAAAAATACCAACTCCGCGGATCCGCCTGCGGACCCAAGGACCATGTACAAGGGGGATATGCTGTTAATGACAAGGCCTGTGTATACGGCCGCAAGGAATAATGCGGGTTTACCCATACGATGTATCGAGTATAGAGCCTGGCCCCCCGCTTGTCAAACAAGGCCGTAAAAGGGTATGGCGGAATTGTCATGGAAGGTTCCCCCAGGGGGCTGCTATCCGCTCTCGGGGGAACCGTTTTACTTTTTACCTGGGATTGTTCCAAAGCCTAGCAGCCTGTTGCCTTGTGGGTTTTATGGCTTTTTCGTTGGAAAAAACCATAAAACCCACGATTATTGGGCTGCTTTCGGAGTTTGCAAGGTAAAAAATCGCCTGATCGCGATTTTTAAAAGTTGTATGCACAAAGCGCAGCAAACTCCCAGCGTTTGGAATACGATTACTTTACAGAAATCCAGCTTGTTTTAACAATGGTCTGCCCCGGAGGAGTTAGAACCCAGGCAAGAAAAGCCCTGGTTTCCTGGTTAAGCCGCCTGCCCTTTTTGGTTAGAAGCAGGAAGGGCCGGGCAATCTTATAGCTGCGGTTTAGCACATTGGCGGTGGTGGCGGAAACCCCATCCACGTTCAGGGATTTAACGGAACTGTCCACTGAACCCAGGGAAATGTACCCGATGGCGTCGACGTTCCGGGAAATTTCGGCTTTTACGGCGCCGGTTCCGTCGAACTCAACCGCCCCCCGGACCAGTTTGTCCTGGAACTTGACAATTTCCTCGAAGGCGCCCCTGGTTCCGGATCCGCTTTCCCGGGAAACCACGGCGATTTTTCCGGCCCGGCCCCCCACCTGGTTCCAGTTGGTAATGGTGCCGGTATAAATATCCCGGATCTGATCAATGGTTAGGTTGGAAACAGGATTGCGGGCATTCACAATTACCGCAATGCCGTCGATGGCAATAAGATGTACATCGATGCCCGAGGCAATCTCCGCCGGACTTAGCTCCCGGCTGGACATGCCAATCTCGGCGGTTTCCGCCGGCACGGCCTTAATGCCGTCGCCGGAACCGGTGGCGCTGATGTTAAATTTTACATTGGGCCGGGTCTTGGCGTATTCGGCCGTCAACAGTTCCATCAGGGGACTTACGGAGGTGGAACCCGCCACGGTTACGGTATAGCCGGTATTATTTTGCCGTCTCTGGGCAAAAACGGACCCCAGAACCGTCAGAATTAACAAAAAGGCCACAGAAAATCGTTTCATAAAAAGACTCCTTAACGTAAAGATGTTTTAAATCTAGGGACATTCTGTTAGAAGGGTATGAAGGAATTGTTAAAATCCGGTAAATTGAGCCAATCCTAAAAACCAGAGTTTTTGAAAACCCCAATTGAAACGGACTTACCCTGTTGACCTCTGCCGGAAGGAACCGTATAGTTTTCCTATGGGTAAAACTGGACTTGTGTTCTCCCCGGGTATTTATTTGGAGCGGCCCCGGATAGACCGGCTGCTTGAAAAAGCCCTGGAAAGCCGGGTGGTTACGGTGGTGGCGGGAGAGGGGTACGGTAAAACCCATGCGGTAAACACCTTCCTTCAAGAAAGAAAACGGCAGACCGTTTGGATACAGCTTTCGGAACGGGATAATCTGGGCTGGCGTTTTTGGGAGAACTACACCGGCGAAGTGGCCCGGCTTAAGCCGGAGGCGGCAAAAATTTTTTCCGATATAGGATTTCCCGAATCGGGCCGGCAGTTTGACCGGTACCTAAGCCTGCTGGAAAACCGGGTTATAAGCAAGGAACGGTACGTGGTCGTCCTGGACGATTTTCATCTTCTTACCAATCCTACGGTGCTGTTGTTCCTGGAACGAACCTTAACCGCCCCCATTTCAACGCGTACCGTGGTCTTTATCTCCCGGACGGAACCGGCAATAAACACCCTTAATCTTTTGGCCAAGGGACTCCTTTCCCAAATTACCGTGGACGATCTGCGGTTTACCAGGGAAGAAACCGGCAGTTATTTTCGTCTTCATACGGTTTCCCTTGAGGAAGAGGATCTTACCCGGATTTTCCACGAGACCGAAGGCTGGGCCTTGGCGCTGGGGCTTATTCTGCAGGAAATAAAAACAGTAAAGGACAGCGGGTACCGGTGGGACCGGGCGATGCAGCCCATTAGGGAAATGGAAGAGGATATTTTTTCTACCATGGAAGAGGAGCTGCAGAAATTTCTTATTAAACTTTCCCTTATTGAACGCTGGCCCCGGAATCTTTTGGAGCGGCTTGAACCCGGCGGAAAAAGCATTGCGGCGATGGAAAAATTTAGCTCCGTTATCCGTTTCGACGTTTACCTCCACGGCTTTAGGATCCATCACCTCTTTCTGGACTTTCTGCGGGAAAAACAGAAATTCCTTTCCCATGAAGAGATCCGGGATGTCTGCCGAGAAGGCGCCCAGTGGTGCATCGAAAACAACCTTCCCACCGACGCCGCCGTAAGTTATGAACGGGCCCGGGACTACGGAGGCTTGGGCCGGCTTATTGAGTCCCTGCCCCGGATGATGCCCCGGACCATGGCGGTTTTTTTTCTGGAAACCGTGGAACGGCTAATGGCCGAAAATCCCGGGGACGGAGAAGACGAGGATTTTTTGTTTTTACGGTTTATAATCCGGCCCCGGCTTTTGACTTTTCTGGGACGTTTTGATGAAGCCTTCGACGGATGCCGGGGGGCGGTCAGTTATTTCGAGGCCCAGCCCCCGGATCCCCGCCGGTCCCGGATCCTCACCGCCGCATACAATAACCTGGGAATTTTATGCATCCTTTCTTCCCGGAAGACCCATGATTACGATTTTGTCCACTGGTTTGAAAAGGCCCATCATTATTACCTTGAAAATCCCAACCCGGTTCACGGACAGCTGTCCCAAACCAATATAGGCGCCTACATAATCCAGACGGGGGTTCCCGCCGGACCGGGAGAAATCGACGCCTTTATCAACGCCGTTTCCCAATCGGTACCCCACATTGCCGCTTCCCGGTCGGGGTTTCTCTATGGCATCGATTTTCTGGTCCGGGCCGAGCTGGCCTATTACCAGGGAGACCTGATTAGGGCGGAACAATTTGCCCTCCAAACGGTATACCGGAGCAGGGAAAAAAAACAGTACGAGGTGGAAAACCGGGGCCTTTTTTACCTTATGCGGATAGGGGTTCATAAGGGGGATATTACCGGCATTCAGGAAATTGAACAGCAGCTTAATGCCCAGCTTGAAAATTCCGAATACCTTTACCGGTATACGACCCTTGATATTTTAATTGGCCGGTTTTATTCCCGCCTGGGCTTAACCGAAAAAGTTGCATCCTGGCTTAGAAACGAAGACGAAGCGGGGGAGTTTAAAACCCGGCTCCGCGGCTTTGATACCCTAATAATGGCCCGGTGTTTGCTTTGGGAAAAGAACTATTCGGCGGCTTTGCAGGCCCTGGTAAACGAAAAAAGCGATCTGGCAGGTTTTATCCTGGGGTTCCTGGAAATGAAGGCCCTGGAGGCGGTAATTCACCATCAGCTTGGGGATAAGGACCGCTCCTTTAACATCCTAAAGCAGGCCTATGATGCGGCCCAACCCAATTCTCTGGACATGCCCTTTATCGAAATGGGAGAGCACATGGCCGCCCTGGTTAATGCGGTCCTTAAAGAGGGGGAAAATAAAAAGGGCGAAGATCCCCCCGGGAAAATTCCCAGAGCCTGGCTGCAAACCATACAAAAAAAAGCTTCTGCCTTTGCAAAAAAACGGTCGCTGGTGGCGGCCCATTATTTGGATCAAGAGACGGCGGAAGCTTCGGAATTTTCTGCCTGGGAATTGGAAATACTGAACAATCTTTCCCAGGGCCGCACCAGTGAAGAAATTGCCGGGAACATGAATACTTCTATTAATATGATTAAAAGCGCCGTTAGAAGCCTCTATGTCAAACTTGGGGCGGTAAACCGGGCCGGGGCCATACGGCTTGCCCTTAAAAAGGGCCTGCTGTCCGGTTCCGGCGGGTAAAATCATACCAATTTACCGGTTTTTTACGTTGATATAACAAAATCTTAACGATCTTTAGTTGTTAATAAAACTGTTTGAATGGCCCGCATGTTAAGCGGACCCTTATAGTTTATGGACAAGGAGATTGTTATGAATTCTGCAAAAAAGGCCGGTTTGATCTTATCTGCGGGGATATTGGTTTTTGTCCTTTTGACAGGCTGTTCCCAGCGGGGTACGGAATCTGCCGGCGCATCCGGTGTGGTACCGGAAGAACTGGTGATGTGTTATTTGCCCAACGAGGCAAGCGAGGAACTGGCCGAATACCGGGGACTGCTGCAAGATGCCATGGGCAAAGCGGTGGGCATTAAGATCACCGAAATTAACGCCGCCGATTACAACGCCGTGGTCGAGGCCATGCGGACCAAACATGCGGACATCGTTTACTTTGGGCCGGTGTCCTACGTGCAGGCCGCCGAGCGTTCCGGCGCCGAAGCCATGGTAACCCCCGCTCCCTTTGGGGATAAAAGCCGATCCGGCTATACTTCCAAGGTTATTGTCAAGGCCGGAAGTTCCATTAAAACCCTGGCGGATCTAAAGGACAAATCCTTTGCCTTTGTGGATCCCGCTTCTACCTCGGGAAACTACGTACCAACCCTGGAGCTGATGAATCTCTTTCCCGGCATGACCAACGAGGATTTTCACACCAACGGAAAATTCTTTGCATCGGTAACCTTTTCCGGCAAACACCAGAACGGGCTTCAAGCGGTTGTCAACGGCGATATTGACGGAGCCCCCATTGCATCGGACATTCTGGATGCGGAAATTGCCGCCGGCAGGGTCAAGGCGGAAGACTTTGTGGTTATCCACGAATCCCCCCGGATCCCTTCGTCTCCCATAGCTATCCGCAGTGATATACCCGAAGATATCAAGGCCAAGGTAAAAGAGTTCCTTCTTTCGTATAAGGACCCTGCCTACTTTCAGTATATGCTGGGCCTTGCGCCGGAGCAGCAGCCGGAGTTTGTGGAAGCCCTGGATTCGGACTATGACTATGTCCGGGATTTAATGAACAAGGTAATGCCCCAGTAAGGGAGAGACCAATTTCAAAACCTGCGGGGGATGAAATATTTTGGCAGAGTATTCCGGGGAACTCTTTTTGCCCCGGAAACTCCGTATTTTATGGGGATGTCATGAACCGGATCCTTGAAGTTCGGAACTTAAAAAAAATATACCGGGGTACGGACCAGCCGGCAATAGAAGATGTTACGTTTACCGTCGAAGAAGGAGAGACCGTTGGGATCATCGGGCCATCGGGGGCGGGAAAATCGACACTGCTCCGGTGCATCAACCGCCTGGTAAACCCCACCGGGGGCCGGGTTTTTATTGAGGGGGAGGAAATTACCGGCGCCCGGGCGGCAAAGGTTCGCAGCCTGCGCCGCCGGGTGGGCATGGTGTTTCAACACCACAACCTGGTAGGCCGGCTTACGGTGATGCAGAACGTTATGCATGGACGGCTGGGGTATATGGGCGTCATGGACGGAGTGCTGGGCCGGTATTCCGAAGAAGATAAGCAGCGGGCGGCGGCCATTCTGCGGCAGACCGGGCTGGGAGATTTTTTTTATCACCGGGCGGGGGAACTTTCCGGCGGCCAGCGCCAGCGGGTAGGAATAGTCCGTGCCTTGATGCAGGAACCTTCCCTGCTCCTCTGCGATGAACCCATCGCTTCGCTGGACCCGGCCAGCGCCCAAATAGTAATGGAACTTATCCGGGATATATGCCGGAAACGCAGCATCGCCTGTATTGTGAACCTTCACCAGGTGGATGCGGCCCTTAAGTATATGAACCGGATTATCGGCATGTACAATGGCAGGATTGTGTACGACGGCTCCGCAACGGACTTAACCGGTCCCATGATCGAGAAGATCTACAACAGGCCCATGACCCAGTTGATGATCGGAGGAGAACGAATTGGCTGATCCGCTGCGAAGGGTGCATACCCAAGAACCCGCTTACGGGGTTGTTGATTCAAAACAGACCGCCGCCAAGGGCAGGGAAAAAATTTTTCTTGCCTCCAAAGAAAGCCGCCGTATTTCTTTGATCTTTCTAATAGTACTGGTAATTCTTTTTGTTGTTTCCTCGGGTTTTACCCGGTTTAATCCTCTGGCGGCGCTTTTTGCCCAGGGCGAATTCTGGAATTTTATCCTTACCGATTTTGTTCCCCCCTATATGGGGAAGTGGGCTGCGCTGGCCCAAGCGGTGGTCCAGACAATCTGCATGGCCCTGGCTGCCTCGGGGATCGCTGCGGTACTATCCTTGGGCTTAAGCTTTCTGGGGACAAAGACCATTGTCCCTTCGCCGGTACTCAACGCCCTGGTTCGGGGGTTCGCTTCGATTTTAAGAAACATCCCCGATCTGGTATGGGCCTTTATTCTAGTGGCGGCCTTTGGCATCGGAACCGTGGTGGGGGTGCTGGCCCTTCTTATTGCCAGCACCGGCTCTCTAACCAGGTTCTTTATCGAAACCCTGGACGAAGCGGCGGAGGAAAACATGGAAGGTCTTTTAGCCGCCGGTTCCGCCATGCCTCCGGTGATCTTCCAGGCCATTCTGCCGGCGGCAATGCCCGGCCTTATCGCCTGGATCCTCTACAGCGTGGAACTGAATATCCGGGCTTCCACAATCCTGGGCATGGTGGGCGCCGGCGGAATTGGACTTTTGCTTATGGGCTATATAAAACAGTACAACTACCCGGCGGCTTCCACGGCGATACTGGCGGTGGCGTTTATTATTATCGCCGTAAATATTCTTACCGAATACCTGCGGAAACTTATTTTACGGTAGGGCCGGGCCGGGGCCAAAATTTTGGAAGGCCCGGTAAAACATTTATACACCATAACTTATTTTTAACCGGATTTTTATGGAATTTTAACATTCTTCCGGTAATAAGAACCTATGAACGGAGGATATATGATCGATACCAGTGAACTTATTATACCCTACGGCGCCGCCCTTCCCACCGAAGGAGCCTTGGCAATCGACGCCGCCCGGTACGGCCCAAAACAACGGCCGCCCAAAATTCCCGTGGGGGATTTTAAGCGGGATTTGCCGGTGTACCTGTTTTTAGGGGGCCTGGCGGTTTTAACGATCCTTTCCCTGGGGATCCTGCGGCTTGACTGGGTAAAGGTGGTAAACCGGCTTCCCAAACTGGGACAGGTTTTTTACGAGATGGTCCATTTTTCGACCGAGCGTTTTCACCTGACCATGCTTACCTTAACCGAAACCATCACCGTGTCTCTTTTAGCGCTGATCTACGGCCTTTTGGCGGGCTTGGTTTTGGGAGCCCTGGCCGCCCGGAATATCACCCCCTGGAAGCCTCTGCCGGCGATTCTAAAGAGTTTCTTTTCGTTTATCCGGGCAGTGCCAACCCCGGTGTGGGTATTGCTGGTACTGGCCTCGATGGGTTTTGGCATGGCCTCGGGGATCATGGGGCTGGGTTTTCATGTGGCAGGTTTTTTTGGGAAGGTGTTCTCTCAGATTTTTGAAGAGATTCCCGAGGAAACCGTGGAAGCCCTTAGGGCCGCCGGGGCCGGACGGATTCAAATTTTTTTTGGAGCGATTCTGCCTTCCTCCATATCGGGAATTATTGCGTGGACCGCCCTGCGGTTTGAAACCAACTATATAGAAGCTGCCATCCTGGGCATGGTAGGCGCCGGGGGCGTGGGCTATACAATCCTTGCGGCCATGAACAGCTACAAACTAGGACGGGCCGGACTTGCCATACTTGTGGTTTTTGCCTTTGCCCTGGGGATCGAGCTTCTTACGACCTTTGTTAAACGAAAAGTACGAATTTGACAAGCAATTGAGCCAATCCCAAAACTCTGTTAGTTTCGGGATTGGCCTTGCATGCCGCTGTTTAATGGCATGGAATGCTGGTACAGCCCTTCTACCGGCAAGACGATCAGCGCAGCGCTGCGAGCGGCCGGCAAACGCCGGGAACTGGCCGTGCAGTGGTTGAAGGAATTGCTGCCTGAGCCGGCGAGCAGGGAATCGTTCCTTCTGATGGATTCGACCCACGTGAGGGGTATTGCCGGGTTCATAGATTTGCCGTTTTTCGGGTCTGCGTCCTGGGGAATCCGCTGGGGGTGTTGGACGAGTCCCCGGTGAACGGGATAGACTACAGCGGTTCTCGGAGTGTCCCGGTGCCGGGGGCATGGACATAGGTCGGCGGGGCGGATACGGACCCTGACGGAGTATGGATATTTCGCAACAAATGAAGAACCCCGCCGCAAGCACTAAACTTGACCCACAAATACGAATGAAGATAAAAAACCACAAAGGCGCACGAAGGAAGGGTTAGAGAACGACTCTCCGTACTCCGGTTTTAAAGGGCTGTACATTGAAATTGAACAAAATCCCAGGGAAATCCCGGAAAGCTTCAGATAGGGGAGCATTTGAGCCGGATGAACATCAGTGAACTCTTTTACCCCCTTGTTTTCTATGGGCAATTGACCGTGTTCGACCATCATATCAATACAATAAGCGCAATCAAAGGCTGTTCCTTTGTATAAAACAGGGATTGATTTTTCATATTCCACAAAAATCCCCTGTTGTGTCACTTCATGCGGTAAACAGGTTTGGCAGGTACTCTCTAGTAAGCCCGGTCCCAGAAATGAATGGACTTCATATGCGCAATCCAGCACATTTTGGCGAGTTTTTCTTGTTCGCGCGTAATCATCTTTCTTCCCCTTGTGCGCCTGC
>JAISLT010000068.1 GCA_031277165.1 Spirochaetaceae bacterium
GCGATGATTTGGCTTATAGTTTTCATGGCGGGAGTCTCCTGATTGATAGTTTCCCAACTACAATCGTATCAGGTTTCTCCCGCCTTTTCTATCCTTTCAGGGGTTTTGGAACAGGCTCAAAGAATTAGCGATTTTCTCCGAGGCACCTCTGGAAACCCAACCGGGGTTTTTAGAGGTGCCCTATTCCTTCCACCCTATGTCCGCACTCTCCAGCGCAACCCGCCGGCCCAGCCGGTCGTACTCCACCGTGAGCTCAAAGCCCTGCACGTCCTCCGCTCTGACCATCTCACCCATACTATTGTAGGCATATTCCGCCCGGGTGAACAAGCGTCCGAATTGCGCCACGTTAAATCTAACCATAGCGTGAATACGTGAACCGCTTCCCTATCCTAAAGCGGAAATCATAAATATTGGGGTTCCCCAAAATTTCAGTTTTTGGGGAAGCAACTTTAGGCGTATTTGACGAATCTGTTCCTGGGGTCGTGGTTATTTTAACTGAGGATTGCCGCGGAGACAAGCTTGTATTTTGGCGGTAAACATAGTATAAGAGAACCATGGATCCCCTCTGTACTGTGCCGTCCCGTAACAAAAAAAGAACCAGCCATGAATGTCTCCGGAAAACTCCCTAAGCGGCGGCGCCGGGGCTCCGGCATAAGCGGGGGAGCCGCGATCCTTGCCGCGGGGTTGTTTCTTTCCTGTAAAGTGCCGGACCGGCTTTGGGTGGACTACGGGAGCTTTCCCGAGCCGGAACGATCCGCCCTGGCCGCGATCCTTACCCCGGCCGGCCCGGAAAAACCGGAATTTACCCCCGGAACCGGAACAGAGCCCGGCACAATCCGCCTGCGCTATGAACGCCGTTTTATCACCTGGGAAGAATCCGGGGCGGAAATTTTTTCCGGTTCCGGTGTTTTTTTCCCCCTTTCCAGAACCGCCATGGTTCCCTGCGGTGAAGTCTGGGAGGGAAAAAACGGAATAGACCCCAAGGCCGCGGCCCTTTCCGGGTGGGAAACGGAAGCAAACCGCGGCGGGACCCCCTGGAAACTAATTCCCCTGCGGGATCTTGCTCCACCCTATGTGGCTTTTAAAGCGGGGGGCTTGAACGTTTCGGACCCCCAGTATCCGCTGGTTTTAACCGGCGGTCTTTTGTTTGAGTACGACGGGGAGAATCTACAGGGAGCGAAGCGCCGGCGGATCGAAAAGAAAATCGCCGGGCTTGCCCGGCTTGTTACAGAAGCTTGTAAAGACCGGGGGGAACCTTATGAAGAACGGCCCCGGCTTTACCGTATTGCCGCCGGAGGGGACGCCATGCTGGCCCGGGGGGTAGAAGAACTCCTCTTTGCCCAGGGACCGGAGGCGGTCCTGGGAGAAACCGCGGCGTTTATAAAAGGGGCGGATCTGTCCCTAATAAACCTCGAAGGGGCCGTGACGGACCGGGGGGAGCAGGCGGCCAATAAAACCTACACCTTTCGCTTTAAGCCCCGGACGGCCGCCGCATTAAAAGATGCGGGGATCGATGCGGCCCTGATCGCCAACAACCATGCCTTTGACTTTGGCCTTCGGGGATTCCTCGACACCCTGGACCATTTAAAAGGGGCCGGCATAGCTCCCCTGGGAGGAGGCCCGGACAGCGCCGCCGCCGCCGCCCCCTTTGTAACAGGCGAAGGGGCCTTGCCGGTCCGGGTTTTTGGCATCGCCAGCTTTGGCCGGGAACGGACCGGCTGGGACGGCCTGGCCTTTGCCGCGGACGTAAAAAATCCGGGGATACTCCATGCAGGAAGGGGCGGGGCGGGCCTTATCAAGACTCTGATGCAAAACGACCCGGGCCTTGACATTGTACTTTTCCACGGCGGCATTGAGTATTCCGATTATCCCGATGAAGAGACCAGGAATCTTTATACGGATCTTATCGCCGCCGGAGCGGACCTGGTGATCGGCACCCATCCCCATGTGGAACAGGGCTTTGAGTGGGTCCGGGGCAAACCGGTCTTTTGGTCCCTGGGGGATTATGTGTTTAATGAGATGGACGATACCCCCGGCGGGGATAAGGGCCTGTTTATAGTCCTGTGGTTTTTAATTCCCTCCGGGGGCGAAAAAACCCGTCTTGTGTACATGGACCCCTACCCTGTTTTTATGAACCGGGAACGGACGGTCCTTTTACCGGATCGGCAGCTTGAGCGTTTTTACCGGCTCACAAAGGAACTGGCGGGGTTTTGACGCATCCCCCCTTAGGATTGCCCCAAGCTGTCCGTTAAGATATGCTATGGTAAAGATGCCGATTGAAGGAAAATTCCCGCGGCAGAGCTGCGGGACATTAGACAGATCTTTGGCAAAGAAAAAGATACGGAGGAAGACCAATGAATGAAGTGTTGATGTATGCACGGTACAACGAGGCGGGGAACAGGACCATATACGGAATTCTAAGCACCCTTAGCTGCGCGGAGCGGGAAAAAGACAGGGGAAGCTATTACGGAAGCCTTTCCGGCCTCTTTAGGCATGTCATGGGCGGGTCCCGGTTCTTTCTGGGAATGTACAGGCAGGTGCTAAAGGGCAGAGCCGCAGAGGCTCTGGCGGTTTTGGATGACCTCTCTATCCCCGAAGGGAACCTTACGGAAGAACAGTGGAAAGATCTGGAAGAGCCCCTCAAGACCCTGGACGGGGCCTATATAAACATGGCGGAGGCTTTGACAGCTCAGGACTGTACCGTGCCGGTTAAAACTAATTGGTACGGGGGAAACCCCGCGGAGGTACCCCTTTCGTTTATGTTGAGCCAGCTTTTGGTTCACAATACCCACCACCGGGGACAAATTTCCCAGATCCTTGATTCCTTAAAAATCGACAACGATTATTCCGGCATCAATGGGGCTTTTCTTAACCCATGAGTTACGACTTTGACGCCCCCGTGAACCGCCGGGGAAGCGGTTCCGATAAATGGGACAGTGTGGAAAGCGGCGTAATTCCCCTTTGGGTGGCGGATATGGATTTTGCCGCCCCCGATGAACTAACCGGAGTGCTTGCTGCCAGGGCCGCCCATCCCTTTTACGGCTACAACCGGCGCCGCCCGGAATACCTGGGGGCAATTTTGTCCTGGTACAAGGAACAGTACGGCGTATCCCTCGCGGCGGCGGATATTCTTCCCGGTTCGGGAACGGTGCTTACCCTGGGAATGGCGGTTCGGGCCTTTACCAAGGCCGAAGACGGGGTGCTGATCATGGCGCCGGTCTACGCCCCCTTTTACCGGGTCATCAAGGAAAATCACCGGAAGGTCATAGAAGCACCGATGATTTTGGATAAGGACGGGCATTTTGTTCTTGACAGGGCGGTACTGGAAAAAGCCCTCGATGGGGCCGCCGCCCAGAACAGGGCGGTACCGCTGGTCTTTTTTTGCTCGCCCCACAATCCCGGCGGCAGGGTGTGGACCGAAGGGGAAATTAAAACATTCCTTGACTTTGCAAAAGACCGGAACCTGATCGTCATCGCCGACGAAATACACGGCGATTTTGTCTATCCCAAAGAGCCCGGCGGAACCGGAACGGCGGAAAGCAGCGGTTTTGTTTCAGCCACCTCTTTTTCGGACCATGCGGACCGGATTGTTACCGTATCGGGGGCCAACAAAAGCTTTAACCTGGGGGGTCTGCATGTTTCGCACATAATTGTCCGGGACGAAAAACTAAGGGCCGCCATGAACAGGGAACTTCAAAACGGATTCCACCGGGAACCGGATGTTTTTGCGGAACTTGCGGTGGAAACCTGTTATACAAAATGCGCTCCCTGGCTTTTGGCGCTAAAACCCTATCTTAGACAAAACCTCGAAGAGACCGCCGCTTTTCTAAAGGGTATCCCCGGAATAAACGCCTGGGTCCCCGGCGGGACCTACCTTCTTTGGGCCGGCATACAGGGCCTTGTCGAACGAACGGGATGTAAAACCGATCTGGAACTGGTAAACCGCCTTGAAAAAGAAGCCAAGGTAAAAATTACCCATGGAAGCCTCTACGGAACAGCCGGGGCCGGTTATGCGCGGATCAATATTGCAAGCCCCCGAAAACTCCTTTTAGAAGGACTGGGCCGGATAAAAGAGTGGGCGGAACATCCATAGACGTCAAAAGCCCCGGCCTGCAGCTCTAAACTTGACCCACAGATTTCTCTCATTGATGGTATACTTTTCCGGTAAACCAAAAACTCCGGGGAGGGGAACATGGCAGCGGGGAAAAGGTTCGACATGGAAGAAGAATTTGCAGGATTGGATTTCCATTCTATCCGTCTTGAAGACCGGTTTATCCAAACAAAGGAAACACTCTTTAAGCAGCCGGACAAATCCATCCGGGAAGCCAGCAAAAACCGGGCCGAGGCCAAAGCTATCTACCGGATGCTGGGTAACGAAGCCTTTGACCGGGAAGGGATTATCTAGGCGCACCGGGAAGCGACCCTGCGGCACATGGCCGACTGCGGGGACACGATCCTGCGGTACAGGATACCACCGGGGTCAACTATAACACCCATCTAAAAACCGAGGGGATAGGATATATCAGCGACAAGACGATGGGTGTCAATGTCCATATCTGCCTGGCGGTGACCGCTGACGGGTTGGTTTTGGCGGTATTAGACCAGTCAAGTTATAACCGGTCTGAAGCGAAGGACGGAACGGCCAGCCACGAGAGCAAGAAAGTGCGGCCGATCGAGGAGAAGGAAAGCTTTCGGTGGCTGGAAACACTGGAACGGAGTACGGCGGACATTCCCCGCGGGGTCAGGGTGATAACGGTCTGTGACCGGGAAGGGGATATGTATGAATTGTTTGCCAAGGCGCAGGATTTGAAGGATCCGGTGTTAATACGGATAGTACAAAACCGGATGACGGTGGAAAACAAGGGAATCCTTGACGGGATACGGAAGAAACGGTACCGGGGAAGGTTTGAAGCAACCATTCCCCGGGACAGCCGGAGCAGCGTGCCGGAGCGGGAAGCGGTGTTACAAGTCCGTTACGCCCCGTATGCGGTAAAGCGGCCGCAGATACTGAACAAGGTTAAAACACTGCCCGAGGCGATAGATATGCATGTTGTCTATGTGCGGGAAGAAAAACCGGCCAGGGGGAAACCGCCGATAGCATGG
>JAISLT010000115.1 GCA_031277165.1 Spirochaetaceae bacterium
TAGTCGTATCATGATTGGTGGGACCGGACTAGGAGTTTGTTGCGCGTCGTGCACAAAACCCAAAAAAATCGCCGATCAGGCGATTTTTTACCCTGCAAACTCCAAAAGCAGCCCGATAAGCGGGGATTTTTTGCGGCATCAAGCGCAAAAAATCCACAAGTGCAACAGGCTGCTAGACGAATTTGGTGACTGTCGCCCATGCGTTATCTTATTTCTACCGGTAGACCAATGACCTGTTCATAGGGCCTGGTAAGTTCTGAAAATCCGCCTTGCGAATTAATATAAAAGGACGGACCGTTTTGTGTTGCCTGCAACAATGGTATTCCCATTGTACGGGCATTGATTACCCCATAAGCCTGGTGTAATCTTGTCAGTATTGTTTTTTCCGCAAATATATCGTTGCTTATTACAATGTAAAGTTCCGGTCTCTTTTCCCGGAAATAGTTACGGATAAAAAGGGATTCATAACAAATTAGCGGGGCAATGGTATAGCCGTCTACCGAAAAGGTATTTGCCGTAGTACCTCTCGAAAATATTAATGTTTCCACAAACAGCACGGTAGTCCTCTTTCGATATACATTTTGCAGAAGACCATTCGGGTCAATGAATGCAGCGGCATTGTATACCTTTTTGTCTTCCTCAAGAAGAACTCCGGTCATAATATATTCATTCCGCTCCCGGGCAGTGTTTTTTATGTCTTGTAGAATTTCACTGTCTTCGGTTTGCTGTACCGGGAACGCGCTTTCCGGTAAAATTAAAAGACGGGCATTTTTGGTTTCTTTGATATACCCAAGGTATTTGTCTGCCATTCTTAACCCTAAGACCGGATATCGCTCAATCAGTTCATAATCTTGCCGCGAATAACCACCCTGGATGATCGTACATACCAGACCAGGCTTGAGTGAAAAGCGATCCTGTTCCCCCTTCATGATATGCGTAAGCGTTACAGCAGTTAACATAATCGCTCCCGCCTGAACAAGAAAATGCTTTAGTGGTCTATGTGAATAGGAAAAATACCGTACCGCCGCAAACGCCACACAAAGAGCCTCCCAAAATACCGGCAAAAAAAACCTCGATATCACACCCATAAAAGGCAGCAGTTGCATGGTCAGGGTCCAGTAAAAAGGGAAAAAAGCCGTACTAAGACACAGGGTAAACCGGGATAGCGCAATATAACCAAAAATCAATAAAAGTGCGTATTTGTATTTTAATATATGAAAAACAATAAACAAATCCGTTCCAAGCAGGAAAGCAAAGTACAGGGATGTTATCAAAAACAGAGGAATTTGGTTATAAACGAAAAATAAATTGGTAAACACGAGTAAACTGACCGTGAAAAACAAAGAAAAAATAATGCGTAACTGTTTTTCCAGTTTTTCTCCGCGAATAAGTTCAAAGATTACGGAAAATACCCCAAAAAGCAGGGGAGAAAACAGGGGGAAACTAATCGTAAGGGTAATAAAGACCGTTGCCATCATAAACAGGAACGGCTTTCCCGACAGGGATGTTTTTATTCTTTTCATTTGTAAACATACAGCATATAGCCGCTAAATATGCGTAGAAGTATTTTCCAAGGGACAAACACCTGACCGTACGCAGGGTCAAAGATTACCGGCTCACCGTTTTCCTCGTTCAAAAAAACAACGAAGTGTTGGCTTGAAAAATGCAGTATAGCCGGCGTGGGGTTTTTTCTGAAATATGCAGGGTCAATTTTAAGCATCTGGGTCTGAAGTCCCCTACTGGTAAAAACCCGTTCCATATCGGCCAGCGAAAGCATTGATACGGTTCCTGTTTCATCAATTAGAGAAGCTTCAGTTTCCGGAAACCCGGCGCCGGACAGAAAAAAAGCCACGGCCGCGTGTCCACAGGTTTCTTCCCCGGTTTGAACAAAACCGCCAAATTCACCGGTAGCGATACCTCCATATGCAGTCGCGCACTCCCTGGCGATATTTGGCCGCCCGGAAAAATAGTACCATGCCGCAAACTTATAGACGCCCATAAAGATAATGAAGCATACTACTATTGCGGCATGGTTTTTCATGGTTCCCTACTTGAGCGGAACCGGGGTAAAGCTTATTGTTTCACTGGGATACACGGACGGGGAAAACGAAGCGCCCCCCGCGGACCTGGCAGTATTTAACTTGTTAAAAAGCCGAAGCGGCCTATCTAGTTTCGCCATCCGGTAACCGTCTAAGTGAAAACTGCCCCCCTGCCCAATATCAATAGCCGCCCGGTTGTTCGACAAACCCCCGGGAACAGGATGATAACCAAAAACATCTGCCGCAAGAACATATTCTTCCGCAGTGCCCGCCGCACTCCGGGAGGGTTCGCTTTCACCGACCGTAAAGTACCAGAAGATTCCTCTATGACTATGCGGGTCTTCCCCTAGGCGGAGATTAGATACCGCCATCGGTTCGCTGACTTCCCCTTCCGGAAACTGGCTTTGTATCAACTCAGCCGCCTCCCGTTTGGTAATATAATGGAAAGATGTATTGGTTATAGCAAACCCACGCCCTAGTTCAAAATCCGCATCACTTGTGCCAGCCTCGGAATTAACATACACTTCTGCTAAAAGCACCCCTGCATCATCAACCGCGGTCAGCAGGTACATATTAGGTTCCCCAGTGGCCCCATCAGTTAACAGGATTGGGGTTTCTATCTTTGCCGTTTTCAAAGCAGGGGTTTCCTCATACGCATAATAATCCGAATAAAGAACCCCTTCTGCAATGGCGGCATCCGCCGCTTTCAATAAAACCTCTTGTTCGGAGAGCACATTCGGCAAAGGACGCTCGCTGCTAACCGGAGCGTCGGCCGCCAGGTAGTCGTCCCGCAGGATCGCCCATTTTTCTTCCGGCGTACTGCTTTCAAACACCGTCGGAACCGGCTTGGGTCCGCAGGAAGTTAAAGCGGCAACAACAAAAACACAGCATATAATTCTTTTCATGGTCAGTCTCCTTGTACCTTAATAATATATGCGGGGTCGCCACCGGTGATGTATTGCCCATAATTATACACCCAGGGGGGGTATGTATTACCGGGGAGCGCTATCAGAGAACGCAAATCTTCTTCCGTATATTCAAGTGCACTTGAATATACTGCCGGGTCATATACCATAAAGTATCTTGTACCCCCTGCCCTATCTTCTCTTATGCCCCGTATTACAATATAATGTAAAGTTGGCCGAATGGAAGATGTGCGTACTCTATTTCCACCCCCCTGTTTATTGCTGTCCACCACCACCACCGGCTGCTTATTGGCCTTTATGTGGTCCCAGATTGCCTTTGTGGCGGCGGATTTCCCCGTTACAGCGTAGTTGTGTACCGCGTTAACAGGGTCCATCATAACATATGATACTTTTTTGTTGTCAGTAATAACCCATCGGCACGCCCGTAACTAAGGCCGTAATAGATATTCGTTGTTATGTCTCTGCTATAACTGTATTGTAGGGCATCCTGTTCACTGCCTATATACAACAACCCTTTATTCGTATAAATATCTATCCGTTTCCGGCTGCTGCTGTACCCACCGCTCCCCAGGTTACTGTCCATAGTTCTCATGTCGTTAATAACCGCCTTGCTGTTATTGCCAGACTGTGAATTGTAAATAGCAGGACCGTAGCTGGAGTTTTTAGCATATTTCGCCCGAACCATCAGCGCGCTTGCGAGGCCGCAATAATAATCTGACCGCACATCCCTTATGTTATACTGGTCTTTAATATACTGTGTTATATAGGGTATGATCTTGAGAGGAATATTCACCGGCGGCGAAGATGATGATGTAGACCCGCCTGAAGGTAGAGAGGGAGATTTGCCCCCTCCACCCCCTCCCCGGACCATTGCCGCTTCCCCCCGCCTGGAGAATTTGATACGCTGTACTCTTTGATGGTACCGGAAATACCGTAGCCGCCATAAATATGAGAAGTAACACAGCGAAACCAACTGTCATTTTTGAATCACGCATGGTTAACTCCTTTTTAATGTTTTTCTGGAATTCCCCCTCCGTCTTGAATCAAGTCTCCCCGGCATAGCCGGGGGTTTACGATAAATAATTAAGGGGCTCTTTGTTTTACCTCCTTGAATAATTATTGTAAGCCTGTAGTGGAGTTTTGTCAAATAAAAATTTTATCATGCGGGTTCCGGGACATAAAAATTTTTGTTGACAACCGGGAATTTCCGTTATATAATATCGTTACCAAAGAGTGAACGAACACGCAAAGTGGACGTTCATGCAAAATTTATCTACCTATGGAGGGAAGAAATGAAGCGTGTACAAAAATGTTTGGCGGCAGCGGTGGTACTGCTTGTCGCGGCGGGTATGGTTTTCGCGGGCGGAGGCAGCCAGGCCCAAAGCGGCGGAAGCGGCAAAGGCTTAATCGGCGTCGTCATGCCCACCCGGTCTGAGGAACGCTGGATCAAGGACGGCAACGCGGTCAAAGAGGGCCTGGAAAAACTGGGTTATACCGTAGACCTCCAGTATTCGGATGACGACATCGCCACCCAGACCCGCCAGATCGACGACATGATCACCAAGGGGGTAAAGATTCTGGTTATCGCGTCCATCGACGGCTCGGCCTTGTCCAACCAGCTCGCCAACGCCGCCGCGGCCAAGATTCCCGTCATCTCATACGACCGGCTGCTGATGCAGTCCCCTAACGTGGACTACTACGTCTCCTTCGATAACTACAAGGTCGGCGGCCAGATGGGGGATATCCTTATCCGGGGCCTCAAGCTCGATCAGGCCACCACCGCAAAGCCGGTGATAGTCGAATTGTTTGCCGGCTCTCCGGACGACAACAACTCCGTCGGCTTTTATCAGGGCGCCATGGATAAACTTAAACCCTACTTTGACAAGGGCGTCCTTAAAGTGCCCTCGGGCCAGATAGACCGGGCCGTTATCGGCACCCTGCGCTGGGACGCCGCGGAAGCCCAGAAACGCATGGAGAACCTGCTTTCGGCTCACTATTCGGGGAATGTGGTCCTCAACGGCATCCTCTCCCCCTATGACCCCATCAGCCTGTCCTGCCTGGAAGCCTGTAAAGCCGTTGGTTACGGCAGTACCCCCGGCAAGCCCCTCCCCATTGTGGGCGGACAGGACTGTATCGTCGCTTCCGTCAAATCCATTCTTGCCGGTGAGCAGTACGCCACGGTCCTGAAAGACACCCGCTCCCTGGGGGCCGCAACGGTAACCCTGGTGGACACCCTTATGCAGGGCAAGACTCCAACGGGCCTGGACACCAAGAGTTATAACAACGGCGCCAAAATAGTTCCGTCCCTCCTGCTTGACTCCGTTATTGTTACCAAAGATAATGTCCAAAAGGACGTCATCGATACAGGGTATCATACCGCCGCGGAACTCGGCCTGTAAAAGCCGGGGACTTGGCCGGGAGGCCGGACCTCCCGGCCGGACAACTTTGAAAGCATGGTCTTTGGACCATGCTTTTTGAAGGGGCGGGGTTATTTTTTCAAGGAGTGTTTTATGCCTCATCAAGCCGCCTTGCTTGAAATGAAAAACATCACCAAGACCTTTCCCGGGGTGGTAGCCCTGGATAAGGTCAATCTCCTGGTAAAACAGCGGGAGATCCACGCCCTGGTGGGAGAGAACGGCGCGGGACAATCGACCCTGGTGAAAATTCTCTCCGGGGTTTATCCCCACGGCAGCTATGAGGGGGAGATCATGTTTGAGGGAGTCCCCTGCGCCTTTACCGATATCAAACAAAGCGAAAAAACCGGGATCGTGATTATCCATCAGGAATTGGCCCTGAGCCCCTACCTTTCCATCGCGGAAAATATTTTCCTGGGGGACGAGCGGGCAAAATACCATATTATTAACTGGGACAAAACGAGGGATGACGCCCTTATCTATATGCGAAAATTGGGACTGGATGAACACCCTAATATACCGGTGAACAAGCTGGGGGTGGGAAAACAGCAATTGGTGGAAATCGCCAAGGCCCTGGCAAAGGACGCCAAGATCCTGATCCTTGATGAACCCACATCGGCCCTCAACGAAAACGACAGTGAGCATTTGCTCCAGATCCTGCGGGAGCTTCGGGACCAGCATAACATTTCATCGGTGCTGATCTCCCATAAACTCAACGAAGTGGCGGCGGTGGCGGATAATATCACCATTCTGCGGGATGGTAAGACCATTGAAACCCTGGAAGTGGAACGGGACGCAGGCGGCAGGGCCTCTATCAGCGAAGAGCGGATCATCAAGGGCATGGTGGGCCGGGAGATCACCGACCGTTTCCCCAAACGGAACAACCCTGTCGGGGAGGTGGTGTTTGAGGTGCGGAACTGGACGGTCTATAACCCCGACAATCCCGAACAGAAGAAGCTGGACAGCGTGAATATCACCGTGCGGTCCGGGGAAGTGGTGGGGCTGGCCGGCCTGGTGGGAGCCGGGCGTACCGAACTGGCCACCAGCGTTTTCGGCAAATATTACGGGGATAACATCAGCGGGCAAACCTTTATCGACGGCAGGGAGGTGAACCTTAATTCAATCCCCAAGGCGATTGAACAGGGCCTCGCCTACGTGACCGAGGACCGGAAGGAATTCGGCCTCGTGCTGATTGGAACCATCAAAGAAAATACCACCCTGGCAAAGTTGAAAAAAATCGCCCGGGGCAGCGTGATTAACGATCACGAGGAGATCCTCGCGGCGGAAGAATACCGTAAAAAACTCAATACCAAAACGCCGTCGATTTTGCAGCTTGCGGGGAACCTTTCCGGGGGAAACCAGCAAAAGGTGGTGTTGGCCAAATGGCTCTTCTCGGATCCCCGGATCCTCATTCTGGACGAGCCGACCCGGGGCATTGATGTGGGGGCTAAACACGAGATCTATACGATCATCAATAATTTGGCCGCCCAGGGCATCGCCTGTCTTCTTATATCCAGCGAGATGCCGGAGATTATCGGCATGAGCGACCGGATTTACGTCATGAGCGAAGGGCGGATTACCGGCGAACTGGAGGGCAAAACCGCCACCCAGGAAGCGATCATGGGACATATTCTGTCCAACTGAAAACGGAAAGAGGGAGAGAGGATGAATAACTTATTCGCGCTGTTAAAGAAGAATTCACGGCAATACGGCATGGTCATCGCCCTGGCGGTGGCGATGATTTTTTTCGGCATCCTGACCAACGGCATTTTCTTCCGGCCGGTAAACCTGACCAATCTGGTGCTGCAGAACAGTTATGTCCTCATCCTGGCGGTAGGGATGCTCCTCTGTACCCTGACCGGTAATGTGGACCTCTCGGTGGGGTCCATTGTCTGCTTCGTAGGAGCGGTGTGCGGGGTGATGATCGTGGATATGCACCTGAATCCGTTCCTGGTCATGTTCGTCTCGATCCTCATGGGGGCGGTAATCGGTATGTGGCAGGGGTTCTGGATTGCCTTTGTCCACGTTCCCCCCTTTATCGCAACCCTGGCGGGGATGCTGGTATTCCGGGGACTCGGGCAGGTTATCATGCAGGGACAGACCAAGGCGCCCTTTCCCAAAGAATTCCAGGTGATAGCCTCCGGGTATATTCCCGATCCCCTGGGGGGGCTTACCATCGGGGGTACAACCCTCCATCTCTTTTCTATTATTATAGGGCTGCTGATTGTCCTGTTCATCATCATAAGCGAGATCCGCCAGCGCAAAAAGCAGCGGGAGTATAACTTTGATCTACTCCCCCGGGGTATTTGGATAACCAAGCTGGCGGCCATTGCCGCGGTACTCATGGCCTTTACCATTGTATTTGCCCTCTACCGGGGCCTGCCGAATATCTTGATAGTTCTGGGCTTCCTTATCGTCAGCTACCAGTTTGTCGCCTCCAAGACGGTTCAGGGGCGGCATATCTATGCCCTGGGAGGTAACGCCAAGGCGGCAAAACTTTCGGGGATCAAGACCGAATGGGTGATGTTCTGGATATACACCAATATGGCGATCCTTGCCTCGATAGCCGCCCTGGTTTTTGCCGCCCGTCTTAACGCGGCCACGCCGAAAGCCGGACAAAACTTTGAGATGGACGCCATAGCCGCCTGTTATGTGGGGGGATCGGCGGTATCAGGCGGCATAGGGACCATCATCGGCGCGGTAGTCGGGGGCCTCTTTATCGGCATTCTGAACAACGGGATGTCCATCCTGGGGGTCAGTACCGACTGGCAGCAGGCGATTAAGGGGTTTGTCCTTCTGGCGGCGGTGGCCTTTGACCTGTATTCAAAAGCGAGAACCTCAAAGTAACCAGGGGCGGAAAATAGGGATCGGGCGGTAAACGGCGCGATTGCCCCGGAGCGTTTTGACCGGGAAAACAGGCTGCAAGTTTATAGGGACCTGCCACCCGGCTGAGGTTATTTCAAAACAACTTAAATTTTTACCTTAAGGAGTTATGTATGTTTGATCTGAAACAATTTGAATTCTGGTTTATCGTGGGCAGCCAGGACCTTTACGGCGAAGAAACCCTGCGGCAGGTGGCGGAACATGCCCGGATCATGGCGGATGAATTTGACCGGGACCCGGTTATCCCCGGCAGGGTGGTCCTCAAACCCGTGGCCAAGTCCCCGGAGGGCATACGGAAACTCTTTGAAGAGGCCAATGCGGCTTCCGCCTGCGCCGGGATCATCACCTGGATGCATACCTTTTCGCCTTCCAAGATGTGGATAGGCGGCTTGGGGATCAACAAAAAACCGATTCTTCACCTCCACACCCAATTCAACCGGGACATTCCCTGGGCGGACATAGACATGGATTTTATGAACCTGAACCAGTCCGCCCACGGCGACCGGGAACACGGCTATATTTACGCCCGGATGCGGCTTCCCCGGAAAGTGGTGGCCGGGTTTTGGCAGGACCCGGAGGTCCGCCGCCGTATGGCCGTGTGGATCCGGGCCGCCGCCGCCCGGCGGGACGGGGAGCATTCCGTGGTCCTCCGCCTGGGGGATAATATGCGGGAAGTTGCCGTGACCGAAGGGGACAAGGTTGAAGCCCAGATTAAATTCGGCTGGCAGGTCAATACCTGGGGTATTGGGGATCTGGCGGAGCGGTTCAGGGCGGTGAGTGACGGCGACGCGGAAAAGCTGACGGCGGAATACGAGGCCGCCTATGACCTGGCGCCGGACCTGCGGAAGCCGGGAAAGGGCCGGGCCGCCAGGACGGAACAGGCGAAGATCGAAATCGCCCTCTCCGGGATGCTGGAAGCGGAACACGCCGGAGCCTTTACCACCAACTTCCAGGACCTCCACGGCCTTCCCCAGCTTCCGGGCCTGGCCTGCCAGCGGCTCATGGAAAAGGGCTTCGGCTTTGGGGGCGAGGGGGACTGGAAACAGTCCATGCTGGTCCGGGCCGCCAAGGTGATGGCCGCGGGCCTGCCCGGGGGGGTCTCCTTTATGGAAGATTATACCTACCACTTTGAGCCGGGCCGGGAAGCGGCCCTGGGGGCGCACATGCTGGAGGTATGCCCCACCATTGCGGCGGAAAAGCCCCGGATTGAGGTTCATCCCCTGGGCATAGGCGGCAAGGTGGACCCGGCCCGGCTGGTTTTTGACGCCGCCCCGGGTCCTGCGGTATTGGCAACCCTGGTTGACCTGGGCGGCCGGTTGAGGATGATCGTCAACGAGATAGAAACGATTAAAATCGAGAAGGCCATGCCGAAACTTCCGGTGGCCCGCGCCCTCTGGAAGCCCTACCCCACTATGCGGGAGGCCGCCGAATCCTGGATCATCGCCGGGGGGGCCCATCATTCAGCATATTCAAGCGCCCTCAACGTGGCATACTTTCGGGATTGGGCGGAGATGAGCGGTATAGAGTTTGTCCTTATCGGCAGGGACACAAAACCTGAACGGCTGCGGGACGAACTGCGCTGGGGTGAAGCCTATTGGTCGGGCCGCCTGACCTGAGGCGTTATAATTGATGCTGTTCCAAGCCCCGGTGGGTTTCGGAACAGGCTTCAATAGAGAACACCATAAGGAATTGCGTCATCGGGATGGGCGGATTTGAACCGCCGATCTCTTGCTCCCAAAACAGCGGCTGGTATTTGTCTGCCCTTAGCACCTCTTAGCCCCGCCTGGGCGGATTTCGCTAATTTGTTACAGGATAACAAGTTGCAATTATCCTGGATTATGAGAATATAGCATATTTTAGGTAATTTTTCAAGCTTCCAAGGTTCAAAAAAAGGTTCAAAGTCTTTTGTATAAGGACAAGGTTCAAAAAAAGGTTCAATTTTTGATAAACCAAGTGTTCATGTTTATTCCATTTGCTGCCGCTTCGGGGGTAAATGGTTTGACAGAAAGAGGCCCTCAAAATAGAGG
>JAISLT010000059.1 GCA_031277165.1 Spirochaetaceae bacterium
ATACGGTGGTGTATTGCGAACAACATACTCCGGGGATTTTTTGAAACCCACGGGACGGAGGTGGTAAACATGTTACTGACGGAATGGAAACTGGAAGATGCGCTGGTTGTTGAACGGGAGGAAGGCCGGGAAGAGGGCCGGCGGGAAACAGCCGGAAATCTTAAGTCGATGGGCCTGCCTGTGGAGCGGATAGCCGCCGCCACCGGGCTCGATCCGGCGGTCATAGACGGCCTGTAAGCGGGGCGGCCTTCGCAGAGATTGCCCTGCGGTTTCTGCGTCTACTTTTTCTTTTTTGCATCCGGTATACTTACGCCATGAAAGTTCTGGTCATTGGATCCGGGGGCCGGGAACATGCGCTGGCCTGGAAGCTTGCCCAATCGGAAAGGGTGGAAAAGGTCTTTGCCGCCCCGGGAAACGGAGGAACCGCAGGGGAAAAACACTGCGAGAATGTGGATCTTCTGGGCAGGGATCCGGCCGAGGGGGAAATTCAAGAGGCCCTGATCCGGTATGCTGTCAAAGAGAGGATCGATCTAACCGTGGTGGGTCCCGAGGGCCCCCTGGCGGCGGGGATTGCGGACCGGTTCCGGTCCGCGGGACTGGCCATAACAGGGCCCGGAGTAGAAGCGGCCCGGCTGGAGGCAAGCAAGGACTACGCAAAAACCTTTATGAAAAAATACGGGGTAAGGACGGCACAATCCCTTAGTTTTACCGCCGCCGCCGAAGCCCTGGATGCGGTACGCAGCCACTTCGCCGGTGCGGCAGGACCTGGGAGCCCCCCCCCTCTGGTAATAAAGGCCGACGGCCTGGCGGGGGGAAAGGGGGTGGTCATTGCCGAAGAGAGGGCCGCCGCGGAAAAAACCGTCACGGCCTTTATGGAGGAGGGTGTCTTAGGCAGCGCCGGAAAAACCCTTCTACTGGAAGAATTTCTCCAGGGGCCGGAGGTCTCGGTCTTAGCGGCGGTAAGCGCCGGCCCCGGAAGGAAGGGCTGTATACTGCCCTTCGTTTCCGCCCGGGACCACAAACGCCGGTTTGATAAAGACCAGGGTCCCAATACCGGGGGAATGGGCGCCGTAGCCCCGGCGCCGGGTTTTACCGGGGCCCTGCAGGAGGATTTTCACGGGGCGATCCTTGCCCCCACCCTGGAGGGAATCGAGGCCGAGGGCTTTGATTACCGGGGGTTTATTTTCTTCGGCCTCCTAATACAAAACAAACGGTGTTACCTGCTGGAGTACAATGTCCGGCTGGGGGATCCGGAAACCCAGGCGGTGCTTCCCCTGCTGGACTCGGATTTTGCCGAACTCTGTATCGCCATTGAAGGGGGAACCCTGGAAGACTACCACCCGGTATGGAAACCCGGCGCCGTCTGCGCCCCCGTGGCGGCGGCCTCCGGCTATCCCGGGGAATACCCCACGGGGGACGCCATAGCCTTTAACGAGGCGGCCTTTGCCGGGACCCAGGCAGTGCTTTTTGTCGCCGGCGCGGTCCGCAGTCCCGGGGGACCCGCCGGTTCGGGACTGCGAACCGCCGGAGGCCGGGTACTGGCGGTATCGGCCTACGGTTCAAACGGAGCGGAAGCCCGGGAAAGAGCCTACCGGGCCCTAAAGGCCGTGTCCTTTAACGGTATGTCCTACCGCAGGGACATTGGCCTATAACAGTGGAGGATTTGCCGCGGTAAAACACAGCAAACTAATACCGGCGGCGTAGTTATGGAAAAACCAGGGAACGATCCTATCTTTTGGCAGCTCCTTCTCCAGCTGGGGCTTATTGCCTGTAATGCGGTGTTTGCCTGCGCGGAAATTGCCCTTATTTCGATCAACACGGTAAGGCTGGAAAAATCTGCCGCCGGGGGAAACCGCCGGGCAAAACAGCTTCTTAGCCTTACCGTGAGGCCCGCAAAATTCCTTGCCACAATCCAGGTGGGCATAACCCTGGCGGGTTTTTTAGGCAGCGCCTTTGCGGCGGATAATTTTTCAAAAAAACTTGCCGCCGCCCTAAGCGCCGGGGGATTTGCCGCTCCACCGGAAATTACCGGCGCCGTATCCCTGGTGCTTATTACCCTGATCCTTTCGTTTTTAACCCTGGTGCTGGGGGAACTGGTCCCTAAACGCATTGCCATGCGCAGGGCAGAAAGCCTTGCCTTTGCCCTGGCATCGCCGCTTGTTTTTATCTCTAAACTTTTTGCCCCCGCGGTGTGGCTCTTAACAAAATCCACCAATGCCCTGCTCCGCCTTTTTGGCATTGATCCCGAGGCGGAAGAAAAGGCGGTAACGGAAGAGGAGATTCGGCTTTTAATCGATGCCGGAAGCGCCAAGGGATCGATCCTCGCGGGGGAAACGGAAATAATCCACAATGTATTTGAGTTTAACGACAAGACCGCGGGGGAGGTAATGACCCACCGCCGGAAAACAATATTGCTTTGGCTCAAGGATGATGATACGAGCTGGGAAAAAACCATCATAGAGGGACGGCACAACTTTTACCCGGTCTGCGGAGAAACAGTGGACGATATCCGGGGGGTGCTTAATGCCCGGGATTACCTGGGCCTTACCAACAGGGAACGAAAACAGGTGATGGAAAGGGCGGTCCGCCCCCCCCAGCTGGCGCCCAATACGGTTAAAACCAATGTGCTTTTTAACCGGATGAAAACCCGGCGGAACCACTTTGCCCTAATCCTGGACGAATACGGCAGCCTGGACGGAATTATCACCATGAACGATCTGTTGGAGGAACTGGTGGGGGATATGCCCAATGCGGACGACAAAGTTACGGTTCCCCTGATCGAAAAAAACGGTACCGGCCTTTGGCGGATAAACGGCGCCGCCCCCCTGGATAAGGTGGAAAAAGAAACCGGGGTTTCCCTTCCCGTGGAACAGTACGACACCTTTGGGGGCTTTGTCTTTACCCTTTTGGGCCGGGTTCCCGACGATGGAGAACGGTATGAATTACGGTACCCCCCGGAGGCGGAAGAAAAATCCGCCGGATCGGGGAACGGGGGATCCCTCCATATCACCATTACCAGCGTAAAGGATCACCGGCTTGAATCGGCCCTGGTTAGGCTTTCGGCGGAGCCGGAAAAAAACCCATAGATCCGCAATTGGACCGCACGGCAAAAAACCCTTAAAATGCACAATCCCTTAGGAGAAAAGCCCCTTCATTATTTCGGATTTTTGATATACGTTCTTATATAATGAAAGCAAGCACCGAAGAGCCCTATGTACCGCCGCTGGGAATTAACTACCCTGACCAGCCCGATGCTCACATGGTTGAACGGCAGGGGCCCCATGGTCCTACATTGGATGAAAACTATCCTTTCCTGGATAAATCGCCGCAATTTACCCTTAAAAGCGCCCTGCTTTACCTGGGGATCTTTACCCTGGTTTTTGTTCTTTCCCCCCTGCGCTTTGGCCTTAAAATCGAAGGACGGCGGATCCTAAAAAAGAACAGGGCCCTTTTACGGAACGGAGCCTTAACGGTGGCAAACCACGTACTCCGCTGGGACTTTTTGATGATACTCCAGGCTGTCCGGTTCCGGCGGCTTTATTTTCCCGCCTGGGGAAACAATATTACCGGACCCGACGGGAATTTGATACGGTTGGCGGGGGGCATTCCGGTGCCCGGGGCGATCCATTTGATGAAGTACTTTAACCGGGTCTGGGAGGATCTGCACCGCCGAAAAAAGTGGTTCCATGTTTTTCCCGAAGGCAGCAACTGGCCCTATTTTCAGCCCATTAGACCCTTTAAAAAGGGGATGTTTTCCATAGCCTATAAGTACAATATCCCCGTGATCCCCATGGCTTTTTCCTACCGGCCCGCCCGGGGGCTGTATAAACTCTTTAAGAAGAACTATCCTTTAATTACCCTGCGGATCGGGGAACCCATACTGCCGGATCTTTCCATGTCCCGCCGGGAGGCGATTGCGGCCCTGCGGGAACAGACCCACCGCAAAATCGTAGAACTGGCGGGAATTACCGGCAACCCCTACCCCTGCGAGGGCGATTAGCGGCGGGAGGGAATCCGCAGGATCGCGGGGCGGTTCAAAACCAACCTGGGTTTTTGACAAGCCCGCATATCTGCCTATTTATGTATAGGAGCATGTGTATGAAAAATCCTTTAAGCGTCCCGGCAGCCTGTTTTACCGGTGTATTTTTGGACGTTCCATGCGTGGGGCGCCGCAGACTGCTGGCCCTTCTTGCGGCGTTCTGTTTACTGTGGCCCGGATCTCTGGCGGCCCAGCGGACCGTCACCATTAAGCTTATGTCCCAGGTTCCCGAAAACACCCCCTGGGGTTCTTTGCTTAACCGCATGGCCCGGGACTGGAGCGCCGCCACCAATGGAGAAGTAAACCTGGTTATTTACCACAATTCCAAGTCCGGCGAAGCGGATATACTGCGGCAGCTTAATATGAACCAGATACAGGCGGCCATGTTAAGTACCATGGGAATGAAGCTTATCAGCCCCGAAATTATGACCCTAAGCTGCCCCTTCTTAATCAGAAACAACGCCGAGCTGGATCTGGTGCTGCGGAACCTTAAGCAGGAACTGGAACAAAAGATCAACAGCCGGGGGTACTACCTTTTGGCATGGTCCAAAGTAGGATGGATCCGGTTCTTTTCCAAGAACCCCGTCTTTGTACCGGCGGATCTAAAACGGCAGCGGCTTGGAACCAGCGACGCCGAAACGGAACTGCTGGACGCATTCCGGGCCATGGGATACCAGATGGTTCCCATCGCCATGAACCAAATACTGGTAAGCCTTTCCGGGGGCCAGATCGATGCGGTCTACCAAAGTCCCGTTAATGCCGGGGGCCTGCAGATCTTCGGCCTGGCCAAAAACATGGCGTCCATTCCGGTGGCCCCTTTCCTGGGGAGCATTATCCTTAATCAGCGGGCCTGGCGGAGCATCCCCGAAAAATACAGGAACGATCTGATCCGCATTACCCGGCGGATGGAGGCGGAACTTGACAGATCGGTCCAGGATTTTGAAGCGGAGGTGATCCAGAGTATGGTACGGTACGGCCTGGTAATTAACCAGGTAAGCCCCGAACAGGAACGGATCTGGTATGCCGATGCAAACCGGACCCTGCCGGCCCTTATCGGAACGATCTTTGACCGGAACCTGTACAACAGAATATCGGCAATGCTAAAACCCTACCATGAATAATACGGATCATGAATAATACCAACAGCAGTCTTCAGGACAAAAACAAGCTCCCGGTGCAGGGGGGCTTTCTACGGACCCTTGAAACGGGCGCCGCCGCCGCCGCCTTAGTGCTGCTTACCCTGCTTCCCCTTATGGATGCGGCCCTTCGCAGCTTTTTTCATTCCCGGTTTCCCGCGGCGCCGGAGACCGCGGCCCACATCCTTCTGGTCCTGGGGCTGGTGTCCGGCATGGTTACCACCAGGGAAGAGACCCACCTTTCCATAGGGTTTTTTCAATACCTTGGGGACGAAAGAATAAAAAGATCCCTGGGAATCTGCACCAGATCCCTGGCGGCCTTTTTGGCGATGATTTTTTTCTGGTGTTCCCTGTCGTTTATAAAGGTGGGACTGTACCCCGTCCAAATGATAGGCCCTATCCCCGACCGGGTCTTTGCCATGATCATGCCCCTGGGGTACGCCGTCATGGCCCTTCGCTTTGCGGGGCAGGGCTTCCGCTTCGCAGGAGGATCCGGCTGGAAGGCGGTCCTTCCGCCGGCACTGGCCCTGATCCTGGGAACGGTCTGCTCAACCCCGGCGATCCTTAAGCTTATCTGGGGCATCAACATGCCCGACGCCGCCTGGGCTGCCTCGGGGGTGTTTAATTCCCTGGCGGCGGTTTTTAGGCTGCCGGGGATTATTATCCTTGTGGCCGCCGCCCTGGGGGGTGCGCCAATCTTTACGGTCATAGGGGGCTTTGCCCTGATACTGCTGCAAAGTTCCTGGGGCGAAATAGACATTACCGCCAGCCAGATCTACACCGCCCTAACCCAGAACAACCTGGCGGCCATTCCCCTCTTTACCTTGGCCGGTTTTATTCTTTCCGAAAGCAAAGCCGGAGAGCGACTGGTCCTTGCCTTTAAGGGGCTCTTTGGCTGGCTGCCCGGGGGGATGATCGTCGTCACGGTGATCCTCTGCGCTTTTTTTACCTCCTTTACCGGCGCATCGGGGGTGACGATCCTTGCCATGGGGGGGATCCTTCTTACGGTCCTTTCCGGGTACCCGGAAAAATTTGCCATCGGCCTTTTAACCGCATCGGGAAGCATAGGCCTGCTCTTTCCCCCGAGTCTTCCCATACTTTTAGTGGGGGCTTACACCAGAACCAATACGGTTCATCTTTTTTTGGGGGCCCTTATACCGGGAATTCTATTAGTGGCGGCCACGATACTTTTTGGGCTGGCGGTTTCGGTAAAAAATAAAATCCCCGTGGAACCCTTTAGCTTAAAGAAGGCCGCCGGCGGTTTGCGGGGATCCTTTTTAGAAATACTCCTGCCCTTTGTTCTTATTGCCGGGTATTTTTCCGGGGTCCTGTCCCTGGTGGAATTAAGCGCCGTGGCGGCGGCCTATGTGGCCATTGTAGAGATAGTGATATACCGGGAGGTTTCGCTCCCGGCGCTTTCGCGGGTCTTTTCCAAATCGATCCCCATCATCGGAGGGATCCTTTCCATACTTGCCCTGGCCCAGGCCCTGTCGTACTACATCGTCGACAGCCGGGTGCCGGAATTTTTTGCCCAGTGGATGCAGCATACGGTCAGCTCCAAATGGCTTTTCCTGCTGCTGCTTAACCTGGCCCTGCTGGTCACGGGCTGTCTGGTGGACATTTTTTCTGCGATCATGATCATCCTCCCCCTGATTTTTCCCCTGGGGGCGGTCTACGGCATAGATCCGGTCCATCTGGGGGTTATTTTTCTTATCAACATGGAGGCGGGTTTTCTTACACCCCCGGTGGGGCTGAATCTTTTTCTGGCAAGCTACAGGTTTGAAAAACCCTTTACCGTTACGTCCCGGTACGTTTTGCCCTTCCTGGTAATTCAGCTTGTGGTGGTGTTGATTGTAACCTATGCGCCGGTTTTAACCACGGCCCTTACCGCTTTGTATTAGGAGCCCGTTGTTCAACCAGGGCGCAAAGATGCGCCCAACCGGCGGGGGCGGCGATCTTAAAAAACATCATCCCCGCGGCGGCGGCGCCGGCCCCGTCGGTGCTGTCCCGGTCACCCACCACAAGCACTTCCTCCGGCCTGCGGCAAAGGGTCCGGGCAATTTCCAGAAAGGGCCTGGCCGCGGGCTTTTGGGCGCCAAAATTGCCGGGGTCAAAAAGCTCCCCGCACAGGCCGGGGTCCAGGCCGGCAGCCCCCAGCCGTTCAGAAAGGGCGGGATAGTCCGAGTAGACCGCCCGGGGAATACCCCGCCGTTCCAGGGTATTAAAGAGGATGGCCGCTCCGGGCCGGGCCGGATAAAACCGCCGCAGCGTTTCTGTCATCCGCCCCAGGTAACGCCGGAAATACCAGGATCGTAAAAAAACGCCGGACCGTCCGGTCCGGCGCTCCAGGGCGGCAAAAAATTCCCCGTAGTAGGTTTCGGCGTCTCCGTAGTCGCAGCCGGCAAAGGTCCGGCGGACCCGCCGTTCCTCCCCGGCAAGCAGTATATCCGCCAGGGACCATTTCTTTTCCGCCGCCGGATCCACCGGGGCGGGACCGCTCTTTGCCGAAAAAAGGGGGCTAAAAAGAAAACGCCGGGTAAAGCCCCCGGCATTATACAGGGTGCCGTCAAAATCAAAAATAAACGCCCCGGCCCTTTGTACCAGCCCCGCCGGGTCGTCCAGGGATCCTGTCATTTTTTGACAAGTTCGCTGAACAGGGCCTCCCGCTGGACATCCTGCATCAGCAGGTTAAGCTTAAACTGGCCGTCCCTAAAACCCCGTTCAATGCAGGAGGCCTTAAACTGTTCAAAGGAATCTTTAACCAGCAAAACCGTCTCCGGATCCTTAACCCGGTTAGAGCTGCGTTTGTCCGCATATTCGGGATTGTACTGACGAAGCAGGGTGTCCACGGTTTGGGTAATTTCTTCGGCCTTTTCCCGGGGCAGGGATTGATCGCTGGGCTCAAAGTAAAATCTGTATTTGGACTTGTTTATATCCGCAAACCCCACAAAAAACTTAAGCGGCGTATTGAGTTCCTTTTCCGCTGTATGTACCGCCTCGATAAACTGCCGCTCGTGGAGCTTTTCGCCGGTAAGGCTGATCGTACCGTTTGTCTTCTGGACAAATTTAATAAGGGGAAACTGGTTATACCAGCCGGTAATTTCCAACAGGTCCGTCATATTGTACCGGTAAAGCCCCGCGGAGTTGGTAACCAGCATACAGTACCGTTCCCCCTTTTTAACCTCCCCAAGCTGGTAAATCCTGGGGTTGGGGTTGTTCAACTCCGACTCGTGGATAAACTCGAAGTAAAGCTTGTGTCCAAAACTTACCGTATCCAGGGTTCCGCTCTTAAGCACCACCCCGGCCCTGCATTCGGTAGAAAAGTAGCTAAATTCATGGAAGACGGCGCCGGGGGCAAAGGAATCCTTGACCTTTTCCAGATAAACCCTGGTGTTGCCGCACATCCACACGTTTACCACCTGCATATTCGGCCAGTAATGCTTGGGCAAAACCACCCCGTATTGGGCCTTAAGATCCCGAAGTTCCTGGGCCCGCCGGGGATTTGGCTTAAGGTTTACCGTCAAAGCCGTCCGAATCTCCTGGGGTATGTTAAGTTTAGTGCTTAGGATCCCCTTCTCTATGTCCGACACATATTCGTCGTAAAATTCGTTCACATTGTTCTGAAGTTCCACCAGGGTACTGGGGTTGGCGGTTATTATCAGGGTAATGTCCTGTTCAATGGAAATTCGCATCAGGGCATAGTACCTGGACTTATAATCGCTGATCCAAAAAATATCCGCCGGGGCGGAATAGATCGTCTTCATAAAATTAGGAATATCCCGCTGCATGATCCCCGATATGGAACCGAACACCGTTCCGTCCGGCGCCGCTCCCTCCACGGCCTTGCCCACTATGGAAAGAGTTTTGCCGTAAAAGACCTTGGGCCGGTTCATTATGAGGGTATAGAACCAGATCTGGTTCATCTTTTTGGCCACCTCTTCGCAATACCGCCCCGTAAGGGGTATCCACTTGGGGGCCTTGGTGGTACCGCTGGTGGTACCGTACATCATCGGTTTTCCCGGAAAAAGTACGCTGGCCTCGCCGTTTTTGTGCCGTTCTATATATGGGGCAAGATCCTCATAATCATTTATGGAAACGTACTGCCGGTACCGGGCAAAAAGCTCTTCGGCGTTGTCCGCGGCCAAAATCTCGTCAAAATGATGCTCCCGGCCATAGACCGTGTCCCTGGCATATTCCAGCAGGCTCCGCAGGACCTGATCCTGGGATTTACGGGCATCCTTAGAGGCCTTTTTTAGTTCCTTAAGCCCCTTCTTTCCCACAATAGTCAACGCCAGCCGAATAAGCCACCAGCCCTTTATTCTCTGTATCTTCAAGATATGCCTCCATTTTTGTTCCCTGATACGTCTAAAGCTGCTCCTCAAAAACTGAAGTTTTGGGAAAGCCCCTATGTACTACAAGCATACCGGATCGACAAAAATCCTGCAAGTGTCAGGATACCGGCGGCCCGCGGCATTGGCAGGATTTTACGGCTTTTTAACACTGAAGTTTTTGCAAACTGCAAAAGGACGCCGGATAATCGGGATTTTTTGCATGAATATGCAAAAAAACCACAAATACAACAGGCTCCCAGGAGGTTGATTACACTAAATGACCGGATAAGCGAAAAAAGACGAGAATGAGCCTCCCCGGAGCAGAGCTGCGGGGCATTAAACCAGACTTTCGAATAAAGAATATAAACCACCAACGAATCTTCGGTTCGACTTCGCCTTTGTGGTAAAATTCTTAAAAATGCTTTTTAGCCCAATCGAGCTGCTAGTCCCCCTGGGGCCGCAGTACCGCCAGGTGCAGCTCCTCCAGCTGCTTTTGTTCCACCTCGCCGGGACAGTTGTCCATGGGGCTTACCGCGAAGGAATTTTTCGGGAACGCGATCACCTCCTTAATCGAGGTTTCCCCGGCCATAAGCATCACCAGCCGGTCAAGCCCCGGGGCGATTCCGCCGTGGGGGGGCGCCCCGTACTTGAAGGCTTCGGTAAGGAAGCCGAACTTCGCCTCCGCCTCCTCTTCCCCCATGCCCACAATCGAAAAGACCCGCTTCTGGAGGGCCGGGTCGTGGATCCTGATTGAGCCCGAGGCAAGTTCACAGCCGTTAAGGACCAGGTCGTAAAGGTCCCCCTTAACCGCGCCGGGGTCCTGTTCCATGGAGGCGTGGTACCGTTCCTGGGGGTACGAAAACATGTGGTGGGCCGCCTCCCAGCGCTGTTCTTCCTCGTTGTATTCAAAAAGGGGAAAGTCCACAATCCACACAAACTCAAACCGTTCCGCCTTGCCCTCC
>JAISLT010000081.1 GCA_031277165.1 Spirochaetaceae bacterium
TACTATGCACGGTGAAATATGTCAATACCCTATTTGAAAAAAGGGCTTGCTATGCGTATCCTTTTTTGCTAAATTTTAGGCGTATGACCGAAAATCTGCGTATCAGGGAAGCGAGAAAAGCGTTAAAAATGTCCCAAAAGGACTTTGCCAAAGCGATATGTATTTCCAACACCTACCTTGCCGATGTCGAGAACGGAAGCAGAAAATCCAATGACCGAATCGTAAAACTTGCCTCAATGGTTTTTGGCATAAATGAAAACTGGCTTAAAACGGGGGAAGGGGAAATGTTCTATAAGTCCCCGGACGAAAAGATTAGCAGACTGGTAAGTATTTTCAATGAACTGCCTGTAGATTTTCAAGATTATGTATTAGAGCAGATAGAGAACCTTTTGAAACTGCGGAACGGGCAGGATAAACCCCGTCCGTCATAATGTAGCGGCTAACATTTTTTGGAAAAACGGAGTGTGTCAAAATGACCCAAATAGACAGAGTTGGCATTATGAATAGTAAATTTAGTGTGTCGTAATGACGCGCCTGGAAACAGGCTAACATTTTTGAAAAAACCCGTAAAACCCCTTGACTTTTTCTGCCGGTATGATATACTGGAACTGCTATCGTCGATAGCGGGTTCTTTGAATGTATGTGCCGTAGGCACGAAAAGGCCGTCTATGACCTTTGTATGACCTTCCAGGCGGGGGGACGTTGCCGGTGTTTGCTAATTCTTTACGGGGTAAGGAATTAGGAACAATACAAAATGCCGGCAGCGGGTTCAAATCCCGCCTTCCCGATTAAAAAGCGGTTTTACCTTGAAGGTGGTCCATAATCCCGGTTTTTGAATGAAGGAGCCAGCCCCAAAGCTCTGTTAGTTTCGGGATTGGCTTTGGAGTTTCCCGGCTTAAATCCTTACTCATAAGAATTTAGATCAAAGCGCCAGGAGCCTGTTGCTTCGTACAAAAATTCACGGGGGTGAATTTTTGTACCTTGCAAACCACCGTCAACCAGTTTAACAAATAAGACACAAAAAAGGTCCACAAAATACACGGATTTTTGTACAAAAATCCCTTCTGAATCTGTGAAAATCCGTGGACATAAATTCTTAACCTGTGGACATTGCCCTGCAAACTGCCAAAGGAGCCCGATAATCGGGATTTTTTGCATGAATATGCAAAAAATCCACGAAGTGCGACAGGCTCCTAGGATAGTAAACCCAGACTTTCAAATAACGGGAGCGACGGGGCTTGAACCCGCGATCTCCGGCTTGACAGGCCAGCGTGATAAACCAGCTTCACTACGCCCCCAAGAACTTTTCTAAATATACCAGCAGAAGGGAAATTTGGTCAAGGGGGTCGCGGTACGGGGCTGATATACAGGCCGGACAGGGGGAATAGGCGGCCCCGACGGAGGCGCGTTCAATTGACAAAGTCTTTTTTTTGGGGCATGATTAGTGTATACTCCGTGGTAAGCCCCCAGGGGCCGGGGTATAAACCCGTCACAGCGAATAATCTTAAGAGGGTATCCATGGCTTCCAAATCTAAAAGGCCCGCCGGGGAAGAATCGGGGCTTGAAGAGCTTAAAAATCGCTTTAAGGCTCATCCGTTTATTTTTACCGGGACCATTCTAATCCTGGTTATTGTCGTAGTGGTCTTTGTGTTTCTGCCTGCCATGCCCACCGGGGGGCTGGGCGGGGTCCAGGATTTAACCATGGGTTATTATAACGGGGTTCCCATCGCATATGTGGAAAATAATTACTTTTCACGGGTTCTTAGGGATACCGCCGCTTCCTTAAACTTTGATCTACAGAGTGACTACCGGACAGATTCAGAGACCGCCCAGCGGGTTTGGTATCAGGCCTTTATTAGAACCCTGGTCCATACGGCCATATTGGACGAAATGAAAAGTGCCGGGTATACGGCGCCGGGCAGGGAAATTGACCAACAGGTGGCGAAGCTGCCGGAATTTCAGGAAGACGGCAGTTTTTCCTCTGTTAAATTCCGCAATTATAATAAAAACGATCTTCTTACCCTTTGGCGGGCCACGGAAGAAGCGCATATTACCAGGAAATATATCGACAGTTTGATGGATCTGCGGGTCTCGTCGGCGGAAAAGGCCTTTATCGGCGCCATGGCTTCCCCCGAACGGAGTTTTGAGCTGGTGTCTATTTCCCGTTCCGCCTACCCCGATTCGGAACTGGCCTCCTTTGCCGCGGCTAATCCGGCCCTCTTTAGGATCGTGCATTTTTCGCAGATTACCCTGGGGGAGGAAAGGGCCGCCGCCCAGGTGCGGGAGTCCATACAAAGCGGAAGGTCCTCCTTTGAGGATGCCGCCCGAAACCAGTCCACCGATTCCTTTAAGGACCGGGGAGGAGACATGGGGCCCCGGATGGCCTTTGAAATGTTTACGGAGCTTTCCGAAGAGGCGGACCGGGACAGGGTGCTTTCCCTTAGCCGGGGAGAGCTAAGCCCGGTGTTAAAAACCCCCGCCGGCTGGGCATTTTTCCGGGCGGAGGGAACATCCCAGGTTCCGGATATGTCCCTGGCGGAAAATCTTACCAAGGTCCGCACGTATATGAACAGATTCGAGGGAGGGCGCATTGAAAAGTACCTGGTGGACAAGGTAGAGGAGTTGAGCGCCCGGGCCGGGGAAAACGGCCAAAGCCTTTTTGCTTATATTGACGGCCAAAAAACTTCCGGGGGGGATCTGCCCGCGGACAGTCCCGCCGCGGGCTTTACAGGTTTTGCCTTTGGTCCGGTGAGCCTAAACTACGGCAACCTGGGGGGACGGGTGGAGGAGTGGAATGTACGGTTATTTGTTAATACCCTGGACGTGGCGAGCCACCCGGAGCTGGAAGAGGCCGCATATAACGAAAATTTTTGGCGCATTGCTTTTTCAAGCCCCCTGGGAGCGCCCTCGGCGCCCTTTACCCTGGGGGACTCCATTGTGGTCCTTACCGCTGCGGAAGAAACCGTCCCCGACGAACCCACCAGGGAAAATACCGCCAAATTTTACAGCCAGGGATGGATGTACAATACCCTGGATATGGACTTAAATTCGGCGTTTATCCAAAGCCCCAAATTTGAAAACAATTTTTTTGCAGCCTTTTTACCCTTTATACTGTCAGATCAGTTTTGATGTACCGTGACGCGCCGCCGGAAAAAACACCTGCCCGGCGGGGTTGTTCCATTACATACAAGAATAAAACCCTGCTTTCGATCATAGACCCCGTGGCCCAGGCCGAAAAAACCGCGGCCCAGGTACTTAACCAGGATAGGACCCTGTATTTTTGTCCTTCGCCGCTTTTAGGATACGGCCTTGAAACCCTGCTCTCCCGTTCCGGCCCCGGTTCCGCCGTACTTTGTGTCGAGACCGATGCGGCCCTGCTTGACCTGTCCCGGTCTTCCATGGGCGGCATACTCCTTCATCCCCGGCTTGTACTTACCGGCGCTGCGGACGGGGCGGAATTGTGCAGATTGGTCCGGCAAAAATGGGGGGCCAGGGTTTTTCGCCGGGTAGTGATGGTAAAATTTTCCGGGGGCTGGCAGCTGGACAGCGCCGTCTATGATGCGCTGGCGGATTTTTTACGCCGGGATATTGCCCGGCAGTGGGGAAACGCCATGACCCTGGTTAAGCTGGGCCGCCGTTTTATGCGGAATGTCCTGCGTAATCTGGCGGCCCTAAGGGGTTCCCGGCCCATGGGGGGGCTCCACTTTGGGGATAAACCGGTGCTGGTCCTTGGGGCGGGGCCTTCACTGGATCCGCTGTTGGACCGGCTCCGGCGATCCTCCGTATTACACAGGTTTCCCCGGCCCTTTGCCGTGGTATGCGTAGATACCTGCCTGGGCTCTCTGGGGGAGCGGGGAATTACCCCGGATCTGGCGGTGATCCTGGAAAGTCAGTTTTGGAACCAGCGGGATTTTATTGGCCGGGGGCATACACAGATCCCTGCGGCGCTGGATCTGTCCGCCTACCCCTCCAGTGCGGAAGCCCTGGGGGGGCCGGTGTATTTTTTCTTTACCCCCTGGACCAGCCTGCGGATCTTTGACAGGATCCAAGCCGCGGGGCTCCTTCCCCCGGCCCTGCCCCCGCTGGGTTCCGTGGGCCTTACCGCGGTAGAACTGGCCCGGCGCTTAAGTACCGGGGAAATCATTACCGCGGGGATTGATTTTTCTTTCACCATGGATAGAACCCACGCCCGGTCCAGTCCGAACCATCTGGCTTCCTTGACAGCCCAGAACCGCCTTACCGGCCTTATCAACGGCGCGGCCGTCTTCCGGCCCGGCACGTTTAATGTCCCGTCCAAGACAAATCAACCGGTAAGGAGCGACCCCGCGATGAGGACCTACCGCAGCCTCTTTGAGCAGGAATTTGCCCCGGACCGCCGGATCAGAGATGTGGCAGGGACAGGCCTTCCCCTGGGGCTGCAGACCCTTACGGTGGAAGAGGCGGCACAACTGCTTGAGGGGGGGGGGCGGACAGAAGTTCCGCAGGAAGGGGCCCCAGGGGATGAAATTTCCCCGGAGAAAACGGCCCAGGGCGGGGTTTCGCACGGGGGAAGTCCGGCGGAAGATTCCGGCGGCTCCGGCGGGGAAGGCCGGGGTCTTCCTGAATTGGAAACCCTTGTACGGCGCGAAGCGGCCCTGCTGGAAGAACTAAGGGATATGCTTACCGGTGCGGTAAACCCCGGAGGGCTCGATGCGCTGCTGGATGAGGCGGATTACCTTTGGGCCCATTTTCCCGATTGCGCCGGGACCCAGGGCAGGCGGCCCCCGGCGTCGGACCTGGGGTTCCTAAAACGGGTCCGGGCGGAAATCGATCTTTTTTTAAACCGTTGGAAGGTGGTCCTTTCTTTGCTTTGTCAGGTAAGGGATTAGCTGATTCCTTACCTGACAAACTCAACCCCATGGTGTATAATGCCGGATGAAATTTGACACCCCATGGAAATTCCGGACGATATGAAAACCCTGGATAATATGAAAACCCTGGACAATATCGAAGGGATGGATCTTCCCGCGGCAAAGGAATATATCCTTGGGTTTATTACCACCATAAAACTCAACGAAAAAACCATGGCGGATCTGGAGGATCAACGGGGCCGGTGGCGGAAACGGCTTGATATGGCCCGGACCAGGGGAGAGGCGGCCCTGGCGCCGGAGGCGGAGCGGCGGATCCTAAAAATCGAAGATCATATGCGGGATCTGGGATCCGAAACGGCAGCCCTGCGGGAACAGGTAAAAAATATGGCAGGCCGGCTGCCGGCCCTGGCGGCCCGGCAGCGAAGGGTGAACCTTGATTTGCTTATGCAGGAACTGCTCATAGCCGCAGGGTACAATCCGGGGGACGAGGCTTCCCTGGGGCTGGAAAGAACCTGTACGGCGATGGAAAAAGAAGCCGCCGCCGGTGCGGAACTGGCGGCGCTGAAGATAAAACCCGCGGATGGGGACCGGTGAAAGAAAAACGGCCCCCGGAAAAAAATAGCCCCCTTCCCTCCCGGCAGCGCTCCCTGCTGCGGTCCGGATCGGTGCTGTCCCTGCTTACCCTGGCCTCCCGGGTACTGGGACTGCTCCGGGAAATGACCAAGGCGGCCCTTTTAGGAACCACCGCCCTTTCGGATGCCTTTTCGGTGGCCTTTATGATCCCCAACCTGTTTCGCCGCCTCTTTGCGGAGGGGTCCATTGCGGTGGCCTTTATTCCCACCTTAAAGGAATATCTGCTGGAAGGGGACCGGGAAAAGACCGGGGAATTTATTTCCTGTATATTTACCTTCCTTACATTTTTTGTCAGCCTTGCCGCAGCCCTGGGTATACTCCTCTGTCCCCTGCTTATCACTTTTTTTAATATGACGGCCTTTGACGAAACGGTGTTCCTTACACGGCTTATGTTTCCCTTTTTGGCTTTTATTTCCATCGCGGCCCTTTTTCAGGGGATCCTCAACAGCGTCCACATTTTTGCCCCCTCGGGGCTGGCGCCAATTCTGCTTAATGTGGTTACCATCGCCTGCGCCTACCTTGTTTCTCCCTTTACAAAAAATCCCGCCAGGGCTATGGCGGCGGGAATAATTATCGGGGGATTCCTGGAAGCGGCCATACAGTTTCCCTTTGTGTGGAAACGGGGTTTCCGGTTTTTTTTTACCGGCCTAAAAAGGGCCATAAAAAACCCCGGTACCAGGACCGTGCTTCGGCTTATCGGGCCCACGATTGTAGGAATGGCAGCCTACCAGCTTAACGATCTGGTATCCACCGCCCTGGCGGGGGGCGCCGGGGAGGGGGTGGTTTCAAGCCTGCAGTATTCCCTCCGGCTTCAGGAGCTGATTCTGGGGGTCTTTGCGGTTTCCATCGGTACGGTGCTGCTGCCGGATCTTGCCGAGCAGGCTAAATCCGGCCGCTGGAAGGAGTATAACCTGCGGCTTGCCCAAGCCATAGACATTATGGCCCTTATTGCCATTCCCATTACCTTTTTTTTTCTTGCCCAGGGTGAAACCCTTATACGGTTCCTCTTTCAAGCCCGGAGTTTCGATGAACAATCGGTGGCCCTAACCTATGGGGCCTTTGTGTTCCACATGCCGGGCCTTTTCTTTATTGCCCTGAACCGTATTCTGGCCCCGGCCTTTTATGCGCAGAGCGATTCCCGGTCCCCCACCGCGGCGGGAATTCTTTCCTTTGCGGTGAACATAATTCTGGCCGCCCTGCTGGTGGGCCCCATGAAAGGATCCGGCGTGGCCCTGGCTTTAACCGTGGCCAGCGGGGTAAATACGGCGCTGCTCCTGGCCTTTTTGGGCCGCAACCCCAACATTTCCGTGGGCAGTTCCCTGGGACCTGCGGCTTTGTATGCGGTAAAACTTATGGCCTTTTCCGCCGCCGCCGCTGTACCGGTGGTCTTTCTGGGTCCCCGGATAAACCTATTCTTTGCCGGCATGGGGGGCCGCCTTTTCCGGTACGGCCTTCCCCTGGTTCTCCAGGGCCTAATCTTTTCCGCCGCCGGTATTGTTCTTTTGGCGGCCACCGGGGATAAACAGCTTAAGGCCCTGATGCGGATATTCCGCAGGAAGATATGATGTAACCCCAGGGGAAGGCCCCGGCCATGGGAGGGGCAAACCTTTACATAACCATGGGGAAAATATATGCTTGAACGTGGCCCGGGCAAACAAACTATTCTGCGCGAAGCGCAGCAAACTGCAAAAGGACGCCGGATAATCGGGATTTTTTGCATGAATATGCAAAAAATCCACAGATGCAACAGGCTCCTCGGAGGCGGAATGAACCTGACTAAGATACTATTTGTTGTTCTGGGGATAATCCTTGTTGCCTTGGGCATCGTGGGAATTATCCTTCCGATACTTCCCACAACTCCGTTTTTACTGGCGGCGTCTTTTTGTTTTTTAAAAAGTTCACCCCGGCTTTACCGGTGGATTATGAACAATCGTTTTTTTGGTCCCCGGATCGAACGGTTCCGTTCCGTGGGGCTCACAAAAAAAGAAAAAATTTCCATCTTTCTTTTTGTCTGCGCCCTGCTTACCCCGATCTTTATCCTTACCGATTCCTTGCATTTGCGGATATTCCTGATCCTTCTGTTGACCATAAAGGCGATTGTGTTTATCCGGATGAAAACGGCCCCAAGTCCCGGCAAGGAAAAATCCAGGGATCTTGACGCGGCCTAGGACCTGTATAGACTTATTATGATGGATACAAAAATAAAAACCCGCAGGGATCTGCGTAACAGGGTGATCTACCAGGTCTATGTACGAAACCACAGCCAGGCAGGGACCTTTAAGGCGCTTGAGGCGGATTTGGACCGGATCCGGGATCTGGGGGTAGATATGATCCAACTGCTGCCGGTCCACCCCATCGGAAAGAAAAGCCGCAAGGGTTCCCTGGGCAGCCCCTATGCAATCTCCGACTACCGGGGGATTAATCCCGAACTGGGCGCCATGGAAGATTTTACCGGTTTGGTGGGGGCCATGCATGACCGGGGAATTATCTGTATTATGGATGTGGTGTACAACCATACCTCCCCGGATTCTGTGCTGGCCCAGGAGCATCCCCGGTGGTTCTACCGGGGGCCCGGCGGAGGGCCCGGCAGCCGAATAGGGGAATGGTGGGACGTGGTTGACCTGGATTACGGCGATCCTTCTTCGGGGCTTTGGGAATACCAGATCGAGACCCTTAAGACCTGGGCCGGCATCGTCGATGGCTTCCGCTGCGATGTGGCCCCCCTGGTACCGCTGGAATTCTGGCTTAGGGCCCGGGAGGAGGTCTCCAGGGTAAATCCCCGCTGCATCTGGATTGCCGAATCGGTGGAACCGTCCTTTATACTGGAAAACCGGGCCCGGGGTTTTGTCTGCCATTCGGATGCGGAACTGTTCCGGGCCTTTGATGTCTGCTACGATTACGACATTTTTTCCGCCTTCGAGGGGTACCTTAACGGTTCGGTAAGCCTTGCCTCCTATGCGGACAAGATCAATTCCCAGGAATATATATACCCCGCGGATTATGTAAAACTGCGGAACCTGGAAAACCACGACAAAAACAGGGCCGCCCACAGTATCAGAAACCAGGGGGCCCTGTATAACTGGACGGCCTTTAATTATTTTCAAAAGGGCCTTACCCTGCTTTATGGGGGACAAGAGGCGGCCAGCGATTTTCGTCCCAGTCTTTTTGACAAGGATCCGGTGGACTGGAATACCGGAATGGATCTTTCCCCCCTAATGCGGGTCCTCTACCGGATTAGGGGGGATCCGCTCTTTGCATCCTCGGCATATACGGTAAAGGCCCTGGATGCAGAAACCCTGCTGGGGGTTCACCGCGGGGGCTCCGCCTTTGGGGGCCGAAGCCTTTTTGGAATTTTTTGCCTTAGGGGCCGGGGGGGAACGTTTTCTGTCTCTGTTCCGGAGGGAAGCTATACCAACCTGATCGACGGCGCCCCCCTCCACATAGGCGGCGGTACCATAAGGGTAAAGGAGGGGCCGGTGATTTTTGAATGCCGGGAATAGGAGAAGCTTTTACAAGACTAAAAAAATGTTGGGAAACACCCGGGGGTTTTATAAAATCAAGGGAGTTTTAAAGGGACCTTCACACCCCCGGTTTTTCCCGTTACCATACAACAATGAACAAGCGAGCCGTTAGGGCAGATATACTTCTTTTGTTAACCGCCGGAATCTGGGGCTTTGGCTTTGTGGCCCAGTCGTCGGCGATGAAATACGTGGGGCCCTTTACCTACAATGGGATCCGGTTTATTCTTGGCAGCCTTTCCCTCCTTCCGCTGATCTTTTTTCAGCGGTCCCAGAGGAAACTTCAGGCGCTGCCGGAAACGGGCAGGCAGCTTGCCATGACCTTCGCGGCGGGGACGGTGCTTTTTTTTGCCGTGGCTTTTCAACAACTGGGGCTTTTGTTTACCACCGCCGGCAATGCGGGTTTTATCACGGGGTTGTACGTTGTCTTAACGCCGGTGTTTGGGATCTTTTTAAAAAAGAAGACCCGGCTTCCCACATGGATAGGTATGGCCGTTGCCCTGGGGGGGCTGTATTTTATCTCTATGCCCGAAGATATGGGGACCCTTAATCCCGGCGACGGGCTTACCATTATCAGCGCCGTCTTTTGGGCCTGCCACATCCTTCTTATCGATCACCTGGTTCAGCGCATGGATCCCCTGGTTCTTTCGTCGGGGCAGTTTGCCTGGTGCGGAATATACGCATTCTTCGCAGCCCTTACCGTGGAGCGGTCTATAAAAGACTGGGCCCTTTCCCTGGTTCCCGGCAGTATCCAAAAATGGGAAACCCTGGGGGGATTTTTTAACAACCCCCATGGGGCGGCAATTTTGTCAGGGGCGGCAATTCCCATTCTGTACGGCGGCCTTGCATCGGTGGGAATTGCCTATACCCTGCAGGTGGTGGCCCAAAGGGACGCCCCCCCGGCCCATGCCACAATCATCCTTTGTCTGGAGGGGAGTTTTGCCGCCTTTGGGGGTATAGTGCTGCTGAACGAAAAACTTAAATCCCTGACCGTGCTGGGATTTTTTCTTATGCTCTGCGCCATGCTTATTACCCAATGGGACATAATACGGCCAGGCCGGGGAAATTCCGTTAAACCGTGAAGGACCGTTTTTTTTTAAATGACCGGGAGGCGATCTTTGTAAGGCGGCCAAACCGTTTTTTAATTATCGCCAAAGACGGGGAAGAAATCCCCTGCCACTGTCCCAATCCGGGACGGCTCATTGAATTTTTTGGGTTCCGGGGCCGGGATATTCCCGGAATTAGGATGATCCTGGAAAAACGTGCGGAGGGGGGCAGGGTCCAGGCAGCCAAGACCGCCTACACTGCCGTGGGTCTTTACTACCCCGGCGGGCCGGATGGCAGGGAAAGTATTGTTCCGCTTTTTTCTTCCCGGGCCAACAGGGCGGCCCAGGATTTAATCCTTAAAAAAATTATCCCCGGCCTTAGGGATGTGCATCCCGAATATACTTTGGGTAATTCCCGGTTTGATTTTCTTTGCACCGGCGAGGGGGGGCAGCGTCATCTGGTAGAAGTTAAGGCCTGCTCCCTGGTTGAACAGGGGGTTGCCATGTTTCCCGACGCTCCAAGCGAACGGGCCCTTAAACATCTGGAAGAACTGGCCGTCCTAAGCCGCCGGGGCTACGTCTGCCATGTACTCTTTGTTATAGTCCACGGCAGGCCCAGGGTGTTTATCCCCAACCTCCACACGGATCCTGCGCTGGCGGCGGGCCTTTCCCGGCTGGGAAAGGCCGCGGAACCCGCCGCCGCCGGGAAAAAGCGGCGGGAGCAGGGCACACCGGCAAAGTCCGGCAAAACCCGGCGGTCCGGAAAAGTGCTGGTCCATGCGGCGCTGCTCCGGCTGGACAGCCAGGGCCGCGCCGGGCTTGCCAGGGCTTCCGTGCCGGTTGACCTGAGCCATGGAAACCTGGCGGAATCGGACCGGGGATCGTACCTTGTGATCCTGGAATTAACCGAAGAAAAAGAAACCGGGGTGGGAAGCCTGGGGACGCTCCGGTTTAAGCCGGGCTGGTATGTATACGCCGGGTCGGCGCAGAAGAATCTGCGGTCCCGCATAAACAGGCATCTGCGAAAAAAAGGAAAGGAAAAACACTGGCATCTGGATTATCTTACCCCCCTGGCCGGATCCATCCGGGCCCTTCCGTTTATGTCCTACCGTAATCTGGAATGTGCCCTTTCTGCGGAATTGGCCGCCCTGGGGGGAACTCCGGTGCGGTCCGCCGCCGGGGGAAAGCCCGGCTTTGGGGCATCCGACTGTACCGGGGGCTGTCCCAGCCATCTGTGGTATTTTGCCAAGCCCCCGGTACAGGACCGGGCCTTTGTGGACATGCTGTTCCGGTACCGTCATGTGGAAGCCCTAAGATCCCGTTAGCCCCCGGCAAACCCTATCCCTGGAGTTTTAAGAACACCTCGGCCTTTTCTATTTCGCCGCTTACAATGTCCGGGATCTCTTCAAAGATGCCGGAGTCTATGCCCAGAAATTCCCAGATTGACGGGCCCGGTTTTTCCGGGCGTCTGTCGCCGGAAAAGCCAATTTCCATCTCCGAGGCAAAGCGGTTTGCCAGAATAATCGTGTACAGTACATCCTTGTGGGCATCCTCATAATCCAGGTGGTTGTGGTGGTATATGATGGCATCGCCCACCGCTCCCTCGAGCTTCCAGGCCCTTACGATCATGGCCCCCGCGGTGCAGTGGTTGATCCCTAAATTCCTGTCCTCCATCCTAACCAAAGAAAGTCTTTCCCTGTCGGAGGCGCTGATGGTAAGCATGTAATCGTTGGCCAGTACCGCATTAAGGGCTATTTTTCCAATATCATGAAGGAGCCCCGCGGTAAAATACTCCTCCGCCTGCTTGATGTCTACCCCCCGTTTTTTTGCGATAATTTTGGCGGCGACCCCCACGCAAAGGGAATGGCGCCAGAATCCTTCCATGTTAAGACCCGCGGTGGTTTTGTTGGAACTAAGGTTGCCCAATACCGCAGAAGACAGGGCCAGATTTTTTACCGTGTTGATCCCCAGCATAATGATCGCCCGGACCAGGCTGGTTACCTGTTGACCCAGGCCATAATATGCGGAATTGATCAGTTTAAGTACCCGGCCCACCAAAACCGGGTCCAGGGATATCACATGGTTTAAATCCGCGGGGCTGGTTTGGGGATTGTTACAGACCTCCAGCACTTTCGCCACCGAAGTAGGAAGGCTGGGCATGGTTTTTATATACTCTTCAATCTTACTATGTATATCAGCGGCCATCTTTTTTCCTCTTATCTGTAACAGCCTTAATACGCGCCATAATATTTTGAACCTTCTGCCTTAGGGCCGAAAAAAGGTTTTTATCCTGTATGGAACCCGAAAGCTTGCTCAGATACGAAAGGGTTCCGGCGATCTTTTCCTGTGCCGTGGAAGCCCCCGCAAGGGTTTCTTCAAAGGGCCGTTGTAGGGGATGCCCCAGGGGTTCCGGCGGAGGCCCCTCGGACTTTATTTTTTTTGTTTCACCGCCGGGGGCTTCTTTTCCCCCCAGCGTATTGATCACATTTTCCATAGAAAGCCGGACATCGCTGTTCATAAAGCTTTCTTTCTTTTTTTCCGGCAGGGTGTCCGCCAAACCTTTAAGGTAGTGCATCAGCCCCAGGATCGAGTCCTTGTCTACCCCCCCGTTTTCCGGCCTTTCACCCTGGGCGGCGGAGCTTTCCGGCGGAACATTTTCCATGTCCGCCGGGGCTGGATCAGGCGTTTCCTCCGGGGCCCCCTCTTCGGACAATTCCGGCTCCGGAGGGGCATCTTCCCCGGACAGTTCCGGTTCAGGAAAAAATTCTTCTTCGGGCAGATCCGGCCCGAAGGCCGCTTCTTCTTCCGGCGGTTCCGGCCCGGAAAGAGGATCCCCCTCCGGCAGTTCCGGTTCGAGGGGAGGAAATTGATCTTCTAATTCCCCTTCTCCAAAAACATCCTCCGGTTCTTCCCCGTCAACGGGGGGTCCATTTTCTCCGGGATCTTCCTCCGGCCCCTCTTCACCGGTCCCCGGAAGTGAAGGATCCTCTTCCGGCCATTCCTGGGGATATTCTTCCCCCCCATCCTCCAGGGTCAATTCGCCGTTTTCTTCATCAATGGGCAGAGATTCCGGCCCGTCCCCCGGCGGATACTGGGGTTGAGGCTCCGGCGGATGGGGCATCTGAGGCGATTGCGGCGGATACGGCGCTTGTTGTGGCGGTGGATACTGCGGTGGCGGCATCTGCGGCTGTGGCGGCGGCGGATACTGCGGTGGCGGCATCTGAGGCGGCGGCGGATACTGCGGCGGCGGCATCTGAGGCTGTGGCGGCGGATACTGCGGCGGCGGCATCTGCGGCTGTGGCGGCGGCGGATACTGCGGTGGCGGCATCTGTGGCTGCGGTGGCGGCATCTGTGGCTGCGGTGGCGGCATCTGTGGCTGTGGCGGCGGCATCTGCGGCTGTGGCGGCGGCATCTGCGGCTGTTCCTCCGGCAATTGCGGCTGCTGAGAAGGCGGATACTGCGGCATCTGCGGAGGCGGCGGCGGCTGTTCCTCCGGCGACTGCGGCTGCTGGGGGGGCGGATACTGTGGCATCTGCGGAGGCGGCGATTGGGGTGGCTGTGCCGGCGGTTCCGGCGGCATCTGCTCCGGCGGCGGATACCCCGGTTCATCCTCGGCGTAATACGGTTCATGGGATCCCTGGGGGGATTCGGAGGGAGAAAAAGACGGTTCCGCCAGGCTGTCCAGGGAAAGGTCGGGGATCTGCTCTTCGTCAACAAGGGGCAGTTCCTCGTTCATAAACAGTTCCTCTTCATCCTCCGCCTCTTCCTCCGGGTCTTCAATAAAGAGAGCTTCCGTTTCTTCGTCCACCGGGGGAGCTTTTTCTGCGGTCCCCATCAGCAAGGACAGGTCTTCCTCTTCTGCCTCGGGGTGGTCATTTTCCGCCGCCGCTTCCTGAAGGAGCTTAAGGTTTTTGTCCCACATGGAGCTTAGGTCGGAGGAATAGGCCTTAACGGCCTTTTCGTAAAATGCCAGGGATTCGTTCAGATCCGTAAGATCATCGGGGGTTGCCCGCTGTCCCTGGATGTTTACCAGTTTATCCGCGGTGCGCAGGGCCTTTTCTACTTCCCCCGCATCTTTGTGCAGTTCCGCCACGGCGCTTAGGGCTTCGGTATCGCCCGGATCCGCCTTGGCCAGTTCTTCAAAGATCTGAATCGCATGGGCCCGGTTTCCCATGGCGGCGTAGAGTTTTCCTAAAAGCATCTTGGCTTCCCGGTCATTGGGCCGCCGGGTAAGGAAGGCCATGATCCGGTTTTCGGCTTCTTTGTATTCCTTGTGTTTAAAATGAATATCCGCCAAATCCAGATGAAATGCATAATTTCCCGGATCCACCGTTAGGATCTTCTCGAAGGTTTTCTTGGCCTCCGCATCGCTGCCCATAATACGCTGGGCGGTACCCAGGATCCTTAGGGCCTGGATATTTTCCGGTTCCCAGTCAAGGGCGGCCTTGGCCTGCTGCAGGGACTCGGGGTACCGTTCCATTTTAAGGTAGAGCGAAGCCAGGCGGCAGCGGATGTCGGCGCTGTTGGGAACCAGTTTAATAAGTTTTTCCAGTTCCACCACCGCATCGGCAAAATCACCGGTATCCTCCAGGACCCGCTCCAGGTTTACCACCGCCTTGACATATTTTGGATCCGCCTCTATGGCCCGGCGGTAATTTTCAATCGCCTCCTTGGTTTTGCCCTGATCCGCCAGAACCACCCCCATGTTGTTCCGGGCTTCCGCATTCAGGGGATCCACATGGAGAATCCTGTGAAAGGTATCTATGGCCTTGCCGTGCTGGCCCTGCTTAAAATAGATAATCCCCATGTTGTTCATTGCCTGAAACCAGCCGGGTTTGCTGCGCAGGGCGGCCTTGTATTCATTCAGGGCGTCTTCAAAGCGGTTGTTTGCCTCCAGGGCAATGCCGTAATTAAAGTGGAGGGTGGGGTTGTTTCGATCCAGGGCCAGGCCCTTGCGGAACATGTTGTAGGCCTTGTCGTATTCATGGAGCTGTTCGTAGATAGTTCCCAGATTATTGTAGGCATGGACATAATCGGGATTTAATTCCACCACCTTGGCATAGGCCATGGAAGCGGCCTTTAGATTTCCCAGTTGTTTATGGATGTTTCCGATATTGTAATGAAATTCCGCCCGCAGGGGATCAATATCGACGGCTTCCATCAGGGCATTCAGGGCCTCTTGAAATTTATCCTGCCGGCGGTAAATAACCGCCAGGTTATTCAGGGCTTCCACATCCCGGGGATTTTTTGCCAGCAGGGTGGAAAATTCATCCGCCGCATCAACAAGCTTTTCTTCTTTGGCCAGGGTGGCTCCCAAAAGAAGATGGGCCGCCCGGTCCTCCGGCACCTTTGCCAGGTACTGCGTGAGCAGCCGTTCCGCTTCCGCATGATCCCCCACCCGGGAAGAACCCTTGGCCCGGTCTAAAATATCGCCCACTTCAAAATTCATTGATTCATCCTTAGGGGCCGGGCGCTAACCTCTTTGGAAAATTTGCCGGGGTGCAGTTCCTCCGGCCGGCGGCCGCTCCCGTCATAGGCGGCCAGGGCAAAGAAATACAGGGTGCCGTTCCGCAGGCCTTCAATGCGCAGGGAAGTCCTGTTCCCCGCGTCAACCGGGGAAGGTCCCGGCTGGGCCCCTTCACCGTAGTACACTCCGCTGGTGGTTCCGTAGTAGATTAAATATCCCCGGGTGTCCTCGTCGGGGCTGGGCCGCCAAGAGAGCTCCACGGCCCCGTCCAGGGCCCGGGCTGTGACCAGCGAAGGAGGATAGGGCGCTTCGTTTTTATCGTACACAATCCGTATTTCTTCCAGGTACGGGGTGGTTTCACAATCCCCGCTGGGATAAAAGGCCGCCGCCACCTGTACATACCGGCCCCGTACCGTTTCCGGCGCCGGTTCGCCGGGGACAATGGGGATCCAGGGGATCCTGCTAAACTGGTAGGGTTCTTCCCCCGCCCGGATAAAAAACTGCAGCGCCGAATTGTCGGGAAACCGGAAGCTACCCCGGCCCGCATAGGTATTTTTTACCGCCATGCGCCGTTGTCCCCGGACTTGACTTAGGCGGCCCCCGGCGGCTTCTATCCTGAGGACCCTGGAATTCCGTTCCCCAAGGTCCAATGCCCGGGTTTCGATCCGGCCTCCGCTGCGGGGGAATTTTGCCAGTTCCGGCAGGTCCAGGCTGGTTCGTCCGCTGTTTTCCAGGGCGGTTCTGCCCGGACGGGTAATAACCCTGTTATAGATACGAAATTCATCGAGAATCCCGGAAAACCGGCCTCCCAGCACAAAGGCCCCGTCCCGGTTAAGCCGGGGGGTGTACACATCGCCCCCCTCGCCGCCGCTGGCGCTTGTATAGGCGATGTTTTCGATTTTACCGTTGATAAGATACTCCAGCAGCCCCGAATCGGCGTTGTACCGGATAAGGTGGTGGCTCCAGGTTCTGGGAACCAGGGGGGTTCTGCCTTCCAGCACAATGGTAAGCCCCGATCCTCCGCCGCCGGGGGAATGGAACAGTTCCTGGAAGGTCCATTTAAGTCTGTTCCGCAGGGCTTCGCAAAAGATCCGCTGATTCCCCGCCGCCGTCCAGGAAAGAAGCTGCTCGCCGTTTTCCATGGCGTTCGGGTACGCCCAAAATTCCAGGGTAAAATCCCGGACACTCCTGCCCGGCGCAAACAGGGCGGAACTCCCAGGCCTGATTGTTACCGGGGCGGATGTTCCCCGGTTTCCCAGGAAAAGGGCCGCCCCTGGGCCGTACCGGGCCCAGGGGCCGTTTACGCTTTGAACCGCCGGGCCGGTCTGCACCTGGTAACGGCCCCTGCTGTCTTTAAACCGGTCCGGAGAGGCTTCGTCAAAGCTAAGGGCCAGATCCACCGCCGGCTCCTGGGCAGGAAAATTCCGCCAGGCCGCGTAAAGGGCCATAATTTCTTCGTCCTGGTTTTTCCCGGATGCGGCCCCTTCGGAAAGAGAACCGGTCCATGCGGAAGACAGGGCCAGAACCCGGTGGGGCCGCAGCGACTCTAGTTCTTCCACCTGGACACGGTTTTCCACCCCCTGCCAGCCCGCGGAAAGCCCCAGGAGCAGGGAGGCTTCCGCCGCCGCCAGGGCCGGGCTGGTTAAACCCAGGGAAAAACTATACAATACTACCGCTGTAAGGGCACTTTTAAGCGAATTATTCATATAGTACCCATAATATCGGTAATTTAACCTATGGACCTTAAAGAGATTGCCATGGAAGCCCCCTGGGAACCGGGGGTATATATTATGAAAAACGGCGAAGGCCGTATCATATATGTGGGCAAGGCCCGGATCCTGCGGAACCGGCTGGTTTCGTATTTTTCCGGCGAAAAGGACATTAAAACCCAGACCCTGCTCCGCCATGTGGCAAGCATTGAAACAATTATTGTTAAGGATGAATTTGAAGCCCTGCTTTTGGAAAACACCCTAATCAAGCAGCACAGCCCTAAGTACAACATTAACCTTAAGGACGGAAAAACCTACCCCGTCATTCGGCTTACATCGGGGGCGTATCCCCGGGTGTTAAAGACCCGGTATGTGATTGAAGACGGCTCTTCCTATTACGGGCCCTTCCCCAACGTGGGGGCCATGGAGGATATGCTGGACATTATCGACCGGAATTTTCCCCTGCGTAAATGCCGGACCCTGCGGAAACGGCATTCCCCCTGTATGTACTACCACATTGGACGCTGTTTTGCCCCCTGCTGCGGAAGAATCACCGAAGCCGCATACAGCCTCCATGTGGACCGGGTGCGGAAACTTCTGTCGGGGAATACCCAAACCCTGGCGGCGGAATTACACGGCGAGATGCAGGCGGAAGCCAAGGCCCTGCGGTTTGAACGGGCCGCTCAGCTTCGCAATGCAATTCAAACCATCGGCAAGCTGGAAGAAACCAGCGCCGTGGTGGACTTTGATCCCCAGGGACGGGACTATATAGCCTGGGCCGCCGGCGGAATCTTTACCACCTTTTCGCTCTTTTCCATGCGGGGGGGCAAGCTTACGGGCCGGGAACTATACCGGACCAGGAGCGCCTCCGCCGAGGAAGAGTCCCTGGTTACCTTTATCACCGGGTACTACAGCGGGGAGCGGCTTCCCCCGGCCCGGATATACATTTTTTCCCCGGAGGGATCGCTTCCCCTGGATCCATCCTTCCCCGCCAGATGGTTCCACCGGCAATTTGGCCTGCGGCCGGAACTTCTGGTTCCTTCGGACGATCATCACCGGAGGGTGATGGCCATGGTTAGGCAGAATGCCGAAGAGGATCTTCGGCGGCGGCTTAAGGAACGGGGGGCGGGGCCGGCCCTGGATGAACTAAAACATATCCTGGGCTTAAAAAACAGGCCGGAGCGGATCGAAGGTTTTGACATAGCCCAGCTTGACGGCAGGCATCCCGTGGCTTCCCTTATCAGTTTTTCCAACGGAGTGCCGGACAAAAAGAACTACCGCCGGTTTAAGCTTCGCAGTGTGGTGGGAATAGTGGATGATTTTGCCGCCATGCGGGAGGCGGTAAGGCGCCGCTGCAGCCGCCTGCTCCGGGAAGGCCGGAAATTGCCGGACCTAATCCTGGTAGACGGGGGCATTGGCCAGGTGAATGCCGCCCAGGGGGTCCTGGAAGAACTGGGGATTGACTGCGATCTTGCGGGCCTGGCCAAGCGGGACGAGGAGATCTGGCTGCCCCATACCGGGGAGCCCCTGCGCCTTCCCCGGCATTCCGAGGGTCTTAGGGTACTCCAGCATCTGCGGGACGAAACCCACCGTTTTGCCACCTCCCTTAACCAGATCCTCCGGTCAAAAGATCTTCGGCTGAAAACCCTGGAATCGGTGGAAGGCATTGGGACAAAACGGGCCGCGGTACTTATCCGGCATTACCTGGGCATTGGGGGGATCGCCCTGGCGAAACCGGAGGACATTGCCCGGGTATGCGGCTGCGGCCTGGGGGCAGCCCGGGCGGTCCGGGCCGCCGCCAGACTGGCGGAGGCCGCCGGGACAGTCCGGCCCGGACCGCGGAGCGCCCCGGAAGGGGCCGGTTCCGCCGGATCCTTGGCGGCGGAGGCCCTGTCCGGGGAAGCCCCTCCGGCGGCGTCCTCCACAGGGGCCGGCAGAAAGGCCCCTGTGGTAAAAACAAAACCCGGCGGCACAGCAAAACCCCGCAGGGAAAAACCCGGAACGGCCGGAGACAGTCCGGGGACGGGAGAATTGGCCGCGGAAACGCCGCCGGAATACAGGGATACGCCGGAGATCTAGCGGCCCGTTGCAATTGTAGGTTTTGATAACTTTTTTTGTCGGAAACGCCATCAAAACCAGGATTATTGGGCCGCTACGGACCTTTGGTCCGATGGAGTTTGCAAGGTAAAAATCGCCTGTCCGGCGATTTTTACGAGTTGTACGCGCAAAGCCACAGGACACTAGCAGTTTGCTGCACCCGCGGGCTTAGCGCTGCGCCCTCCATGCTTCAAAGGCGGATTGGATCGCCTGGGCCGCCTGCCGGGGGGTGCGGGTCCCCATACCGATGGCCTGGAGGCCCTCGTTAATCGGGGTATACACCGCCTCGTCAAAGGCGCCGTCGATAACCGCGGTGGACACATCGTACTCTTTCCCAAGGTTTCCCACCGCAACCTGCATCGGTTCCAGACGGAGGCTTCCCACGTCAATGTCGGTCCTGGTGGGGATGGCGATTCCTCCGGTTTCCAGCAGCCATTCCTGAACCTCTTTACCGGAAAGCCATTTTACCAGCCTCCAGGCGGCCTCTTCTTTGACGGAGCCGGGAGGAATAGCGGCGCTGATGCCCCAGCCTGTACCTAACACCACCGAGTTGGACCGGTTAAGCAGCGCCCCTTCAATTTCGGGAAATACCGAGATTAGGATATTACGCTGCGCTTCCACGGGGATTAGCGCCTGACCGGTGGATTTGCCGGTTACAAAGGCCGCCACCCGCCAGTCGCCGTCAATAAGGTAAGCGCCCCTGTGGGCGGCAAACTGCTCTGCCACTTCGGCATAGCCGGTGCTTAGGGCGGTCTTGGAGAGGACCCCGTCATCATAGAGGGTTTTAATAAAGTCCAGGGCCGCGACAAAACCGGGATCGGTAAATGCGGACCCGCCGGAAAGGATCCGCTGTTCCCAGCCCTTACCGCAGAAGCGGCCCGCCACCAGGGAAAAAAGGCAGGACTGCATTACCCAGGAATCGGCATTTGCCATAAGAACCGTCTCGTAACCCCGGGCCTTTAGAATGGGAACCTGGGCCCGTAATTCCCCGTATGTTTTTGCCGGTTCAAGGCCGCAGGCGTCAAGGACCGCCAGATTTATGTAGAAGGCATTGGTGGCGGTAATAGCCTGGGGCAGGATCCCCAGGTACCCGGAGGCCTGGCCGGAAGGATCCAGCGCTGTGGCGGAGTACAGCGAACTAAGGTTGTCCCTCTGTACCAGGGGTCCCAGATTTTTAAGAAGGCCCCGGGCATGAAGCTCGGTGGATCTTCCCGAGGGCCACGCGTACATCACATCGGGGATTCGGCCTTCACGAACGTAGGAATCCACCTTATTATGGAAGGGATCGTTAAAGGCATCTTCCCGGATAATCTTTATATCCGGGTTGGCCCTTTCAAAGGCCTCCCACACCAGGGTGATTTCACCGGCGGCATGGACGGTGCTTGTATCATAGTAGTTTAGCACCCATAGTTCCGTCCGGCCCGAAGGCTGTTTTTTGCAGGTCCCAAGGGAACCGGCGATCATCACGATCATCAATAGAACGATAAAGCGAACTATAAACGGCGCCGTATTTTTCATCCCCTTCCTCCACCGGCGGTAAGACTTACCGGTCCAGTATAGCACATTCCGGTTTTTTATCCACTTGGGTACTCCTTTACCCGGGTTGTACCCTTTTAAAATTCCGGTTTTGAAACCCCCTGCCGGCATTGTTTTTCAACAAAAACCCTTGCCCCTATTAACTCTGTGAAGTACAATGCCGAATAAATATAAAGGTGAAGCCTTCCAAAAAATGGCAGCTTTTGGAACCGCCTCAACTGTTCTTTATTTAAAAAAGGGAGGTATCTATGGGGACAGCTGAATTATCGGCGGTTATCAGGGTTGATGAAGAAAAATGCGTTAACTGCCATGCCTGTATCGCCGCATGTCCGGTAAAGTACTGCAATAACGGGGCAGGAAAAAAAGTAACGGTAAACCATAACCTCTGCATCGGCTGCGGAAGCTGCGTCCGGGCCTGCACCCATAAGGCCCGGCTTATTAGGGACGATTCGGAGGCGTTTTTTGCCGCCCTGGACAGGGGAGAAAAGGTAATCGCCATTGTTGCTCCGGCGGTGGCATCGAATTTTCCCGGTCAATACCTTAACTTGAACGGCTATTTAAAAGCCCGGGGTGTAGAGGCGGTTTTTGACGTCAGTTTCGGCGCGGAACTTACCGTATATTCCTACGTAAAGCACATACAAGAAAAGCACCCGTCATTTTGTATCGCCCAGCCCTGTCCCGCCATTGTGACGTATATAGAAATTTACCATCCGGAACTGCTTCCCTATCTTGCCCCGGCGGACAGCCCCATGCTTCATATCATGAAAATGATCCGGGAATACCACCCCCGGTACGGCGCTTACAAGATCGGCGTGTTTTCTCCCTGTATTGCCAAGCGGCGGGAATTTGACGAAACCGGCCACGGGGATTTTAACATTACCTTTAATGCCCTGTATGAATATCTGGAAGGGCAAAATGTGAACCTGGCTTCGTTTAAGAGCGAAGACTACGACAACCCGCCGGCGGAACGGGCGGTCACCTTTTCTATGCCCGGCGGACTGCTTATTACCGCGGAACGGGAAAGTCCCGGCATCGGCAGGGTAACCCGGAAGATCGAAGGGGTCCATACAATTTATCCGTATCTGGAGAATGTGGCAAAGACCATCAAGTCCGGCGGCGGCAAAGAGGGCGAATTACCCCTGTTGGTGGACTGCCTTAACTGCGAAAAGGGCTGCAACGGCGGAACCGGCACCCGGAACGGCGAGACCCCCATGGACAAACTGGAAGCTCCAATTTGGAAACGCCGGGCCGAAATGGAGGCAAAATACGGCGGTTCAGTATCGATAAAGAAAAATCAAAAGAAGATTGACAAGGTGCTTGCCCGCCATTGGAAACCGGGACTCTACAACCGTTCCTACCGGGATCTTACGGGGAACAATACCCTAAAAATTCCGAACAACGATGACCTAAGGGAGGTCTATAAAAGCCTGCGAAAATACGGCATGGGCGATATCTATGACTGTAATACCTGCGGTTACGGAAGCTGTTACGGCATGGCAATCGCCGTTTTTAACGGCCTTAACCGGCCCGACAACTGTCATCACTACGGCCTTTCCCTGATCGAAGAAGACCGGGAAACCATCGACAACCTCAATCAAAACCTCAACCTTCAGATAGAAAAATCCCTGGAGTTTATGAAGGGCATCAACGGCCTTATCAGTAACCTTAACGACCAGATCGTGCGGCAGGCATCGGCCATCGAGGAATCCTCCGCCGCCATTGAACAAATGGTGGCCACCATTAACAATACCGCCGCCATGGCCCAGAAAAGGCAGGCCGCCATCGAGACCCTGGTAACTAACGTAAAGCAGGGCCGGGAATCCATGAAGGAAACCATCGAAGCGGTGGGAAGTATTTCCCGGGGAGTCGAAGGGGTCGGTTCCACCATCAAGGTAATCGGCAGCATCGCCGCCAACACAAACCTCCTGTCGATGAATGCGGCCATTGAAGCGGCCCACGCAGGAGATGCGGGCAGGGGCTTTGCGGTGGTGGCCGGTGAAATTCGCCGCCTTTCCGAAACCACCAGGGAGAATTCCCGGAATATCGGCCATACCCTAACGGACATTATCGACGGCATCCGGGAAACCACCACCCGTTCTTCCGCCACCGACAACCTGATCAATACCATGGCGGAAGAGATAAACGGTTTTGCCAATACCATGACGGAACTTATTAACAGCCTGGGGGAATTGTCCATAGGAAGCCGCGAGATTACCGCCGCCCTTATCCTTTTGCGGGAAAATGCCGAGGCGATAAAAGACGGATACCACGACATGATGCATAAGTCCCATGATCTTGAACAGTCCATGCAGGGTATCATCCAGATGCACGATCCAAATCCTGTCCAGGAACCTGTTCGGGTAGATTGAAACCGCCGCCCAGCAGTTTGTTTTGACTAAAGGCTCTGCTATAGAATATCCCTGTCCATAGGCTAAACTTGACCCACAAATCAAGACCTGATTACAATAATGAAGAACCCAGGAGCAAGCTCCGGGGTATGTACCCGGCCTTCCAATCAAGAATTAGGAACCACCAAGGCGCATGAACCTACGGTTCGC
>JAISLT010000036.1 GCA_031277165.1 Spirochaetaceae bacterium
TAACAAGGATTTGCTTCATGGTTTCCTCTGAATTATGCGTACCGGGCCGCCGAACCCCCGGTTAGTTCCCAGATTCCTCACGTTATTGTAGGACAGCGGCAAGGTTCTGACAAGTACGGACAAGGGAGGGCCGATGCCCTGCCCAGGGATACCGGATTTTAATTAAAAATGCAAGAAACGGCAATATATAGCATAAAATAGAATAATATAGCATTATATATCAATAAAACGAACTAACCGCAAATCAAAATTTTCCCGCTAAATTCGGATCAGCAATTTTTTTTGCATTTTTTTCCTTTTTTTTTTGGAAAAAACAAGATTTTTAGACAAAAGTGTGGTATAATTATTAGTAGCCTTTTTATTATAAAAAGGATGTCCGGCGGCCTCCTGGCTTCCGGAGTTTTTCGGGGCTCTTATAAAGAGGGACCCCGGGGTAGCGCCCTCCCTAGCAAAGACGACGCTGCCGCCGGGGTTGCAACTATGCAAGGTAATTATAGTCCCTCCAGGGTAACAATTACAATGCATAGTCCTCTTTATACCCCCGGCGCTTAACCGCGCCGGGGACATTCCGGATCTGATCCGGGGTGTATATATATTAAGGAGGACTCTATGATGAAAAAGAGTCTGTTTTTTGGAACCGCGGCTTTGGTGCTGCTGGTGTTATTGACCGTGGCCAGCTGCTCAAGCCCCACTTCGGGGAGTACCGAGTATGTGACCCAGGCAGGAAGCGATTATCCCTACCCGGCGGATACGGTGTTTGTAGCTGACCGGGCGGCCCTGGACGGCTTGCTGAACGATTATACCGCTGAAACCAACCAGGTACGGAACATCGCCTATAGAGGAGATTCCGCCTCATTAGGTACCGATTTGATCATCCCCGCAGGTAAAACCGTTTATTTGACTGAAGATCATACGAGTATAGACGGAAATATCACGGTGCGGGAAGGAGCCAAGCTGGTACTGGTTGGTAACTTTATCGCGGGAGCGGGAACGCATCCTATTACTTCAGACCCCAACGGCTTCCTATTGGTGAGGGGTACGGTGGAGGTGTTCGGGAGCCTTACGGTGACCCAGGACGCCCTGGATGTGGCGGATTACTCCGTGGAGAATGACATTAATCCCGGAAGAAACACCGTCATTGGTAAGAACGTAACCGTATTGCCCGGCGCGGTCCTTATCCTTGCGACTGATGATTTAATCCCCCCCACTGAATCCCAGCCCAACAAATTCACCCCGGCCCAGGCCTGGGCCGCCGCGGGGCAGGGCCATCTGGTCATCGGTAACAACGGCAGTCTGCCCGGTGCGCCCGAGTCTGCTTACGCTGACGCGCTCCTCGCGTATAATTATACGGTAAGCGAACTCCTCAACGGGGTACGTCCCAGCCTCAACCGCACCTATACGGTTACGAGCGGCCGTATCACCCCGGAGGAATTACCCGCGGAAATTTACCAGGGGGCATTCATTCTTACCAGGGCTACCCCCACAAGGAGTGTGGGCAATACCCTTACGGTAAACGGTTATCTTGCCACCAACGGGACCCTGAATGAGATCACCAATATCACCGTGGGGAACGGCGGGCTGCTCGTGTTGACCGAACCCAACGGCGAACTTTTGACCGGGCTTAAGGACCTCAAACTCGGCCCGGGCGCCGGCTTGGCGGTGCATGATGATCTTACTTTTGGAACCACACCCACCAATGACGACGTTTCCCTTAATTCCCTGGAGACCCTCTTTCTTGGGGACGGTTCAACCATCTTCGTGCAGGGGGGCAATGTAACCTTCAAGGAGGATAAGGACCTGGCGCTTACCATGGGCAAAAACATAACCTACCAGGTAGCAATGTCCGCTTCCGCGAAGGTAAATACGGTAATCGCGAAGGACGCCAGCCTGGTAAATGGCAGTGACCTTATCGTCTATCCAGGGAGTACCTTCACCTTGAACGAGGGCGTGACCTTTGGCGTGGACGGAACCTCGACCTTTGACATCAGCAGGCAGCCCATCCCTCCCCCGGCAGATACCGTACCGATTACGATAAACGGGACCATCGAAATTGCGGAGGGTGGTGACTTTATCGGCCCGGACTTTGCCACGGTGCAGGCTAACCCCGAAAATCTGTTCAAGACCATTGGACTGGGGAGCACGGGTAAGATGGTGTTGAATTACGGCGCGAATTTCTCCTTTGCCCCCGGTTCCAGTACCGCAAAATACGTAGGGGATAACGGCGACGGGGCTCCCTACGAATGGGACACCGCTGATAAGGGCGCCCAAATTGAAATAAACAGCCAGGGCCTGATTATCCGGGACATCACCGATATTGACCCTGCCGATCCGGTAATAGTGAGCGTTAATGGGCAAGGCGCCGGCATATTAAAAAACCATAGCCTGACCCTGGCAAGGGGAGTAGTCCTCCAGGTTACAACTGGCGAGGGGCTCTTCCTTTTCGGTGACACGGCGGCCAACGGCGGCGGTGCGAAACTCCTGGGTCCGGGCCAACTGGTCGTGGGAACCGGAACCCTGGCCGATCAAACCATCATCGTCGGCGGCGATTACGGCTGGCAGGCGATTGGGCATGACGTTGCCATCTTCGCTAAGAACGGTTCGTCACCGCCTTCACCAACCCTGGCGGCCTTCACCCTCCCCAGCGCTACCCCTCCCCCCACGCTTGAAACAACCTTTAAAGCGCTGGGATTGGGCGCTACCATCACCGTGGGGACCGATAACCTGATTATTGGAAACGATGTTACGATTGACCTTAACGGCAGCAACGCGCGGAAGGCCGGCGAAATCATCCTTCCGAAAACTAAAACTATTACCCTTGGCGACGATGGCAGCAAGATCATTACCGGCGCCGGCCCCGCGGGTCATCCTTCCGCGGCAGGCTTGGCTAGTAACAATACTTCTTCAGTAAGCACCGCCCTTGACACGATTGGTATCCTCGGCCTGACAGGTAATAATAGTGGTGGTGGTACCCCCACCTATTATGTCAAGGCCTTCACCACTGCCGCGCCGGTGGTGACTCCTACTGCTTCGCTCCTGGCCGGACAACTAGTTTCTTTGGCAGGCAATGCATCACCAGCCGCAGTAATTACCAACAATCATGCGACTGACCCCGTAAGCATAAGTTCAGAGACCCCGACGGTGGCGCTTCCCTAACCTTCCCGTTTCCCCCGCCGCCCCATAGGGGCCGGCGTGGGGTTCTAACCCCTGTCCGGGTAAGGCGGCCGTCAGGTCCTCCCCTATCCGGTTTTTCAGCAGCGGCAGGTTCAAACCATTGGGTTTGAGCCTGCCTTATCATATTTATCCCCAACGAATCGACAACTGCCTGCCGGTCTGGGGATACAGGGTATCGGCGTTTACTCTTCAAAGTTGGGAAACCGTCAAAAAACCAAAAGAATTTTTAACCACAAAGATGCGGGGTAGACCGCTTACGCGGACAATTAAATGAGCACAAAGGATACATCAAGCACCACTTTCTCTTTCCTTCGTGCGCCTTGGTGGTTAGTCTTTTCTTCAAAAATCGTATGATTTTGGGGAAATTTTAGTAGCAAAAAAGTAAACGCCGATGCCCTGCCCAGGGATACCGGCTGTAGACTAAAGTTCCGGATATGGCTAGATTGAGATAAGGAGTATGCTGATGAAATTGATCTTTTTGGGCCCCCCCGGAGCGGGAAAAGGGACCCTGGCCGTGAGGGCGGTGGATATGCTGAAGATTCCCCATATCAGTACCGGAGCCATTTTCCGCTCCGCCATTGCCGCGAAAAGTCCCCTGGGGCTCAAGGTAAAGTCCATTATCGAGGGGGGGCGTCTGGTGGACGACGAGACCACCATTGCCCTGGTCAAGGAACGGCTTGCCCAGGAAGACGCCCAAAACGGGTATATCCTGGACGGTTTTCCCCGGACCGTGCCCCAGGCCGAGGCCCTGGCGGGTTTTTCCCCGGTGGACCGGGTGGTTAACTTCGATATTCCCGACTCCGCGGTGCTGGAACGGCTCTCGGGCCGCCGGGTCTGCCGGAACTGCGGAACCAATTACCACGTCACCTTTAACAAGCCCGCCCGGGAAAAGGTCTGCGATGCCTGCGG